>JAGHYK010000085.1 GCA_017743695.1 Chloroflexota bacterium
CCCGATGGCAGCGCGGACGAAAATGTCTTCGACATCCGGCAGGGCGTGGCGATTGCGTTATTTGTGAAGTATGGCGAGACTGCATCCTATTCACAGGCCGGGAGTGCAGGCGAGGCCTTCTTCCACTGGCAGACCGCGGCGCCAGTCTGGGAAAAATTAAAGCCTTATGCCCGCGAAATGCGCAAAAATCCCACTCCTGCCGAAGATGCCTTGTGGCAGCACCTGCGCCTCAACCAGTTGGGCGTGAAGTTTCGCCGTCAGCACGCCATTGGCCCCTTCATCGTGGACTTTTACGCCCGCGAAGCGCGTTTGATAATCGAGGTAGATGGGCCAATTCACGAGAAGCAAAAAGAATACGACGAGATGCGCCAGGCATACCTGGAGAGCCTGGGTTATCGCGTGGTGCGGTTTACGAATGAGCAAGTGCTCCAGAACATGGACGCGGTGCTTGCTGTTCTGCAGAAGGTGTTGTCTCGATCCCATCCCCCTGCCCCTTCCCCGTACACGGGGAAGGCAAATCCCCCCTCCCCGCAGGCGATGCAGGCAAATCCCCCCTCCCCGCAGGCGGGGAGGGGGCCAGGGGGTAGGGTCTACCACGCTCACCTCTACGGCTCGCGGGCTGACAAATACGCCTGGCTCGATGCGCACGACCTCTCCACCGCCGGCTACCAGCCCATCATGCCCGAATCGCCCTCCTACTTCTTCACCCCGCGCCAGACGCAAAACCTGCAAGCCTACCAGTCCTGGCCCTCCGTGACCGAGATTTTCCCCGTCAACAGCGTCGGCATCGTCACCGCGCGGGATAACCTGACCATCCGCTGGACGCCCGATGAGATGTGGACAACGGTTCTGACGTTCAGCCAGTTGAGCGAAGAGCTGGCGCGCACAGCCTTCCAGTTGGGCAAAGACGCGCGGGATTGGAAGGTTGGCCTTGCACAACAGGATGTAAAACGCGAGGGCGGCCCCCATCGCGAGAAAATCGTCCCCATCCTGTATCGTCCTTTTGATGTCCGCTATACCTATTACACCGGACGGTCGCGTGGTTTTCATTGTATGCCCCGCCCCGAAGTCATGCGCCACATGCTGGCCGGGGAAAATCTGGCTCTGATAACTCCGAAACAACACAAAGACGAATTTGGCGCAATGGTAAGTAATGTAATCGGCGGCCATAAGACAGTGGCAGCCTTTGACATTAACTACTACTTTCCCCTCTACCTCTACCCCTCCACCGAAACGCCGGACATGTTCCACCAGGCGCGCCAGCCCAACCTGGCCGACTGGCTGCTGCCCAAACTGAGCGCCGCTTATGGCTTCACCCCCACGCCGGAAGAGGTGCTGGCCTATATCTACGCCGTCCTCTACAGCCCGACCTACCGCCAGAAGTACGCCCAGGAACTGCGCACCGACTTCCCGCGCATCCCTTTCACCGCCGATGGCGCGCTTTTCCGCCAGATGGCCGCCCTCGGCCAGCAACTGATTGACCTGCACCTGCTGCGCTCTACTCCCCTGCTTGTGGGAGGCAAGGGGGGTGTCAAGTATCAGGGTCAGGGCAGCGATGTGGTGGAGAAGGTGCGCTATGACCCAGCCACCGGGAGGGTGCACATCAACGCCGACAAATACTTCGAGGGCGTCACTCCAGAGATGTGGGAGTACCAGATCGGCGGCTACCAGGTGCTGGAAAAATACCTGAAAGACCGCAAAGGCCGCCGCCTGGATGACCCCGTGCGCTACATTCACATCGCCTCTGCCATTGCCGAAACCATCCGCCTGCAGCAGCAGATAGATGCCCTCTATCCGCAGGTGGAGGCGCAGACGATCTGACTGCTTTCGCCGCTGCTCTGTTCTTCACAATCCTGTGGCCGAATCGTGCTTATGTTATAATTATCCGTGAAATAACCATGTCTCGACACCCCTGGATGCTTAGCAAAAAGAAATTCAAGAGCGAAGAGGATGCGCTTTTCCAAACGCTGACGCTGCTGCGCGCCTGGCAGATAGAAAAGCGGTTCGGGGGGCAAATGCCATTCCAGATTTCTGGCGGAACGCACCGAATTGCTAAACCTTCGCGCCCGCCTTCTGGCTGAAAGAGGCCATGAGGCCGGCAACGGAATTTTTGCCTGAAATCGAAAGGAATCCCGTATGTCCTCTCCTTTTCCCCCCACCTACGAATCTCTCCTGAACGATCTGGCGGTCTCCCTGTCTGGCCCCATCGCCCTCGATGATTTGATAGATTGGGTGCTGGCGCGCAGGCCTTCCAGAGCTAAAAATCCGCGCCAGGCGGTGCGAAATGCCCTTCGCGTTACTTTCCGTTCCCCCTTCGTTTTTCTCGATCCCAAAACCCTGCTGCCCAAGCGGCTGGCTATGGAGGGCGCGCGTTTCCGTCTGCCGCTGGGCCGCCGTATTGCCGGGCAGGGCACGCTGGAAATGGAACTGTTTGCCCGCTATCTTCGTTTGCATTTCCCCTTGAGAGAGGTGCGCTTTGTGGATACCAGGGATCAACCCATCCCGGTCTTATATCGTATCCTTGAGCAAAAGGTCAAGCATCCGCTTTACAGATTGCTGGGGTTTGAGGGAAAAGATAAAATCCTCATTGCTGATCTGAGCGTCTGGCTGCGCCGTCAAAACGTCACCCGCCGTGACGATTTGCTGGTCACTGTGCTGGACTGGCAGAATGGTGTGCTGCGGCTGGAAATCGAGCCGCACAAGAAGCAGCAACCCGCGCTGATCCAGGCGCGCGACCGCCTGCTGGCAGATTTGCTCTACCAGATCCTCGAAAACGCTGCCGATGAGAGCATTTGGATTGAGGATGCGCTCCCCCTCGCCTACGCTCGCCTGCCGGAGAAAGAAGCCTGTCCGCCGCATCACTGGCAAATCGTCCTCGAACAGGATGGCCGCTTTCTCTTCGACGATTCCCGCATCACGTACGCCGATGCGGCGCCGTCCCCCCTCGAACGCTTGATCTTGGAGCAAACCGGTTCCCCCCTGCCGCGCCGCTTGCAGCCGGTGACCCGAGAGCAAGAGAAACTCGTTTATCGCTTCAAGGCTGTATTGAAACACGATCCGCATGTCTGGCGCGAGGTGGAAATCCAGGGTGGACAGACCTTAGACGATTTGAATTCGATTCTGGTCAGGGCATTCGGCCATGAGTCCGACCACGTGGGCGGCTTCTGGAAACGGGTGCCTCGCTTCGGGACCAAAACCCGCTATCGCGAGGTGGAGTTGGGAACAGTAGATCCGTTCGGCGGGGGCGATGGCGCCGATGTGCAAATCGCCGCCATCGGCCTCAGCGAAGGCGACGAATTGAAATACGTCTTCGACTTTGGCGATTGGATCGAACACATCCTGACCCTGGTCTCTATCCATCCACCAGAGCCGGGAGTAGAATACCCGCGCGAGATCTCACGCAGCAAGCCCCGCTGACGCTATTGCGTCGAATGTCGCCGGAAGGGCCAGGAGACCATTGCCGAATGGGTATGTATTACCTGCTCCTATAGAGAGGGTCAAGAGATGGATTATTGTGGATTGTGCGCGATGGACCATGACGACCAGGGCCATCTCACCATTAAAATTAAGCACTGAGAGGGTATATGCTTCCCCAATTTCATCTTTCCGAAGAAAACATCCGCGCCCGCGCCACGGCAACCTCCTGGCAGCGCGGGGTGAATTACTTTGAGAGCGGCGCCGTCTTCGACGCAGTGTGGCGAGAAGGAACGTTTATTGCCCAGGTCGAGGGCAGCGCGCCAGAACCGTATCGCGTCTCAGTGCGCCTGGACGAGCAGGGCAATATCCAGGAAGCGTTCTGTTCCTGCCCGTATGAAGGCAGCGGCGATTGCAAACACATCGTCGCCGCTTTGCTGTTTTTCCTGCATCGTCCTGAAGAAGTGCGCGCTCGTCCCTCTTTGCGCACCCTTCTCGAAGGTCAAAGCCGCGACCAGCTGCTCGCTTTGCTACACTTTCTGGTCGAGCAACATCCTGAACTCATTGACGCCATCGAAGATTTTGTGACCTCCTCTGCTGCTGAGGAAAAGCCTCCCGTTGCGGTAGATGTGAACCGCCTGCAGGCGCAAATCCGGGCAAAAATCGTGGAAACAGGTCGCTCTGCTTACAATGCGTATGCGCGCGCGGATGACTACTGGACGCCTGTTTCCGAGGCATTGGACCCGGCCATCGAACAGGCGGGCGCCCTGCTCGACCAGGGGGAACCGCGCACTGCCCTGCTTCTTCTGGAAGCCGCCACCCTGGCCTGGATTGAGGGCTGTCGTCGCCTCGACCAGAACTTCCTCGAAGATAGTGAGGATGTGGAAGAGGAAAATCTGTCGGCCTTCGCCGAAATCTGGAGCGAAGCCCTGCTGAGCGCCGACCTTTCTCCCGAAGAACGCCGCGACTGGGAGCGGAAACTGACATCCTGGAAGCAAACCATGATTGGAGGAAGCGTGCTGGAGATGCCCCTGACCGCCCTCCGCCAGGGCTGGGACTATCCGCCGCTGGTCGCCGCCATGCAGGGGAACTTCGATGAGCGCGGCGCCTGGGAAGGGGAAGCGCCCAACTTTGCCGATGACCTGGCGCAGGTCCGTCTGCGCATTCTCAAAGCGCGCGGCCGTTACGAAGAAGCCATCCATCTTGCTGAAGCCGAAGGGCAAATTTTTACCTATCTGCAACTTCTGATTGAGGCAGGGAGAAGCGAGCAGGCGGTGCAGGAAGCCCGCGAGATATTGCAAGACCCCCAGAAAGTTCTTGAGCTGTGCAAAATGTTGCTGGAGCGTGGGGAAACCAGACTTGGCTTCGAGCTGGCCGCTCATGGCCTGAATGTGGGTGGGACATATCAACGGGCTGCTCTCGCCGAATGGCTGCGCGATCAGGCGCAGGGTCAGGGGCAAAGCGACCTGGCGCGTCAGGCAGCCTGGCAGGCGCTCGAATTCCATCCCACGGTGGAAAACTATACCTGGTTGAAGTCGCATCTGGCCGCAGAATGGGAAACTGCCCGTCCCCAGGCCATGAAAATCCTCGCCGAACGTTCTTCCTACGCTCAAGATGAAGTCATTGAAATCTACCTGCTGGAAAAGATGTATCCCGAAGCTATGGCGCTGGTGGAGAAACATCCGTGGTCGAGCATACTGAGGAAAGTCATCCAGGCCGTCCGCGCTGAGTTTCCGGACTGGGCTTTCCATCAGTGCTATCAACAGGCGGCGCAAATCATGGATAGCGCCCGGTCATCTTACTACGATGCGGCAGTGGACTGGCTGCGCGAGGGGCGCGACATCCTGCTCCAGGCCGGCCAGGCAGCGCGCTGGCAAAGCGTCCTGGATGATCTGATCGAAAAACACTGGCGCAAATCCAAACTCCGCCCCATGCTCGAAGAACTCCGACTGTGAACGCTTGAACGAGATTTTTTACTGAGGGAAAGTTCCTTATGTATCTTCTCACCCGTCAAAATATTGACCCCAACAGATTTCGCTATTACCTGGACTGGCGCGAACAAGAAAAAGGCAAAACTCTGTACCAGCAAAAACAGGCCAGAGTCACCGAGTTTACGGGCGAAAGCGCTGTTTGTGAAGTCAAAGAAAAGAACGAGACCTTTACTGTCCGGGTCCAGGCCGCTCGCTTTCAGATTCAATTTTCCTGTACCTGCCAGGCGGGTAACCCCGACCCGCGCCTTTGCCGCCACACACTGGCCGCAACCTATGCTTTGCGGGATTATTTGAGAGACGTAGCCGAAAAGGACTGGCACTATCGGCTGGAGTTGACCCTGAGCAGCACCCCAGAGCCGTCCGCCCGAAAAGCGTCCCAATCCCCAGAGACTCCTCTGCCGGTTCTGGTATTGATTGGTCTGGAAACTGCCAGACAGAGCAACAGCCCCTTCTTCCAGGCAAATCTGCGTCCCTATTTACTCAGCGCGCAGGCATGGGCGCCAGTGGGTGATCTGGGCGACCATCCGCTCCCGCAAGAAATCTTCGACCTGCTGAGCAGCAGCAGAGACTGGCATTCCCTGGTTCAACCCTATCGGAGCAGCGACTCGATCCATCCCATCAACCTGAGCCTGGAGGGGCGGGAACTGCTCAATCTGGCGATAGGAAGCTCCTATGGCTATCCTTCCTTCTTTTCGAGCAGTTATTTGCCCTCCATTTCCTTCCAGAGGCTGCCACTGCTTGCGCACTTGAAGATTCCCATTTTCCTCAAGAAAGACAAACTCTTTTCCTCCCTGTTGCGCGTTGCTTCTGAGCCAGCCCCCTTGAAGGCGATCTTGATGGAAGAGGAAAGACATCTGGAATTACAGGCAGGTCTGGAACTGGAGGGGCAGCTCTACAGTCTCAGTGGGCGCAATCTGCAGATTTTCTCCGAAACAAACCCCATGTGGGCGCTGGCCGGGGAAACGCTGGTCCAGATCGAAAATCCCGAGTCGCTGCCCGTGCTTTCCCTCTTCCCGCTCAAAGTCCCGCGCAGCGAGGTAGAAACCTTCCGCCAGCGCTACTTCACCCGCCTGAACAAATATCTCCCGATTGGGGGCAAAACGGTGAAGTGGGAAGTCGTTCGGCAAAAGCCCATCCCTCGCCTGTATCTCTCCAAAAAAGGGGAGGAGCCGCTCGAAGCCGAAATGCGCTTCGCTTATGGGGAGTACGAACTCGTCTCGCAGGGTTCCAGGGTCCCGGAGGAGGAAATCATCCAACCCCCTGGTGAGTGGGGCGGAATCAAGGTGCTGCGCGATGCGGAGGAGGAGCTTCGCTACTACAACCTGCTGACCGATCCCCGTTACGGCCTCAAGCGTGCCGGCGCCGACCGCCCCGGCGTCTTTCAGATTCGCGCCCGCGTTCATCCCTACGATTTCCTGATCCGGTGCGTCCCAGCCCTTGTTGAAGCCGGCTTCGAGATTTTCGGCGAGAAAGACATTGCCAGAATCAACCGCAACAAGCCAGTGCTCAGCCTGAACATCTCCAGCGGCATAGACTGGTTCGACGTGCGGGCGGTTGTACACTACGGCGACCAGCAGGTCAGCCTGAATGAGATTCGCCGCGCCCTCAAACGCGGTGAGCGCTATATCAAACTGGCCGATGGCTCCATCGGGCAAATCCCCGAAGAGTGGCTGGAACGCTACCGGCACCTCTTCAACATGGCGCAAGAGACCGAGGACGGGCTGCGCGTCAGCGACCTGCAACTCTCCCTGCTCGATGAGCTGCTGGCCGAGGCTGAAACCAAAGACATCGCCCCGGAGTTCCATGCCCGGCGCGAGCGGCTCAAATCCTTTGAGCGCATCGTCGAACAGCCCCTGCCGCAGGGCTTCCGCGGCGAACTGCGCCCCTATCAAAAGAGCGGCTACGACTGGCTGCATTTCCTGCACGAATACGGCTTTGGCGGCATCCTGGCCGATGACATGGGGCTGGGCAAGACCGTTCAGGCCCTTGCCTTCCTGCTTTCGCTCAAAGAACGCGGCGAACTGCCCCGCCCGGCCCTGCTCGTCGTCCCCAAGAGCCTGCTGGTGAACTGGCAGCGCGAAGCCGAACGCTTCACCCCCGACCTGCGCCTGCTGCAGTTCACAGGGCAGGGTCGCAAAAAAGAGCCGGCGCACTTCGAGGGATACGACCTGGTCATCACCACCTACGGCATCGTCCTGCGGGACATCGAATTCCTGCGCGACTATCGTTTCTCTTATGTCATCCTCGATGAATCGCAAGCCGTCAAGAATCCGCTTGCCCAGAGTAGCAAAGCCGTGCGCCTGTTGCAGGCTGACCATCGGTTGTGCCTCACCGGCACGCCGGTGGAGAACAACGTCTATGAGCTATGGTCGCAATTTGCCTTCCTCAACCCCGGATTGCTCGGTAATCTGGATACCTTCAAAAGCGAATTCGGTTCGGCCATCGAACGGCGCGATGAGGCCTCGCAAACCACCCTGCAGACCCTGCGGCGGCTGGTTTACCCCTTCATCCTGCGCCGCACCAAAGAGCAAGTCGCCCCCGAACTGCCGCCGCGCACCGAGCGCATCATTTACACCGACCTGGAGCCGGCCCAGCGCAAACTCTATCAGCAGACCCGCGAATACTATCGTGCCCTGTTGATGGGGATGCTTGAAGAGAGTCAAGACATCAACGATATTCGCTTCAAAATCCTGGAGGGGCTGCTGCGCCTGCGTCAGGTGTGCATTCATCCCCGTCTGGTCGAGCCAAACTATCGCGGCGACTCGGCCAAGTTCGAGATTTTGGTCGAAACGCTCGAAACGCTGCGCGCCGAAGGCCACAAAGCGCTGGTCTTCTCCCAATTCGTCCAGGCCCTCAGCCTGTTGCGCGCCGAAATGGACGCGCGCGGCATCCCTTACGCCTACCTGGATGGCCGTACCAGAAACCGCCAGCAACAGGTGGATCGCTTCCAGAACGATCCCGATCTGCCTTTCTTCCTTATCAGCCTGAAAGCCGGCGGCGTGGGCCTCAACCTGACCGCTGCTGACTACGTCCTGCACATTGACCCGTGGTGGAATCCTGCGGTGGAAATGCAGGCCGCCGACCGCGCCCATCGCATCGGGCAAGACAAGCCGGTTTTCATCTACAAATTCATCGCCCGCGAGACGGTCGAAGAGAAGATCATGCTCCTCCAGGAGCGCAAGCGCGAACTGGTGGAGCAGTTGATTGCCTCCGAAGGCGGCATCTTCAAATCGCTCACCAAAGAGGATGTGGAGGTGCTGTTCTCGTAGCATCCATGCAGCGACCAGGGGGCGGAGCAGCCATCCAGCAGATTCGTAGAGTGGTCGGCCCTGCGGTGTTACTCTTCTGCGGGGAACATGCCAGGGAGGTCAGCCGTGAATGTTCGGCGTGGCGGAAAGGAGCAAGACAGGTAGAATAGAGTGAAGTTGCCTGCCGGAGAGAACGCCAATGAACATCGCTCTCAGTCCCTATGCAGCGTTCGCCCCACGCGGATTGCCGCCCCTGGCGGAAACGCCGCTTGCGGCCTTAAGAAATTCATTGAACATCAACAACCTGTTACGGCTATAATTTCGTAAATTGCGCGCATTGCCAGATGAAAGGAAACGGAGAAGCAATATGACCTCAACAGAAATCCTTCTCGCTCAAATCAAGTCTCTGATTTCGCAAGGGAGAAAAGCGGATGCTCTCTCTCTGCTCGAACGGGCAATAAGCGAACAACCCGATAACCCCTCGCTTCTGCTGTGGTATGCGGGCCTGACGCCAGACATTCACAAGAGCATTGAATTGCTCGAACGCGTCCTGCAGATAGAACCAGACAATCTGAGAGCGCAAGAAGGACTCAAGGCGCAACGCGCCAGGTTGGCACAGATTGCTCCGCCTTCACCGCCCAAAGTTTCTCAACCTCAGGCTGGTGTACCCCAGGCCAGGCTCGATGAATCTGGGGCCAGATCCGTTGTACACCAGGCCACATCCGCTGCGCATCAAACTACATCCGCTGTACCTGAAGCTGCACCTGGGGCCACATCGGTTGTGCACCAGGTCACACCTGCTATGCCTCAAGCTACATCTGCGGTACCCGAGGCTACACCTGCTGTCTCATCACCGGGTGAATCGTTAACTTCCTCTCATATCTCAGGTCAAGAAATCATTCGGTTTGCTGAAGAAACGATCTGGACCTTTCGAGACCTCAATGAGCCGATTGGAAAGTTAATCCAGGAAGGAAAAATCACATCGAAGGACCTGGTATGGGCGTCAGAGAATGCCCGAAACCTCAGGATCCGGTGGGCCGCCGCTGTCTGTTTACACCGTAACGATATTGCTTCATCTGTGCTGGATGTCAGTGCGTTAAAAAAGGTGATATGGCCGTTTAAGAATCTAAATCGCCCGATTATCAATCTTTTGGAAGAAAAGGCCATCAGCATAAGAGACCTGGCTTACGCCGTTGCAAACGCTAAGGACAAGTCTCTAATCCAGGCGGCTGCAGGCATCGGTTATCTGTTGTTGACAGAGCGCATCCAGGTTCTTTCGTCCCAACAGTCAACGAACCAATCTGCTCCACCGAAGCAAGAAACTGAACCGGAGAGAAGGCCAGTCTCGCCAGGGAGTCAGGTAACTGCCTCCAAAAAAAGGGCAGAATCCCCAAAGAATCCAGGCGCAAAGCGAAATTTACCATCTTCGAAGGGGTCGCTGAATATCGTAACAGGTAGCGGGTATCTTTATCAAAGCCAGAAAGCCTTGCAAAAGAAAGCCAGTTCCATGCGCAAGATTGGCATGATTCTGATTGTCGTGGCAATTATCGTGACTCTCTTGGGGTTTCTCACCGGCTCTTATGTTCCGATGCTCATCGCGTTTCCCATTCTCGGCATTGTATATCTGATAGTATTGGTACAAGAGAAACTGAAGCGCGAAGAAGAAAACCTTGCACAAGGAATTCAAGGAGAAGAATCCCTGGCACAGGCATTACGCCAACGCCTTGATGGGGAGTGGACGTTGTTCCGAAACGTTGATTTGCCCGATCACGCTGGCGATCTGGATGCTGTACTCGTCG
>JAGHYK010000086.1 GCA_017743695.1 Chloroflexota bacterium
CATGATCCGAATCAAGTTGCATCCGTTTCGCGTTGGTTGTGTACGCTATAGCAATCCTCTATCCTTCTCCGAAGGAGTATCACCATGAATGTCTCTTCTTTTCTGAATACTGCCGCGTTTTTTGCCTGGGTTGGCTTCTTTGCCATCCTGCTCTTGATGTTCACACGCAGCCGGAAACAAAGTTCGGTTCGCCCATTGCTGCCCATCGCCGTTGTTCTGATAGCCGCCGCCGTGCTGCTTTCGGCTGCAGGCGCCGGGATTGTGTTCATCAATCCGGAAGAGCGCGGCGTGGTCATCTCGGCTATCTCCCCCAAAGGCTATCGCGAACGTCCCCTGCAGCCTGGGCTGAACTGGATTGTGCCTTTCCTCGAGTATGTGGAGCGCTACCCCATCTCCCGTCAGACCTACACCATGTCTTCCGCAGCCAGCGAAGGAGAACGAGTGGGGGATGATTCGATCCGCGCCCGCACCAAAGATGGGCAGGAAGTGTATATTGACTGCTCCGTGATCTTCTCGGTTGACCCCGAGCGCGTCATAGACCTGCACATTACCTGGCAGAATCGCTATGCCGAAGAGCTGGTGCGTCCCCTGGTGCGCGGCCTGGTGCGGGATATGGCCTCCCAGTACGGCGTAGAAGAGATCGTGAGCGCCAAACGTGCTGAAATGGAAAGCCGCATCACAGAGGAATTAAGCAAGAAGTTCCACGATAACAACCTCATCCTGGCAGACTTTGTACTCCGCAACATCCACTTTACCGAAGAATATGCCAAAGCGGTGGAGCAAAAGCAAATCGCCGAGCAAATGGCCCTGCAGGCGCGCTTCGTTGTCGAACAGAAAAAGCAGGAAGCGGAACAGGCGCGCCAGATCGCCCAGGGTCAGGCGGATGCTGCCGTGATCAAGGCCAAAGGCGAGGCCGAGGCACGCCTGATCCAGGCCGAAGCAGAAGCCAAAGCTCTGGCCACCATCGAAGAAGTGCTGCGCAATCGCCCTGAGCTGCTCCAATACCTCTACATCCTGAAACTCTCACCTTCTATTCAGACCCTGATTCTCCCCAGCAACGCTCCCTTCATCCTGCCTTTGCCATCCATGACTCCAACTCCTGCTCCTGCACCATAGTTATATGAGTGAGATTGCGCCGAGCGGTAAACAAATTCGTTTGACCAGCCTGTCCTCCTGCGCCGGCTGAGCGTCCAAGCTAAACGCGGAAACGCTGGCGCACGTGTTGCGCCCTGTTCAAAGCCTCTTCCGAAAAGAAGATTACCCGGACCTGCTGGCTGGTCTTGAAAGCCCCGACGATGCAGCCGTCTGGAGGCTGGATGCGCAGCGCGCCCTGGTCGTTACGACCGATTTCTTCACCCCGGTCGTGGACGATGCTTATGATTACGGTGCGATCGCTGCCGCCAACAGTCTCTCGGATATTTATGCCATGGGCGGCGAGCCTTTTCTGGCGCTGAATATTGCCGCCCTGCCTCCACAGCTACCTGTAGAAATACTGAGCGAAATCCTGCGCGGCGGCGCCGAGATCGCCCGTCAGGCCGGCGTGGTCATTGCTGGTGGGCATACCATCCAGGATAAAGAGCCAAAATATGGTCTGGTCGTGCTTGGCTTCGTCTCCCCCGAAAACTTCCTTACCAAGGCTGGCCTGCGTCCTGGCGACTGGCTAGCAATTACCAAACCGTTGGGGTTTGGCGTCATCACCACTGCGCTCAAACAGCAAAAGGCTGCGCCGGAAGATGTCGCCGAAGTGGTGGGGTGGATGAAACGCCTCAATCGCCAGGCATCCCGTCTGGCGGTTGCGCATGGCCTGCGAGCAGTGACTGACGTCACTGGCTTCAGCCTGCTTGGGCACGCGCTGGAGATGGCGAACGCTTCAGGGGTGGCGATGGAACTGGAATTTGAGCGCATTCCTTTCGTAACTTCAGCCCGGCGCTATGCCGAACTTTTCACCTTCCCCGGCGGCGCTCACGACAATCGCCTGTATTTTGGCCAATGGGTAGAATTTGATCCGCCACGGCCAGAAGAAGAGCAAATGTTACTCTTCGATCCTCAAACCAGCGGTGGCCTGCTCCTGGGAATCCCGCCGCAAAAGCTGGAACCCTTTGAGGAGGTCTGTCGCCAGCAGGATCAACCGCTCTGGCTCATTGGTAAGGTTGTAGAAGGAAAGGGAATCAGAGTAAAATAGCAAGGAGATGATAGAACCTTTTAGAGAAATTTCCTTCATTTTCTTGCTTCTTTTCATTCATAGCTTGCTCTCAATGACGGAAGCAGCGCTCCTCTCGCTACCGAAATCACGCCTCCAGGCCAAAGCCAGCGAGGATGGCACGGCGGCGCGACTTTTGAGACTGCTGGAAAATCCCAACCAGTTCCTTTCAGCGGTACAGATAGGGATCACCCTTACCGATCTGCTGATGGGCGCCATTGGGGGCGCAACGCTGGCGATTTATCTGGAAACGACGCTCCAGAAAATATCCCCCCTCGTCCCTTATAGCCGTTCGATTGCCTTGGTCGTGATCGTCCTGATCACGACCTTCCTCTCCATCCTGCTTGGTGAGTTGTTTCCCAAACGTCTGGCTTTGATTTACGGTGAGCGCATCGCTCGCTGGAGCATTGGCCCCTTTCGCCTTTTTCTCCTGATCTTTTCTCCGCTGGTGCGCTTCCTGAGCTTTTCCACCGACCTTTTGCTGCGCGCCTTCGGCATCCAGTTCAAAGGGGAGCAACCGGTCACCGAGGACGAAATTCGCGTCCTGCTCGATCAGGGTACACAGGCCGGGGTGTTTGAAACCTCGGAACAAGAGATGGTGAGCGGCGTCTTTCAGCTTCACGATCAGCGGGTGTATTCTCTGATGACACCGCGCAGCGAAATCGTCTGGCTCGATGTTGAAGAACCGCTGGAGGAAACAAAGCGTAGAATTTTAGAAAGCCCCTATTCGCGCTTCCCGGTCTGTCGAGGTGAGCTGGATAACGTCCTGGGCATCGTCAAGACCCGCGATCTGCTCATTCCCCTGCTGGAAGACCGCCCCATTCGTCTGGAAGAGTGCCTGCAACCGGTCACTTTCATCCCGGAGACAGCGCTGGCTTCCCGCGCCCTGGAAATCTTCAAAGAAACCGGTCGAGAGATGCTCCTGGTGATTGACGAGTTCGGCAGCGTCCAGGGCCTGCTGACCCTCAACGATCTGCTCTCTGAGATCGTCGGTGAGATCGGCGGCGAAGAGGCCCAGATTGTCCAGCGTCAAGATGGCTCCTGGCTCCTGGATGGAATGCTACCCATTGACGATTTCAAAGAACTCTTCAACCTCCCCAGCCTGCCCCAGGAAGAAGAATATGAGACTCTGGGCGGCTTCCTGATGACCCTGCTTGGACGCATCCCCCAGGTTTCCGACCGCATGGAATGGAGAAACTTGCGCTTCGAGATTATGGACATGGACGGACGACGGATAGACAAGGTGCTGGTCACAACGCTTCCTGCAACAGAATCCTCGAACACGCCTCGCCCTTCGTGAGGCGGATATTCCGTTGCCGGCGAATGCTAATCTCTCCCAAGAGGAGCCTGTTCTATGCCCGCATATGTCATTGCTGATATTGAAATCACCGATGCGGAACTGTATAAAGAGTATGTCAAACTCGCTCCCGCAGCGGTGGCGCTATATGGGGGCCGCTACCTGGCGCGCGGTGGACATACCGAGGTGCTGGAAGGCGACTGGCAGCCGCGGCGCCTGGTGATCCTTGAATTCGAGAGCGTGGAAAAGGCCAAAGCCTGGTTGAACTCTCCCGAATATGCCCCGGCGCGCGCCTTGCGTCAGCGCAGCGCGCGCTCCAACCTGGTGGTGATCGAGGGCGTGGGATGAAACGCACCCTGCTGCGCCGCGCGCTGCTCCTCCTCGGCCTGGTGCTCTTTTTCTTCTGGCTCACCGATCTCAACTATCGCCTGCAACGCATTCAGGACCTGGAACGCGAGGCGCGGAAGCTACGCGCCCAGGTGACTGAACTGGCTCAGACCCAGGTCAGCCTGCAGGCCCAGTTGACGTATGCGGCTTCCGATCAGGCGGTGGAAGAATGGGCGCGGCGCGAGGCCGGCTATCTTCGAGAAGGGGATCATCCGGTGATCCCGATCCCTCAACCCGGCACAACGCCTCTCCCCTTTGTCACTCCCACCCCCATTCCAACGGCTCGTAGCAACCTCAGCCTGTGGTGGGAGTTATTCTTCGGCCCCACCGAAAACGAGCCTTAGGCTTTCCATGCCTGGCTGCGCTGGACGCCTCCTGTTACCCGGCATCCGCCTCCCTGATTTGCCCCGGAGGAACCATGAATCGTGAAACAGACTGGCTGATCGGCATCACCATGTCCCTGACCCTGATCGGCGTCACGCTGACAGGGACGCTTCTCCGCCTGCCCTGGCTCTTTTCGGCCATCGCCTGGAGCCTGCTGTTCATCTACCTGCTCTATTCCCTGCTCACCCGCAACCCCCTTCTGCTCCGCCTTTTGCTCTTCGCCCTGGCTGCTGACCTGCCCCAGCTCTTCGTAGACTGGTACCATGTGCGCATTGTAAAAACCCTGGTCTACGATTACGCCCTTTTCCGCATCTGGGAGACTCCGGATTACATCCTGGCTGGCTGGGGATTCGCCTTCTTTCAGCTCGGCTACCTGCTCCTGCGACTTGCCCCGCGCTTCGGCTGGTTGCGCCTGAGTCTGCTCATCGTTTTGGGCGGCACGCTGATCCACTCCTGGTACGAAGAAATGGCCTACCAGGCCGGCGCCTGGCGCTATATCCACGCCACCCTGATCGGCCATGTCAGCCTCTGGGTAATCGTTTCCTTCCTGGTGATCATCGCCACCATTTGCTACCTGGTCTGGCGTATCAGAGATCAGCAGGACTGGCGCATCTGGATGCTCAGTGGATGGATCAACGGCATTGGCATTTTCATTTACTCCGCCATAGCCGTCGCCCTTCTGCGCTGACCGATCCCCTTTCGCGATCTGCTCAAGGAGCCTATGAACTATCCCCCTGAACCCTTCCGAATCAAAATGGTCGAACCGATCCGCCTGCTGGCAGCAGAGGAACGCAGAGCCAGGTTGATCGAGGCCGGCTACAACGTCTTTGCCCTGCGCGCGGAAGATATTTTCATTGACTTGCTCACTGACTCCGGCACCGGGGCGATGAGCGACCGTCAATGGGCGGCGCTGATGCGCGGCGATGAATCCTATGCCGGTGCCCGCTCCTTCCATCGCCTCAAAGAGGCCGTCCAGGACATTTTTGGCTTCCCCTATTTCGTCCCCACGCACCAGGGACGTGCCGCCGAAAATATCCTGAGCGCCGTGCTCGTGAAGCCGGGGCAATTCGTCCCTTCCAACATGCATTTCGATACCACCGATGCCAATATTCGCGCCCGTGGCGGACGACCCACCAACCTGATCATTGACGAGGCCTTCGATCCCCGCCATCCGCATCCTTTCAAGGGCAATATGGACCTGGAGAAATTGCGCGCCTTCATCGAAAAGGTCGGCCCGCAAAACATCCCCTTCGGCATGATCACCATCACCAACAATGCGGGCGGTGGACAACCGGTTTCCATGGCCAATCTGCGAGCGGTCTCTGAACTCTATCACGCCTACGGCATTCCCTTCTTCATTGACGCCGCTCGCTATGCCGAGAACTGCTACTTCATCAAACAACGCGAACCTGGCTACCAGGATAAAAGCATCCTCGAAATAGCCCGTGAAACCTTCAGCCTGGCCGATGGAATGCTGATGTCGGCCAAGAAGGATGCGATTGTCAACATTGGCGGCCTGCTCTGTATGCGCGATGAGGAGCTATACCGCCGCGTCTGCAATGAGCTGATCCTGCGCGAGGGATTCCCCACCTATGGCGGCCTGGCTGGCCGTGATCTGGAGGCCATGGCGGTCGGATTGTATGAGGCGCTGGAGGAGGACTATCTGAGCTATCGCCTGCAGCAGGTTGCGTATCTGGCGGAGCGCATCCGTGACCAGGGATTGCAAATTATCGAACCTCCCGGTGGCCATGCGGTTTACGTAGATGCCGGCGCCCTCTTCCCTCACATCCCTCACAACGAATATCCGGGTCAGACCCTGACCGTTGAACTCTATCTGGAAGGCGGCATACGGGCGGTCGAAATTGGCTCGGTCATGTTTGCCCATCCCGATCCTGAAACCGGTCAGATGGTTTACCCGCGCCTGGAGCTGGTGCGCCTGGCGATCCCTCGCCGCGTCTACACCCAGAGCCATCTGGACTATGTCGCCGAGGTGTTAGGGCGCATTGCCGAACGTGCTCCCCGCTTGCGCGGCTACCGCATCACCGATGCTCCGCCTCTCCTCCGACACTTCACTGCGCGCTTTGAACCGCTGTGAAATGGCTTGACCCGCCCACGTTTCCAGTTTCAGAAGCGGAAGACCCGCTGCGCTCGTTGAACCTGCCGCCGCTGATCCGTCGCATCCTGCTGCGGCGCGGCTTCACCTCGCCCGAAGCGGCGCAATCCTTCCTCGACCCGCGGCCGCCGGCCGCGCCCGAAGCGCTCGCGCTGCCCGATGCCGCGCGGGCGGTCGAGCGCATTCAACATGCCCTGCGACGGAAAGAACAAATCGGCATCTGGGGGGATTTCGACGTGGATGGCCAGACAGCCACCGCCCTGCTGGTGGAAACGCTGCGCGCTCTGGGCGGTGAGGTGCGCTACTACATCCCGGTTCGGGCCACCGAAGGTCATGGGGTGCACCTGACGCGCCTGCAGGAATTCGCCCGTGGCCTGGACTTGCTGATCACCTGCGATACGGGCATCACGGCGCACGCTGCCCTGCAATGGGCGCAGCAGCAAGGCCTGGATGTGATCGTCACCGACCATCACGATCCGGAGCCAATCCTGCCCCCGGCGATGGCCATCGTCAACCCCAAGCGTGCTTCCCCTGATCATCCCCTGGCTCATCTCTCCGGCGCAGGCGTCGCCTATCTTCTGATGGAGGCGTTGCTCCGGACAGAATCTTCTGTTGTCCTTCAGCCCTCAGACCTGCTCGATCTGGTGGCCCTGGGGTTGATCGCCGATGTGGCGAAGCTGGAGGGTGAAACGCGGCGTCTGGTCAAAGAGGGGCTGCAGGCGCTGCGCAGGACAAAGCGCCCTGGTCTGCGCATCCTTTATGAGCAGACGCGCCTGGACCCGGCGCATCTCACTGAGGAACATGTTGGTTTTCTTCTCGCCCCTCGCCTGAATGCGCTGGGGCGACTCTCCGATGCCAACCCGGCGGTGGAGTTCCTGACCACGCAGGACGAGGCGCGTGCCCGCTTCCTGGCGCGCCAGCTTGAGTCCTTAAATCTGCAGCGCCAGTGGTTGACAGCCCAGGTGATGCAGACTGTCGAGATGCGCTTGAAGGAAAATTCCGACCTGCTGGAATTGCCGGTGCTGGTGATCGAAAACCCCTCCTGGCCGGGCGGCGTGCTTGGTCTGGTGGCAGCGCGCCTGGTCAATCGCTACGCGCGCCCGGTCATTCTGCTCACCGCCGCAGAAGATGGGTTGCTCCGTGGCTCGGCGCGTTCGGTGGAGGGGGTTCACATCACCCAGGCCATCGCTGAATGCGCCGATTTGCTGCACAGTTACGGCGGCCATCCCATGGCTGCTGGCCTGGCACTGGCGCCGCAAAACGTGCAGGCCTTCCGTGAACGCCTCTCGCAGGCGATCAGGAAGCAAACGCCCACACTCCCTGAACCGACCCTGATGCTGGATGCCTGGGTGGAGCTGGACGAAGTGAACCTGGAGATGGCCGAAATGCTGGAAATGCTCGCTCCGTTCGGCCCTGGGAATGCTTATCCTGTGCTGGCGACGCGCGGCGTGAAGATCGAATCGGTGACCCCGGTGGGGCGCGAGCAGGAGCACCTGCGCCTGACCGTCTGCGATGCGCAGGGAAACCGTCAGAGCCTGATCTGGTGGAATGGGAACAATGGGGAATGGCCGCAGGGAGTGATAGACATCGCCTTCACCGCCCGTGCGCAGGATTTTCGTGGTCAGCGAACCTTGCAACTGGAATGGATCGCCTTTCGCGCCGCGCCGCAGCCATTGCCCCAGGTCGAGCTGCTTCCGCCCCAGGTCGTGGACTGGCGGGCGCAGGGGATATCCGGACTCCCGGCCTCCGTGCCCATCCTCGCCGAGGGGCCCGATGCGCCGGCGGCCGCTTCCGTCTTCAATCGTTATACCCTGCCTCCTGCTGCGGAGATCGGTGTCTATACCATCCCACCGGGGCCGCGTGAGTGGCGGGAGTTATGGCAGCGGGTGCGTGCGGAGCGCGTCTACTGGCTGGCCGACCCGCCGGCTGCGCTGCGAGCGGAGGCCTTTCTGGAGCGGCTGGCTGGCCTGGTGAAATATGCGTTGAGATACAAGGGCGGGCGCGCCACCCTGCAGGAACTCGTCGTCGCGACCGCTGAACGTGAGCTAACCCTGCGCCTGGGGCTGGAATGGCTGGAAGCCGGCGGCCACGTTCACGTCGAATTTGATGAGGACGAATTGCGCTTCACTCCTGGCGAGGGACAGGCCAACCCCTATGCTCAGCATGAACTCTTCCGAGCTATCCGTTCTCTGCTCCAGGAGACCGCAGCCTATCGCCAGCTCTGGACGCGTCAGGCACGCCTGAGCGGTTAATCACCTTCCGCTGCGGTGCGAATCTCTCAGCCGAATTCAGAGTAAAAACATCACGAATGCCAGTTTTCATTCGCCCCTACTGTCCATCGTCCATGGTCAATCGTCTATCGCAGTCCGCCGTCTGCGCTCCGCCGTCTTGTGGGGGCAAAAAACAAACAGGGACCTCTTGCGAGATCCCTGTTTGAGGTGTTTCAGGTCAGGGAGATGTTACTTATTGAGGGTGTTGTTGACCTTGGAGAACACGTTACCGATGATCGGGCCGAGGAGCGTCAGAACCGCAATCACGACAATGGCTACCAGAACAAGAATCAACGCGTACTCGACCAGACCCTGACCCTTTTCCTTCGGAGCAAATAACATGGCTTTCACCTCCTTTCCGGGTATAGGATGTTCCAGACCAGGCTGGAATTTCAATTCTTATTGTAACAGGGTTGTGGCAAAAGTCAAGAGCAAACGACTCACAAAACTGTCAGGAAGGCCTGCTGTAATGCATTTGCAATTTGCGAGCGGCTTTCTGCATTAGAAGGGGATGACGAACTGGACACGCGTCCCCTGGCCGGGTGCGGCATCAATCTCCAGCGTGCCGCCGGTCTTTTCGATGCGTTCCCGCAGCAGTTTTAAGCCCAATCCACTTTCCTGCGAGTCCTGTTGCGGGTCGAAGCCTTTGCCGTTATCATCCACAGTGATACGCACCATGTGATCGGCAAAATCAATGGTCACTTTTACCAGCGTGGCCTGGCTGTGCCGAACAGCATTCCCGAGCAGTTCTTGAATGGCGCGGAAGATCAACACTTCCAGGTAATTCTCCAGGCGCCGCTCTGAGCCGCCCACCGTGACATTTACTTCAATCCCGTATTGCTCTTTGACGGCCTCCGCATAACGGCGGACGGTCGGGATCAGGCCCAGATCGTCGAGCATCATTGGGCGTAGCTCAAAGATGAAATTGCGCACTTTCTGGAAGGTGCTCATCGCCGCGGCTTTGAGATTGAGCAATTCCTGGCGCGCCTGGGCAGGATCAATCTCTATCAACCGCATGGCGATTTCCGCCTGTAGAATAAAATTGGAAAGTGCCTGCGCAGGGCCATCATGCATTTGATGCGAAAGTCGTTGACGCTCTGCTTCCAGCGCGTTCAACAATGTGGGTAGATCAGCACCTGCAGAGGTCGCCTGCGTTTGTTCTGCGGCTCCTTGCTGTGAGTGGCTTTCAAGGAAATAGCGCAGCAGGTTACGATACCGCTCCAGATGGGTCTTATCGCTTTGGAGTTTTTCGAGCTGACCACGCATCACAAAAAGGCGCTGCTGCGCCTCCAGCGCCGATTGATAGGCCATGCGCCATTCACTCAGCGGGGCAGTATCCCGCATTTGCTGCAGGTGCGCTGTGATGGTCGCATTGCGCTGGCTCAGTTTGGCTACTTCGCCCTGACTTTGCTCGATGAGCAGAGAAATTTCTCGCAGGGCGCGCTCGGTCTCTTCCAGTTCGGCCTGCAAATCTATGGAGGGCGCGGAGGGTTGTTCGGTGGAAGTAGAAGGTTTTGAAAGCGTTTCAGGCAACATACCAGCTCCTCTTTTCAGGTACAAGTATAGCACAAACTGGCTCTATGTGCAGAACATGGCTTTTGCCGG
>JAGHYK010000087.1 GCA_017743695.1 Chloroflexota bacterium
GACAGGGTATCACCAGGCTTTGCCTGGCAAACCGACCAAAGGTCTGTGGTACGACGGTGGATAGTCGCAGATCGCCAGATTACCGTAATAATTTCTTAAACTCCATAAGACTTGTCCTACGCTCCCGCCAGGCTACGGGAGAAGTCCATGCCCGAGGCGGGGGAGGCCATCGAAACGACCATGCTCCCGCTAAAGGGCGCGTTGCTGTTCAACAAGGCGCTTTCGGGCCGGTTCAGGCATTTCCGGGGGCAGGTGTATCGGTTGCCAAAACGTAACTATTCAGCCATCCACTCGAAACAGGGGTGTCATTGCGAACGAGCGCTTTTTGCGAGTGAAGCAGTCTCCCAGAGCATGGTTTTTCCTGTTCAACACGAGATTGCTTCGGGCAAAAAACGCCCTCGCAATGACAGCCTGAATAGTTACGCCAAAACAAAAAATCTGCCTTATCGGCAGATTCTTGTGCCCCCAAGGGGGGAATTTTCTTTCGGGCGATTCAGGCTATTCAGGATAGAACGTTGAAAATGCTGTCACCTTCTCACTGATTTTACGCTAAAATAGACAAAACCCCGCCGCTGATCCCGGCGAGGCTTGCTGTGCTACGCGGTTGCGGCGCGTAGCGGTCGAGGGAATTATAGCATAGCCCTTTCACCGCCTGCATCCGCCCGCGATGCAGGCGGTGTTGTTTTATCTTCGCACCCCAACGGAGAAAACTTTTGCCGTCCTGGTGCAATCTGCCTTCGACCTCTACCGCTGGCGTCTCTACGAAGCCCTGCATTTCCCCGCGCCCGAAGAAAAAGGCGATGCAGAACGCGCGGCTGGCCAGTCGCTGACGCGGTATATCCAGCGCGGGGCGCCGTAGCACCTGGAGGCTACCGCGGGTTGGGCTTTCCGGCCTGCCGGGGGATGCCCTCAACAAGGGGGGACGCGCATTCGTGGACGCTACGGCCCGGCAAAAATTCGTGGATTGTTCGGTGATATAATCAACGCTCAACCCCGAGCCGTGTGCGATTCCGAAGACGCGGGGAGTTCTCATCTCTTCCTGGGTGTGAGTATGTTGCGAATTGAACCTTCTTCGTTACGGGGGGCGACGACGGTGCCCGGCGATAAGTCCATTTCCCATCGGGCGGTGATGTTCAGCGCCCTGGCGCCAGGGGTGCATCGGGTGCGCGGCTGGCTACAGGCCGGGGATACGCTGGCCACGTTGAGCGTGATGCAGGCCCTGGGGCTGCGCGTTTCTCAAGAGGACGGGGAACTGCGCATCGAGTCGCAGGGGCTGCGCTCGCCGACCTGGCCGCGGCTGGATTGCCGTAATTCGGGGACGACGATGCGCTTGCTGAGCGGCTTGCTGGCCGGCGCGGGGATCGAGGCGGTGCTGGATGGCTCGGATCAGTTGCGCCGCCGACCGATGCGCCGCGTCACCGAGCCGCTGCGCCGCATGGGGGCGCAGATCGAGGATACCGAGGGGCGCGCGCCCCTGCACATCCGACCGGCTGCGCTCCACGGGGTGGAGCATCACCTGCCCATCGCCAGCGCCCAGGTGAAGAGCGCCTTGCTCCTGGCCGGCTGCTTCGCCGAAGGGGAAACGGTCGTCCATGAGCCGGCGCGCTCACGTGATCATACCGAACGGATGCTCCTGGCCATGGGGGCGCCGCTGCGCCTGAGCGAGGATCGGCGCACCTGTGCCATTCAAAGGCCGGCGACCCGGCTGCAGTCGCTGGATGTGATGGTGCCCGGCGATTTCTCCTCCGCTGCCTTCCTGATCGTGGCCGCCACGCTGGCGCCCGGCTCGGAGGTCTCTCTCCAGCAGGTAAACCTGAATCCCACGCGCATCGGTCTGCTGCACATCCTGCAGCGTATGGGCGCCTCGATAGAGATCGCCGACCTGGCTGAGACTTCAGGCGGTGAGCCGCTGGGGACGCTCATCGTGCGCCCGGCTGCGCTGCGCGCGACGCAGGTGGGCGGCGAGGAAATTCCGCTGGCGATTGACGAGCTGCCGATCCTGGCGCTGGCGGCCACCCAGGCCGAAGGCGAGACGGTAATCCGCGACGCGGCCGAGCTGCGGGTCAAGGAGACGGATCGCATCGCCCAGGTGTGCGACATTTTGCGTGCCTTCGGCGCAGAGGTGGAGGAACTGCCGGATGGGATGATCATCCGCGGGCCGAGGCCGCTGCGGGGGGCGCATCTTTCGAGCCGCGGCGATCATCGCTTAGGGATGTTGATCGCCGTGGCCGGCCTGATCGCCCGCGGGGAGACGATCCTGGAAGATGAAGCGTGCATCGCCGATTCGTTCCCCGGTTTTGCAACCACTCTGGCGCGACTGGGAGCGAAGATCGGATGACGGAGCGCGTCGGTCTGATCGGCTGGCCGTTGACCCATAGCCTTTCCCCGTTTCTGCACAACCGGGCGTTCACCGCCTGCGGCCTGGACTGGCGCTATGAGGCGTTGCCCGTGATGGCGGAGGCGCTGGAAACGCGCCTCAGGGGCTGGCTGGCCGAAGGGTATCGCGGCTTCAATGTCACCATTCCGCACAAGCAACGCGTGCTGCAGCTCGATCTGGTCGTCGAGCGTTCGGCGGAGGTGGAGGCTCTGCAGGCGACGAATACGCTGGTACGCCTGGAGGATGGGAGGCTGCGCGCCGAAAATACCGACTGGCTGGGGTTTTTACAGGATTTGCAGGCGCACGGGGTGGAAGTCAGCGGGCGCACCTGCCTGATCCTGGGCACGGGCGGCTCGGCCCAGGCGGTGGCGTTCGCGTTGCGAAGGCTCGGCGCGCGCCAGGTGATCTTTGTCAGTCGCAATCCGCGCCACCCCGATCAACGCTCCTGGGAGTCGCTCCGTGCGGACAGGGAGTGGCTGGAGACGGTGCATCTGGTGGTGAACTGCACGCCTGTCGGGATGTACCCGCAGGTGGAAGCGTGCCCCTGGCCGCCGCATCTCCCCCTGCCCTCGCAGGCGGTGGTGTACGATCTCGTCTATAACCCGCGGCGCACGCGCCTGCTCGAATGGGCCGAACAGGCCGGGCTGCAGGCCATCGGAGGGATCGGGATGCTGCTGCGCCAGGCGGCGCTTAGCTTCACGCAATGGACGGGCGTGACGTTTGACTTTATGAGCCTGCTGGAAGAAATCCCTCTTTGAGAAAGGACGATGCCACTGCGTTTTCTGACTGCCGGTGAATCGCATGGGCCAGGGCTGACGGCCATCCTGGAAGGGATGGTGGCGGGTTTGCCGTTGAGCGCCGAGGCGATCCAGCAGGAGCTGGCGCGTCGGCAGCGCGGTTTCGGGCGCGGCGGGCGCATGTCCATTGAGAAGGACGAGGTCGAAATCACGGCGGGGGTGATGGCCGGATATACGACCGGGGGGCCGCTGGCGTTGTGGATCCGCAATCGGGATGCGGAGAACTGGCGCGGGCGCGCCGTGCCCCCGTTCGTCGTGCCGCGGCCGGGACATGCCGATCTCAGTGGCGCCCTCAAGTATCGCTACCGCGATCTGCGCCTGAGCCTGGAACGCGCCAGCGCCCGTGAGACGGCCGCGCGCGTTGCCATTGGGGCGATCTGCAAGCGCTTTCTCGCCGAATTCGGCATTTTCGTCGGCGGCTATGTGCGCCAGATCGGGCAGGTGACGGCGGAGCTACCGCTCCTGACCGATCCGCAGGCCTATCTTCAACGCTTTGAGCAGGCCGAGGCCAGCGATGTGCGCTGTCCGCATCCACCGGCGGCGGAGGCGATGCGCGCCCATATCCAGGAGGCGATTCGCGCCCGTGATACGCTGGGAGGGGTGATTGAGGTCTTTGCCATTGGCCTGCCGCCGGGGTTGGGGAGCTATGTTCACGCCGACCGTCGTCTGGATGGGCGCCTGTTGGGGGCGCTGGGGTCCATTCCGGCGGTGAAGGGCGCGGAGATCGGGGATGGATTTGCCCAGGCATCTGAGTTCGGCACGCGCGTGCACGATGCCATCCGCCGCGATGCGGCCGGCAATCTCTACCGCCCCAGCAATCGCGCCGGCGGGCTGGAAGGCGGGGTCACCAACGGGATGCCGCTGGTGGTGCGCCTGGCAATGAAACCCATCGCCACCACGCTCACCCCTCAAAGGAGTGTCAACCTGGTCAGCGGCGAAGAGACGGAAACCGTCTATGAGCGTTCGGATATTTGCCCGGTGCCGCGCGCGGTGGTGGTAGCGGAGGCGGTGGTCGCTTTTGTGCTGGCGGATGCGCTCCTGGAGAAACTGGGCGGGGATAGCCTGGAGGAGATCCGCCCGCGCTTTCAGGCCCTGCCTCGACCTCGGCTCGACGATCTGCCCATGGATGGGCAGGAGCATGTCTTCTGGTAGGGTGGTATAATTGACCAAAACGGTAAAAATTTCACAATCCAAAGCGATCAGGAGCCAGGCATATGATTGAGCTTTGCTACAGCACTTTTGGCATGACAAAGCTGGATTTCATGGAGGCCATCGAGGCTGTGGATCGAGCCGGCTATGCGGGGGTGGAGCTGGCATTCCATCGGGATCAGTTCAACGTGTTTAACGTGACCGATGAATACCTGGAGGCCATTCGGGAACGCTTCAAGGGGCTGCGGGCGCGACCGGCATGTGTGGCGACGGCTTCGCATTTCTTTACCCCTTCCCGTCCCCATGAGCCTTCCCTGATGAGTCCAGACCTGGCGGGGCGAAAGCGCCGCATTGACCTGATCCGGCGCGGCATCCACGTCGCCCGCAAGGTCGGCGCCCCGTTTGTCACCTTCGGCAGCGGTTTTATCCGTGAGGAGCATCTGCTGCACCCGGAAGTCAATCCCCACGAGCTGCTGGTGGATAGCATTCATCAATGCCTGCGGGCGTTGCGGGATGACGATGAGATCACCTTGCTGATCGAGCCGGAGCCGGGGATGTACATCGAGACGGTGGAGCAGGCGATCCGTCTGGTCAAGGATGTGAATTCGCCGCGCTTTGCCTTGCACATTGATCTGTGCCACATGTATTGCTCGGAGAAAGATTTTGTGGCCGAACTGGCGCGCGTCGCTCCCTATACCCGTTATCTGCACGTCTCCGATGCCCGTCAGGGATATAATCTCAAAATCCTTGCCTGGTCGCCGGAGCTTGAGCTGGATATGGATTTTGCCAGTTATCTTATTTATTTCCCAGATACGGCTGAATATTTGCTGGTGGATCGTCAGCATCCGTTGTATTTCTATGATGAATTCAAGCCAGGCGCTGCCCGTCAGAAGCAGATCGAGGAACTGCTCGGCCGCGCCCAGGTGACGGCGCCGTTGCGATACGTGGATTACACCACCCTGTACGCCGGCGCTTCCCCGTTTGATGACGAAATCTTCACCTACCTGATCTCGGTGCCGCGCCTGAGCTTCGAGGTTCTGGAGCGCGCCCGCCCGATTTTGCTCTATCTGCGCCGCCCGATCCACGATGGCAAGCCGCTGGTGGATCGGATGGTGGCGAACACCCTGACCGGGATCGTGCACTTCCATGAAATTCCGGGCGAGGGCACCTTTGATTTCGCTACCGCTTTCAAGACATTGAGCGATCACGGCTATTCTGGCTATGCTTCGGTGGAGCTTTATCATCATGTGGAATCCTGGGAGAAGGCGCTCCACGATAGCTATCGGCATCTTTCCCGGTTCGTTGGATAGGGAGGTGGACCATGGTGGATGTCAAAGCGCTTGGATGGGACCCGGCGACGGTGGGCGAACTGGATCATCGTTTGCTCAAGGCGCCGCATGTCAAACTGCGCTCCTACAACGAAGGCCCCAATGGGGACGTGGTGTATTGCATTGATCTGCGCATCAATCGCCCGAATGTGGAGTTTCTCTCCTCGACGGAGATGCACTCTTTTGAACATTTCCTGCTCTATGGCTTTCAGAAGTACATGCCCCAGAATTTCCTCTCGGTGGGGCTGATGGGATGTCAGACCGGGTTTTATCTGGTGCTCTACAACGAGGGCCGGGCGCAAAAAATCTTTGAAACCTACGAGCAGATTTTGAAAGATATTCTGGTCGCCACGGAAGTCCCTTATGCGAACATTGCCCAGTGTGGCAACTATCGCAATCATAGCCTGGAAATGGCGCAGAATCTTGCAAGGAGGGTGCTGGCGGCGCGTGACCGCTGGGCAGAGATCGTATGAGCGCGACGTCCTCTTATCGTCTGCGTTACCAGCAGCGGATCGAGTATGAAATTGTGCGCACTTCGCATTTGTTTGCGCCAGAAAACCCGGCGCTGCTCTCTCCGGGACGTGGGGCGGGTAGCCGGCGGTTTGTCGTTGTAGATGAAAATGTCTATCGCCACTATGGCGCCGAGATTCATCACTATTTCGATGCCCATCGCATCGAGGCGCGCGTGGTGCCGGCGCCGGCTGGAGAAGAGCACAAAACCCTGGAGACGTACCTCTTCCTGGCTCGCGAGTTAGACGCATTCCCGATCCACCGTCGCGATGAACCGATTATTGCCATCGGGGGAGGCGTATTGACGGATGTGGTGGGCTTTCTTGCCAGCAGCTACCGCCGTGGCCTGCCCCATATCAAGGTGCCGACGACGCTGATGGGATATGTGGATGCCTCGATTGGCATCAAGACCGGTTTCAACTTCAACGGGCATAAGAATCGGCTGGGTTCCTTCTATGCGCCTCAAAAAGTGATCCTGGATAAGGCTTTCTTTCGCTCCCTGCCTCGCCGTCACTTGCTGAACGGGATGTGTGAGATCATCAAGCTGGCGGTGATCAAGGATGCCCGGCTGTTTACCATGCTCGAGGAATGGGGTGAGCAGAGTCTGCAAACCTGTTTCCAGGATGAGCAGAGCGATCAAATCCTGGATCGCGCCATTCGAGGCATGATCGAAGAGTTAGAGCCGAACCTTTTTGAAGAGGAACTGGCGCGCAAAGTAGATTTTGGCCACACCTTTAGCTATGGCCTGGAGGCGCAATATGAAGATCGCCTCTATCACGGGGAAGCGGTCTTGCTGGATATTTTGCTCTCCGTGCTGATGGCGCGCAATCGCGGCCTGCTGAGCGCAGAGGAGACCGAGCGCGTCTTCGCTCTCACCGAGCGCCTGGGGATTGAGCTGGACCCTGCTGTCCTGGATGCGGCGATGCTATGGGAGTCGCTGGAGGAGCGCACCTACCATCGCAATGGCCTGCAGCGCGTCCCCATGCCGGCCGGGATTGGCGAGTGCGTCTTCCTCAACGACATTACGCGTCCCGAAGTAGAAGCGGCGGCGCTGGAGCTTGAAACCCGTCTGACGAGGGAATTTCATGCAGTTTACCAACGTTGATCCTGAAGAAATTAAAAAATTTGATGATGTCGCCCACTGGTGGGATTTGAAAGGGGAGATGGGCACGCTCCATGTGATCAATCCGTTGCGTGTCCAGTTTATCCTGGAAAAAGTCCAGGTGTCGCAGCCGCAGATTCTGGATGTGGGGTGTGGGGGTGGCATTCTGAGCGAGGCGCTGGCCCGCCGTGGCGCCAGGGTGACCGGAATTGATCTCTCCTCCCAGGCCATTGAGGCCGCCCGCGAACATGCGCGCCGGGAGGGATTGTCTATCGAATACCGCTTGCAAAGCGCCGAATCGCTGGCCGCGGAACGGCCAGCCTCCTTCGATGTGGTGACCTGTCTGGAGATGCTGGAGCATGTGCCGCAACCCCAGGAGGTTGTGGCGGCCTGTGCACGAGCGGTTAAGCCAGGGGGACATGTCATCTTTTCGACGATCAACCGCACGCCCAAAGCGTTTTTGTTCGTGATCATCGGCGGTGAATATATTTTGCGCCTGCTGCGACCGGGGACGCATGACTACCGCAAGTTCATTCGCCCCTCCGAGCTACGTGCCTGGGCCGAGGCCAGTGGGTTGCGTTGGGTGCGCACGGCCAGCCTGCTTTACAATCCCTTCACCCGCCGTTTTCGCCTGGTGGAAGGCATTGAAGATAATAACTATTTTATGCATTTTGTCAAAGCCTGAGGAGGGAAGATGCAACGCTTTTTTGCGCTTTCTCGTACAACGCATGGTGTCCTGGATATTGCCGCGCCAGGGTTTGTCGCCCTGCTCTGGTTGGGGAAGTTTCCTTCCTGGAGTACTTTGCTCCTTTCACTTTTCACGGCGTTTGCCGCCTATACGGCCATCTACGCGCTGAACGACCTGGTAGGCGTGATAACCGATAAAGAGAAGGTCGCTGCCGGGCTGAAACAGGGCTATTCCGTGGAGGCCTCCGCGTTCCGCTATCCGCTGGCTCAAGGGGTGCTGGACTACCGCAGCGGCGTGATCTGGTTCGCCTTCTGGTTTATCCTGGCGCTGATCGGGAGCTATCTTCTGAACCCGATCATCGTGTGGATTCTGGTGGCTGCGGCCGTGCTGGAGGTGATTTACTGCCTGCTGCTGAAGGTGACCTATCTGCGCACCCTGGTCAGTGGCCTGGTTAAATCGAGCGGCCCGATTGCTGCCATCTTTGTCGTTCAACCCAAACCGGAGTGGTGGGGAGTGCTTCTCACCCTGGCCTGGGTCTTCTTCTGGGAGATCGGGGGGCAGAACATTCCGGCGGACTGGAATGACGTGGAAGAGGATCGGCGCGTGGGCGCCAAAACGATCATCATTCGCTTTGGGCCGCGGGTGGCCGGCCTGATCGTTTTGATCTCGCTGGCGATCACCGTTGTACTCAGCCTGTTTCTGCCGCGCATTTCTCCTATCCCGTTAGGTGCGCTTTATCTTTTGGGGACATTTCTGATCGGCGTGGTGTTGCTCTTGCGCCCTGCTTCTCAACTCTACCGTTCACAGGATGGGCGGCTGGCTGCGCGCTTGTTTGACCATGCCAGCTATTATCCCCTTGCCCAGCTTGTTCTGCTCACTCTCTTTGTGCTTTTTGCCTGAACAGGAGGTTCTCAATGCCACTTGCGGCGGGTCAACCTGCTCCAGACTTTGCTCTGCCAGATGAAAACGGCGTCGTGCGCCGTCTTTCGGATTTCCGCGGGCGCTACGTCGTCCTTTACTTTTATCCCAAAGACGATACGCCCGGCTGCACCACCGAAGCCTGTGAATTTCGGGATGCCTATGCCGATTATGAACGCGCCGGTGTGGTGATTTTAGGCGTCAGTCCCGATTCGCCGCGTTCCCACACCCGTTTCAAGCAGAAACATCAGCTTCCTTTTCCCTTGCTTGCGGATGAGGGCCATGCCGTCTGTCAGCAATATGGCGTTTGGGGACGCAAGAAGTTCATGGGGCGAGAATATGAGGGTGTGCTGCGCACCACGTTCCTGATCGATCCCCAGGGACAAATCCTCAAAGTCTTTGAAAACGTCAAACCCGCCGGCCATGCGAAGGAAGTGCTGGCTGCACTTCCTTCACACGGCTGATGAGAGCGCTTACGGCTCCCAGAAGAAGGGCACCAGGGCGAAGAGATACGGGGTATTCCCTACGAATTCGATCCCGATGGCCCAGGTGTACCAGTCCATGTTGCCGTTTGCTGACGTGCCTGCGTAGTAAGCCGAGTAGAAATTTGTGCCTGGATAAGGCCAGCTCGGCGTGTAAGTAGCGCCGCCATACTGGAGCTGATTGCACTGCAGGCTATAGGGCTGGGTGAACACAAGGAGCAGTTTGGGGAGCACCACATTGCTGAATGACCCCTGGACAGTGTTGCCGCTGCCCGGAGCATTCCCCCAGTTTGCCTGATACGTGCTCACAAACACGAATTGGGCATGGGCCGGATCGTAGTTGATCACGTTCCCGTTCCGAAAGGCGCGCACATCCATTCCATGCGTCGGGCTGACCAGTTGGGAGAGCATCACACCATCGGACTGGATCAGGGCGGTTTTGAAGGAGTTAATCAGTTGGAGCACCGCGGGATGACCGCAGAAGGGGATGCTCGTGGGGGGAGTTGTAGCCGTGAAGGTAGGGAGCGGGGTGGCTGTGGGTGGAGTCGTGGCGGTGAAGGCAGGGGGAGGGGTCGGCGTGGCAGGGAGGTTGAGAGGCGTGGATGTGGGAACAGGGACGGTCGGCAAAGCCGTCGGCGCAGCGGGCTGCGCTGGCATGTTGCAACCATAAAGCATCAGAGAGATGAGCAGGACAATGAGCCGTATGTGTTTCATGTTGCCTCCAGGGTTTAGAATGGACAGGCAGGAGATTCCTGGCCTGTCAGATAGACGGTGGTCTGTGGACGATGGGCCTGGAGATAGACCGCAGACCGCCGACCGTAGACCGCTATAAGGCAGGCTTTCCAGCCCGTCAGGATGGGCGGAGAGCATTGTAGGACAGGCTTTCCAGCCTGTC
>JAGHYK010000088.1 GCA_017743695.1 Chloroflexota bacterium
CTTCGACGCGCAGGCTGAGGGACTGGAGTTGCTCTTCGGTGCGCTTCTGAGCGGCAGCTAACTCTTCAACGCGTTCTTCGGTGCGCTTCTGGGCAGCAGCCAGTTCTTCGACGCGCAGGCTGAGGGATTGAAGGGTAGCGGCCAGCTCTTCCATCCGGCGGTCTAATCTCCGCTGGTTCTCTTCCATCTGGTCCATTCGCTCCTCAGCTCGCTTCTGAGCAGCGCAGAGCTCCTTTACCAGTTCTGCCAGCTCTTTCAGATGCGCTTCCGTTTGCCTTTGAATTTCACGAATCTCTTGAAAATCTTTTGGTAACTGAAGCAACTCCTGGGTAAACACCAGGGCCCGCAGCTGTGCCAGCCATTCAGGGTGCTGCTCTAACAGGCGGAACATATCCTGAACATCAGTGATTGTGAAAGTCATGGGGAGCACTCCTTTTTGTACGCGCGGAAATGCTTTATCACATTATACCTGACACCTGCAGAAAAATGTGCTTTTCGTTGTGAAGATTACAGATGCACATTCTGCGTGCTCCTGCAATGGCATTGAAAACAAAAAATCCCCTTTTCGGGGAGTGGTGCTCCTGGCCGAGGACTCGAACCTCGAACCTAGCGGTTAACAGCCGCCCGCTCTGCCGATTGAGCTAGCCAGGAAGGTCAGGCGTAATTATAACAAGGAGTGAGGAGATGTCAAGTATAATTACGCTGTGGCGAGGGTGAGATTTGAACTCACAACCAAGGGCTTATGAGTCCCCTGCTCTGCCATTGAGCTACCTCGCCGTAGAGCGGCACGAATCTTACCATGAATGGGGCATCTTGTCAACGTTTATGAGCGCTGAGGAGATTGTCGTTAACCTGCATATGCATACCTGCTATTCCGATGGCAGCGGCCTCCACCGCGAGATTGCGGAGGCCGGGTTGGATAGCGGCCTGGATGTGGTGATTGTAACGGATCATAATGTCTACGTTCAGGGGGTGGAGGGATATTATCGGCGCGGCCCGCGGCGCGTGCTTTTGCTGGTAGGGGAGGAGGTGCATGATCGCTATCGTTTGCCACAGAAGGATCATTTGCTGGTCTTCGGCGTTGGGCAGAGCATGAGCGATTATGCCTCCGATCCCCAAGGGCTGATTGATGCTGTCCGCGAGCGGGGTGGATTGTCCTTCATCGCTCATCCTTTTGATCCAGAGGCGCCAGCAGTGAACGAGGTGGATATTTCCTGGGTGGATTGGGAGGTGAAAGGGTATACCGGCCTTGAGCTATGGAACGCGTTCAGCGAATTCAAGACCCGCATCAAGAGCAAAATCCATGCGCTGTTTTACGCTTTCTTCCCTCACCTGATCGCGCGCGGCCCGTTGCCTGAGACACTGCAGAAGTGGGATGAGTTGCTCTTGCAAGGAAAGCGAACAGTGGCGATTGGCGGTTCGGATGCACATGCCTTGCGCTACGCAATCGGTCCGTTGCGCAAGACGATCTTCCCCTATCGTTTTCATTTTTCGGCGGTGAACACGCATCTTCTGCTTTCCCAACCCCTGAGCGGCGACATGGTGAGTGACCGGCGCCTGGTCTACGAGGCGTTGGCGCAGGGGCGTGGCTGGATCGGGTATGATCTTCCTTCCAGCACGCGCGGCTTTCGTTTCACGGCGCGCGGTAAGGAACGTACGATCGGCATGGGGGAAGAGATGAGCTTAAACGGTGGTGTGACGCTCCAGGCACGGCTGCCCTCCCCGGCAGCGGAGATTCGCCTGCTCCGGGATGGGGAAGTGATCCGCACCTGGAAGAATCAATATACCTGTGCCCATATTGTGACCGAGCCGGGCGTCTATCGCCTGGAGGCTTATCGCTTCTATCGAGGGCGTAAGCGGGGATGGATTTTCAGCAACCCCATTTATTTGCGGTGAGCCTTTGATGCCTTCCGGAGGGGCCGGTTGGGGCGAACGCCGCCCCAGAACAGGAAATTTACCAGGTTCTCATTGCACTGAAGTCTGATCAGCGAATTCAGGAAGTATTCCAAAACTTGACTTCCCTGTAAAAAAAGCGATCTTCTCACCACAGAGACCATGGAGATCACAGAAACTAAACGTAAATTTATATTCAGCCAACAATATCACTACGAAAACTTTTCCTTTATGCCTTAAGCGGTCAAAAATTATCTTTTTATTCGCAAATCCTGTACACTCTGTGCACGCCGTGGTGAGTTTTTGCCGTGCACTTATTCCTGTAAAAGGAGGTTTGAAATGCGTTCGCGAAACATCCTTATTGGCTTTCTAGTGCTGGGTTTGCTGGCGCTATGCGCCTGTGCTGTTCTGGGTGGAGCGTTACTGGGCTATCAGGTTCTCCAGGCCCGAGGCTCCCCGACTCTGCCTTCAGAGACTCCGACAGTTCTCGTTCCGCCGCCTTCTCTGACGCAACCAGGTCCAACTCCCTCCTCGTCCATGGAGGTTCCTGAACTGCCGCTCCGCATGGCTGTTCCGGTGGAAGGTGTCATCACTATCGCTTCGAGTCCCAATGGTGAGCGCCTGACCCTGCTTACTGTGAATGGTCAGACCGGTTACCTGGACCTTCAGAGCGGCGCGATCACGGAGGGAATGACTGCGCCAGAGCCGGTGGAGGAACTGGTTTTCTCCCCGGATGGCCAGGTCTTCGCTTTGCGTAGCAGTTCGCAGATATTGCTGTTTGATCCGCAGCTCGGCCAGACACGTTTTACCCTGCCGATCCAGGAAACGGTGCACCGTATCGCGTTTTCTCCACAGGGTACTCTGTTGCTGGTTGGCGGCGAACGCACTTTGCGCGGTTATTATGTCGAGACAGGACGACAGGCTTTTGCGTTTGCTCTCTCTACACCTGCCGATGCGTTCGTGATGACGCCCGATGAGCAACTGATCTTCCAGATGAGCGATAAGACTTCTGATCTCCAGGTGTGGAATGCTCAAACCGGGAGGCAGTGGGGCTCTATCCAACTCGCTCCCCTCACAGCCATCGCCCTTTCCCCGAATGGCCAGCGACTGGCTGCTGCGGAGAACGAAATGCGCATGACGGAGATGGGCTACGAGGCGCCTTTCCCGACTCGCCTTGCTCTTTGGGCACTCCACCGTGGGCAGGATAGGGTTATGCTGGACCTGACCCAGATGCTCGATTTCAACATCGAGTTCGAGCTGCAGAAATTCCCCCTTTCTGTCCAATCGCTGGCTTTCACCTCCGATGGTCGCCGAATTGTTGGGCTGGCCGATTGGGTGGGGGAAGGGGATACGAACGGTCGGCTTTACGTCTGGGATACGACCAGTGGCCGCATGATCGGACGGGCTGTCCTCCCCCCACGTCCCTTGCAGATGGTCTTGACAGAGCAGGGGCGCTCAGTGGCTATCCTCATTGGCTATAACACAGGCTCGGAAGTTCGCATTTACGAGATACCAGAACGTTGATTCCGAAGCGAAGGCGATCTATCGGTGTGAACTGCACGGGGCGGTCTCTTCTCGCTGCCCATGCTATCCGGTGAGCGGCGCGCAGTGATCAAGGGGGAATTTTGCCGTTATAATAAAGGCAGAATACATCCCTGGTCTTTCGATGGACCTGCGCAACGCGCCCGAAAACCTGCAAGGGTGCTGTTGCGCGCTACAGAAAACATGATGGAGAGGATCAAACACTGAATTCTATGAGTCATCTGAAAATCACAGACGATCTGGAAGCCCTGCTGGCGGTGTTACCGCAAGACATCCGCCAGGCTGTTGAACGGGCAGATGATAGTGACAATTTGCTGGAAGTTATCCTCGATCTGGGGCGTGTACCCACGGCGCGGTTCGTGGATCGCGAGATCGTGCTACGGGAGCGCGAGGTGACCCGCGAGGAGATTGATTACGTGGATGCGCGCGTCGGTGAATTCGATGCCGATAATCGCGCCGGGATCGAACGCACCCTGCACCGCATTTCCGCCATCCGCAATCGGCGCGGCCATATCGTTGGCCTGACGCTGCGCGTTGGGCGCGCTGTTTACGGCACGATTGACATCATCGAGGACATTATCACCTCTGGCAAGAGCATCCTGCTACTCGGTCGGCCCGGCGTGGGCAAGACCACGCTTTTGCGCGAGGCGGCGCGCATTCTGGCGGAGACGCGGCGCGTGATCATCGTGGATACTTCCAACGAGATCGGCGGCGATGGGGATGTGCCGCATCCGGCGATTGGCAAGGCGCGCCGTATGCAGGTACGTGAGCCGATGCTGCAGCACGAGGTGATGATCGAGGCCGTCGAAAATCACAATCCCGAAGTGATCGTCATTGACGAGATCGGGCGCGAGCTGGAAGCGGCGGCAGCCCGCACTATCGCCGAGCGCGGCGTGCAACTGATCGGCACGGCACACGGCAACACGCTGGAAAACCTGCTCCTCAACCCCACGCTGAGCGATCTGGTCGGAGGGATTGAGGCGGTGACGCTTTCCGACGAAGAAGCGCGACGCCGTGGCACGCAGAAGACGGTGCTGGAACGCCGTGCGCCGCCGACGTTCGACATCTTGATCGAAATCCAGCATCGCGATCGCCTGGCGATCCACATGGACGTGGCCGCCTCTGTAGATGCCCTGCTGCGCGGGCGCCCATTGCCACCCGAAATTCGCATTCGTGAAGCCGATGGACGCATTCGCATTGAACGTCCGCCGCAACCGATTGGGGAGAGCCGCGAAACCCCTTTTCGACGGTCTACAGGGATGGAAAGCAGTCCCCCTTTTTCTCAATCCCAGGCCGGCCCTTCCCTGGCGCCGATCCGCATTTACCCCTACGGCGTCGCCCGTAATCGCCTGATGCAGGCGGCGAAGCGCCTCGGCGTGCCGGCCATCCTGGTTCGCAGCGCAGAGGAGGCCCAGGCGCTGGTCACGCTACGCACCTATTACCGCAGCCATCAGCATACGATCCTGGAGGCCGAGGAGCGCGGCGTGCCGATCTATGTGCTGCGCTCGAACACGGTCAATCAGATTGAGCAGTTCCTGGGCGATCTGTTTAACCTGCCTTCTGATGAGCTTCCACCGCAGGAGTTAGAGGCCATTCGTCAGCAGACTGAGCAGGCGATTCAGGCAGTGCTGAACGGGGAGCGCTGGGTGGACCTGCCACCGGCGCCGGCCTTTGTGCGTCGTTTGCAGCATGAGATGGCACGCCAGGCGGAGCTGGTCTCGCATTCCTACGGCAAAGAGCCGCGCCGCCATGTGCGCATTTTCCGCGAATAGGCGGCCTCCCTGTTGACTGGCCTGCGCCAGACTGAAAAAAAGTCGTGCTCGACAAACGGCTCGCAATGACATGGAGCAGTTGCTTTGCCCGGTTGTTGTCATCGCAGCGCGATCTCTCACGGGCGGGCAATCGGGTGAATCCTGAGAGCGGGCGGATTACAGGGAGCTACGGATGTTTATCACCTTTGAAGGACCAGAAGGCTCGGGGAAATCTTCCCATCTGGCGGCGCTGGCGCAATATCTGGAATCGTTGGGGTATCCTGTCTACCGCACGCGTGAGCCGGGGGGAACGGCAATCGGGGAGCAGATTCGGGCGGTGATCCACGATCTGCGCAATCGGGAGATGCACCCGCGCACCGAGACGCTGCTCTACCAGGCAGCACGGGCGCAGCTGGTGGAGCAGGAGATCCGCCCGCGGCTGGCACGGGGGGAGTGGGTGCTTTGCGATCGCTACGCGGATTCGACGCTGGCCTATCAGGGATATGGCCATCGCCAGGACCTGGAGCAGGTGCGCGCCCTGATCCACTATGCCACCGGCGGCCTGAAGCCCGACCTGACGTTCTTGCTGGATGTGGATGTGGAGATCGGGCTGCGCCGCAAGCAAAGCAACGGGAGCGAGTGGAATCGCATGGATGCTTATGCGCTCGAATTTCATCAGCGCGTTCGGAAAGGTTACCTGGAGCTGGCTGCAGCCGAACCGGAACGCTGGATTGTCGTGGATGCTTCCCAACCCTGGGCGGAAGTGCAGGAAGCATTGCGCCACCTGCTTCGGAAAAGGCTTTGAAGGGTGTTCGCCTATCCCCTGTTCTTCTTTTCTCTGGCTTTCCTGGCAGGGATCGTGCTGGCATCTCGAAACCTGCTTCCCTGGGAAGGCTGGCTGGCTCTCAGCCTGGGGACAGGACTTGCCTGGGGCGGGCTGCATCGCTACAGGTCGTCTCAGAAGGCGCAGTCCGAGGACGAGCCGGAGGGGCAGGCGGCTCCAGGGGGAGCAGGTAACCGAAGGGCCGCCGCGGCCGCGTCCTTTCTCTTCCTTCTTTTGCTTTTTCTTTCCCTGGGCGGCCTGCGATATGAGCTGGCGCGTCCACACGTGGATGCGTACCATATCGCCTGGTACGCCGATCGGCAGTATGCGTTGATTCTGACGGCCCGACTGGTTCAGCCTGCAGAAATGCGGGATACGTACACGCTGCTGCGGGCGCAGGTGGAGAGCGTGGATACGGGGGATGAGGTGCTGCCCGCACGGGGGTTGATCCTGGTGCGCCTTCCAGGGCAGCAGTTTTTTGAGTATGGCGATCTTTTGCGCCTGCGGGGGAAGCTGGAAACGCCACCCGAGGGGGAGCTGTTTTCCTATCGGGATTATCTGGCGCGCCAGGGAATTCAGGTCTATATGCGAGGTGCGGAAGTCACTTACCTTGCGGGCGGCGGCAATCCCATCCTGCGCCTGACGTTTGAGCTGCGCCATTTTTCGCGCCGTTTGCTCCATCGCTTCTATCCCGATCCGCAGGCTTCGCTGCTGGCCGGCATTCTGTTGGGGGATGAGGGCGGTTTGACGGAGGCCTGGCAACGCGCTTTCAAGGTGACCGGAACCTCGCATATCATCGCCATCTCCGGTTTCAATATCGCTATCATAGTGGGGATTTTCAGCGCCTCCTTCGGGCGAATCTTTGGGGCACGGCGCGGGGCGATCCTGGCGATATTCGGCGTGATCCTGTACACGATCATGGTCGGGGCAATGGCTTCGGTGGTGCGGGCGGCCATCATGGGGACGCTGGGCATCCTGGCGCAGCAACTCTATCGGCGGCAGGTGGGGTTGAACACCCTCACCTTTACGGCGGCGCTGATGGCGCTGTTTTCGCCGTTCGTGCTCTGGGATGTGGGATTTCAGCTTTCCTTCTTCGCCACGCTGGGCCTGATCCTTTTTGGGAGCGTTTTTCAGGAGGGAGCAGAGCGCTGGCTGAAACGCCTGGGAGTGCCGGCAGTTTTCCTTTCCCCTGGTGTACAATTCCTTTCCGATGCTGTGCTCCTGACGCTGGCGGCTCAGCTCACGACGTTGCCGATTATGGCTTATCATTTTCAGCAGATTTCGCTGATCGCTTTTCTGGCGAACCCGTTCATTTTGCCCGTGCAGCCAGCGGTGATGATCCTGGGCGGGCTCTCGGTGATCCTGGGATGGATTTCAGGGTCGCTGGGGCAGTGGATGGCCTGGATCGCCTGGCCTTTTGTGACGTACACGCTGACGATGGTGGATTTTTTCTCGCGTTTTCCGCATTCGGTGCTGGAACTGGGTCGGGTGCCGCTCTGGAGCCTGATGGCCTGGTATGCTGCGCTGGCCTTTTGGAGCCTGGAGAGGACGCGCCGGGAGAAGGTACGAGCGATGATCGAACGCTGGGTGCCGCTTTCGCTGGCACTGACGGCGTTGATCGTGCTGCTGGTGGCCGTTTTGCTCTGGCGCGCGGTCTTCAGCCTGCCGGATGGGCGGTTGCACCTGACGTTTTTGAACGTTGGCTCGGCGGATGCGGTACTGATACGGACGCCCGCCGGGCGCTGGGTGCTGATCAATGGCGGGCCTTCGGCAAATACGCTTTCAGAGGCGCTGGGGAGGCGATTTTCGCCCTTTGAGCATGAACTGGACTGGCTGATTGTGGCTTCTACGCAACAGGATCAGGTGGCGGGGTTGCCCTGGGTGCTGGAACGCTATCCGCCACGGGCCGTGCTCTGGGCCGGCCTGCCGCAGGCCTCTGCGGCCTCTCAGGCACTGGATAGCTGGCTGACGGAACGGAGCATCCCGGTCACGTTTGCGGAAGCGGGGCAGGTGCTCGATCTGGGACAGGGGGCGCAGATCGAGGTGATCGCCAGCGGCAGACGGGGCGCCGTGCTTCTGGTTCGCTGGGGGGCGTTCCGCGCGCTGTTACCGATTGGAATGGACGCGGAGATGTTGGAATCTCTGCAGAAAGACCCGCGGCTACGAGGCCTTTCGGTTTTCAGTCTGCCGAATTCGGGCTATCCGGCGCTGCTTTCGCAGGCCTGGCTGGAGCAACTGGCGCCTGAGCTGGTGGTTTTGAGTGTGGCGGCGGATGATCCCTATGGCAATCCGACGCCGGAGGTGCTGAAAATGTTGCGCCCTTACTCCCTGTTACGCACCGATCTGGCGGGCTGGATCGAAGTGAGCACCGATGGGAAACAGATGTGGGTGTTTTCAGAGCGAGAAGTTTCGCTTCCGCCGCCTCCTTCGAGGCAAAGAGACCCGGATCGCATGTGGTGAGGCATGGCTGAGCGTGTGTTTTCTGCAACGGCAGTTGCGTGTAGCAATATCGCGTTTATCAAGTATTGGGGCAATCGCCAGGATCGGCTGCGGTTGCCGGCCAATGGCTCCATTTCGATGAATCTGGCAGGGCTGGAGACGCGCACGCAGGTTCGCTTTGTGCCGGGCGCGGCGCGGGACCGGCTGGTGATTGATGGACAGGAGGTCGAGGGGGAAGGATTGCGAAGGGTGACGGCTTTCCTGGACATTGTGCGGGCGTGGGCCGGTTGCGAATGGCGTGCGGAGGTGATCAGCCGCAATACGTTTCCGTCAGGGGTGGGGATTGCCTCTTCGGCTTCGGCGTTTGCAGCGCTGGCACTGGCCGCCTCGCGGGCGCTAGGCCTCTCGTTGAGTGAGCGTGAACTTTCGCGCCTGGCGCGGCGCGGCTCCGGCTCCGCCTGCCGTTCGGTACCGGGCGGGTTCGTGGAATGGCAGATGGGGAGCGGGGACTCCGATTCGTTTGCGTTTTCGCTGGCCCCGGCGGATCATTGGGCGCTGGCCGATTGTATTGCGCTGATCAGCACGCAGCACAAGGAGGTCGGCTCCACGGAGGGACATCGGTTGGCCTGGAGCAGCCCGCTGCAGGAGGCGCGCGTGGCGGATGCGCCGCGACGGCTGGAACAATGTCGCCGGGCGATTCTGGCGCGCGATTTCCAGGCTCTGGCACAGGTGGCGGAATTGGATTCGGACCTGATGCACGCGGTGATGATGACTTCTGCGCCGCCGCTGCTGTACTGGCAACCGGCAACGGTGGCGGTGATGCATCAGGTGCGCGCCTGGCGCCGGCAGGGGTGGCCAGTGTTTTATACCATTGATGCCGGCCCAAATGTACATGTCATCTGTCCGCAGGAGATCCATGCACAGGTGCAGGCAGGCTTGCGTGCAGTAGAGGGAGTTCGGGATGTGTTGCTGGCATTCCCCGGCGGCGCGGCGAGGTGGGTGGAGAGCGGGGATGAGGATGGCTGACGTGTATTTAACCACGAAGGCACGAGGACACAAAGGTTGAGAAAGACCGTCAACGAATGGGGAACGAATGAACGAATGGAGACGGCGGACCGCGGACGGCAGACGGCAGTAGGGCGGGCTTTCCGGCCTGTCAGGGAGGGCAAACCGTCAACGAATGGGGGAACGAATAAACGAATGGAGACCGCGGACGGCAGACGGTAGTAGGGCAGGCTTTCCGGCCTGTCATGGGAGGCATACCGTCAACGAATGGGGGAACGAATAAACGAATGGAGACCGCGGACGGCAGACGGTAGACCGCGAGATGGACGATGGACGGTAGACCGTGGACGGTGGTAAGGCGGGCTTTCCAGCCTGTCGAGAGAAAATACCCTTCGTGCCTTTGTGACTTTGTGGTTTATTATTATTTAACCACGAAGGCACGAAGACACAAAGGATAAGAAAGGGGAAACAGACTGTCAACGAATAGGGGAACGAATCAACGAATCAGACGGCGGACCGCCGACGGCAGACGGCGGAGTGGACGGTGGCGGGGGAGGCTTTCCAGCCTTCCGAAAGACCGCCAAAACTTCGTGACTTCGTGACTTTGTGACTTAGTGGTTTATTCTTTTTTCACCACAAAGGCACGAAGACACAATAGAGTTGATTCACAATTGATTGTTTTTGTGGTATCATTCTTGCAAGTCTG
>JAGHYK010000089.1 GCA_017743695.1 Chloroflexota bacterium
CAAAGATGGGGAAGGGTAGAGGAGTTCAAATTTCCTGAAGGAAAGATACACTACCAGGAGTTCCGTTGCCCAAATATGGGGGCGTAAAAGATGTGGGCAATCTCACCAGAGCTTTCCCCCTTGACAAATCCCTCCTTTTGAGATATATTTAGAACAGATGTTCTAAATATGGACGAGCCAATTCTCTCTTCCCTCTTTTATCAGGCCCTGACCGAGCTGCGCGAGGAGCTTCAGGCGATACATCGCCCAACCCTGCCCGAAATCCTGGAGGAGTACCTCCCCCTGCCGCGGAATGCGGTTTTCTTCGGGGTGGCGCAGGATGGATTGCCTCTGTTGCTCGACCTCGGCAATGCGGCCGTCGGTTCCCTGCTGGTCATTGGCGATGCGGGGAGCGGTAAAACGCATTTGCTACGCACCGTTGCCCATGCACTGGTCTATGCCAAAGATGCGGCGACGTTTCGCTTCGTTGTCATCACACCGCGGGTGGAGGAATGGGAAGACTTGCGCCAGGCCCCTCATTGTGACGGGGTTTTCGCGGCCTCAGCGAGTAAAGCCGCGGATGTGATCTATGCCCTGGCAGCCCGCGCCCACGCCGATCGCGAGCATGAACCCTCAACCCCGCAAGCGGGGCAGGGGTCTCCAACCCCGACTGCGGGGAAAGGGTTTACCTTGCTCTTGCTGGACGATTTGAGCCTGGTGCAAAATCTGGAATACGAAATTCGCCTGCACCTGCAGTGGCTCCTGGGGCGAGGACCAAAGCGCAGAATCTGGACAGTTGCCACCCTTACGCCACAGCACTTTTTCGATCTACAAATGCTCCCCTGGACGGGTCAGTTCCACACCCATCTCTTCGCCCGCGTGGCCGATTCACGTCAGGTGCAGCAGTTCACCCAACTCCTCTCCCTGCCTCCCGATCCTGTGCTGGGAGAACTGCGCCCTCCCGCCGAATATGCCCTGGTGGAGGGAGATCACTGGCTACGTTTCTGGAATCCTGAAGAGTCTGGAGGTCGCCAATGAACGTTGGAATGCTCTGGTTTGATAACGATCCCCATACCTCGCTCCTGGGCAAGGTGCAGCGAGCCGTCGAATACTATCGGCGGAAATACGGACGCGAGCCGAATCTGTGTCTGGTGCATCCGACCATGCTACAGGGAGAGCAAAATCTGCCTGTCAAAGCGGGGGAGCGGGGAATTGTCATCCGTGCTTATCGCGCCGTCCTGCCCGGCCATTTCTGGATTGGGATCGAAGAGGACGAACAGGCTCAACGCGCCGGCAAATCTCGCTCTGTGGCGCCGCTGGGCGCAGGTTGATCTCCCCCCGTAGCCAAAGGAGACTCATCGCAAAGGGCAACCAGCATCGCCAGGGCCATTCCCTGGGCATGGGTCAGGCTGAGTGACCAGCTCACCCATTTCTGCTGATGTACTTTCTGCGCCGCGTTCCCGTGAAAACGGAGATGCGGCGCTCCTTTTTCGTCCTCTACGACTTCCATCTCCCGCCATCCGATCTCCCCAATGCCGCAGCCCAGCGCCTTGGCCGCCGCCTCTTTGGCCGCAAAGCGAACGGCGAGCGATTCCGTTCGCCCGCCGCTCTGCTGTCTTTCGGTTTCCGTGAAAAGTCGTTGCAGCAGGCGCTGACCATGGCGCTGCAAGGCGGCGGAAAACCGCTCCACAGAAACCAGGTCAACGCCGCTGCGCAGGTTCACGTGCTAATCTCCCACTGTGCTATCCGTGGAGTCTAACCAGTTCACATTGTTCTTGAGCTGTTGCAATCGCTTCAGGCGATCAGGGCGGAAGCCGGTGCCCGCCGGAATGAGCTTGCCGATGATGACGTTCTCTTTCAGACCGTACAGTGGATCGGTAGCTCCGGAAATCGCCGCTTCCGCCAGGACTTTGATCGTGTGCTGGAAGGAGGAGGCCGCCAGGAAGGAGTCTGTGTTCAGCGAGGCCTTGGTCACGCCCAGGAGCACTTCCACATAGCGCGCCGGCTGTTTGCCTTCCGCGAGCAATTGCTCATTGATGCGCCGAATTTCCAGCCGATCCACCAGATCGCCGGGCAGGTAGCCGCTATCGCCGGGGCGAATGATCTGCACTTTGCTCATCATCTTGCGCAGGATGATCTCGAAGTGCTTATCATGAATGTTCTGCCCCTGGGAACGATAGACTTTCTGGATTTCACTTAGCATATAGAGCTGGCAGGCTTCGCGTCCCTGAATGCGCAGGATGCGGTGAGGATTCAACGAACCCTCGGTGAGCGGCTGACCTGGCTCAACCCGATCCCCATCTTTCACCAGCAGGCGCACAGAAACCGGCACTTCATACACCCGCTCCTCCCGCTGGTCATAGGAGACGACCACATTTCGTCCCTCCAGGCGGACGCGTCCGCCATGTTGGGCAACGATGGAAGCGTCTTCTTTGACTGCCAGGACTGCACCAGCCCGAATTTCCTGCCCATCTTCTACCACGACCGTCCAGTCTTGCGGGATATTGTAGGTATCGCTGATCAATTCACTGTGGATGATGCGCACTTCGCGTATATCCGCATAACGGTCAGACTGGTAAATGCCTACCGTGCCTGCGATTTCAGCAACGATGGCCTCTCCTTTGGGCTGTTTGCGAGCCTCAAAGAGTTCTTCCACGCGCGGCAGACCGGTGGTAATATCGCCGCCTGTGGCCACGCCGCCGGTGTGGAAGGTGCGCAGGGTCAACTGGGTACCCGGTTCGCCGATGGACTGGGCGGCAATGATGCCTACCGCTGTGCCAAGCTCCACCATCGTGCCGCGGCCGAGGTCTATGCCATAACATTTGGCGCAAACGCCATATTGCAGGGCGCAGGTGAGCGGCGAGCGTACCTTCACTTCGCTCACGCCGGCAGCCACGATCTTGCGCGTTAGCTCGTGATCCAGCACATCGTCTCGCTCTGCGAGCACCTCACCGGTCTTTGGATCGATCACCCGGTCGGCGAGCACACGCCCGTAAATGCGTGCACCCATAGACTGACCGGCCACATCGTCCGATTTGCGAATGACGAAGTATTCCCGCGTGCCGCAGTCATACTCGTTGATGATCACATCCTGGGCCACGTCCACCAGGCGCCGTGTCAGGTAACCTGCATCTGCCGTGCGCAGCGCGGTATCCGCCAGGCCTTTGCGCGCGCCATGCGTGGAGATAAAGTATTCCAGCGCCGTGAGGCCCTCGCGGAAGTTGGAACGAATCGGCAGCGGGATGATGCGCCCGGCCGGATCGGCCATCAGGCCGCGCATACCGGCGAGCTGGGAGATGGTGGAAAATCCCCCTTTGGTGGCGCCGGAGTTGGCCATGGTGGCGAGGTTGCCCTCCGGGTTCATGTGACGTTTGACGGCCTCTGCCACGCGCTCGGTCGCCTTTTGCCAGACTTCGATCTCGCGCTCATTGCGCTCCTGCTCCGTCAGCAGGCCGCGCCGGAAATCCCGCTGCACGAGTTCGATCTGCTGCAACGCTTCCTGGATGATTTGCTCACGATCCGGCGGGATGGTAATGTCGGAAACGGCCAGCGTGACCCCGGAGCGCATGGCATACTCAAATCCCAGGTCCTTGATGCGATCCGCAACCTCCGTGGTGACCTCCTGGCCACAGATCTCATAGACCTCAGCGATCAAATCCTTTACACCGCCCTTATCGAGCAAACGATTGACGAATTGCACTTCGGGCGGTAATACCTGGTTGAGCAAAACGCGCCCGACCGTCGTATCCAGGAGCACACGGCGCGGCTGCTTCAGACGCGTGCCCTGATCATCGTACCAGGTCTGCACCCATACCTTGATACGTGTATGTATCTCCACCTGTCCAAGCTGGTAGGCCATGGCGACCTCATCCATATCCACGAAGGCGCGGCCATCTCCTTTATGCGGCTCACGGTGGAGCATGGTCAGGTAGAAGATACCCAGCACCATGTCTTTCGATGGCGAAATGATCGGCTCTCCATCCGCGGGCTTGAGCAGATTCCTGGATGAAAGCATCAGTTCGCGCGCTTCCTGGACCGCCTTCTGGGAAAGCGGCACGTGGACGGCCATCTGGTCGCCATCGAAATCGGCATTGAAGGCGGTACATACCAGGGGATGAAGCTGAATGGCGGAGCCTTCGATCAAGACCGGCTCAAAGGCCTGGATGCTCAGACGGTGCAGGGTGGGAGCGCGGTTCAACAGCACAGGACGCTCCTTGATCACTTCTTCGAGCACTTCCCAGACCTCCGGCCGCCCGCGTTCGATCAGGCGACGCGCGCCTTTGATGTTATTGGCAAAGCCGCGCTGCACCAGGCGCGCCATGACGAAGGGGCGATAAAGCTCCAGCGCCATCGTCTTGGGCAGGCCGCATTGATGGAGCTTGAGCTGGGGCCCCACCACGATCACCGAGCGACCCGAATAATCCACGCGCTTGCCAAGCAGATTGCGTCGGAAGCGCCCCTTCTTTCCTTTGAGCATATCGCTCAGGGATTTGAGTTCGCGCCGTCCGCGGCGGCTGAGGGCTTTGCCACGCTGACTGTTATCAATCAGGCTATCCACCGCCTCCTGGAGCATACGCTTTTCGTTACGGATGATCACATCGGGGGCGCCCAGCTCCAGCAGCCGCTTCAGGCGATTGTTGCGGTTGATCACCCGGCGGTACAGATCGTTGAGATCGGAGGTGGCGAAGCGCCCGCCATCGAGCTGCACCATGGGGCGCAGCTCAGGGGGGATCACAGGGAGCACCGTCAGGATCATCCATTCTGGCCGATTGCCCGAGCGACGGAAGGCCTCCACGAGTTTCAGGCGGGTGGTCGCCTTTTTCCGCTTTTGCTTGGATTTGGTGGTGCGGATTTCATGCCAGAGTTCCTCGGCCAGCTTATCCAGGTCAAGGCGGCGCAGGATGTCGTAGATCGCTTCTGCGCCCATATCGGCGCGGAAGACCTGTCCCCAGCGTTGCTTCAGTTCGCGGTAGCGGCTTTCGCTCAGGAAGGTCAGGGGGCGAAGTTCGAGGAGTTCATCGCGCAGGCGGGCGTTCTGGTTTTGCGAGGCGAAGTTCTGATCTTCGAGCTGGCGGCGAAGCGCCTCCATTTGCTCTTCCGCCTCGGCGCGCACGCGAGCGATCTCCATCTTAATTTCTTCCAGCTCGCGCTCCTTATGTTCCCGAAGTTGATTTTCCAGGCCCTCTAAATGGCTGCGGACGACCTGCTGCACGCGGCTGAGATGGGCAGGGGAGATTTTTTCGCCTGCCTGGATGATCACCTCTCCGCTGGCTTCAAAGGCGATGGTTTTGCCGGCCACCTGACCGATCTGCTCCTGGAGAAGGCGCTCCAGGCGCTGCCCTTCTTTGATGACCGGGTCTAACTGCTCGGCGATGCGCTCCTCGTAGGCACGTTCGATCTCTTCCTGTCGCTGGCGTAGCTCGGCCAGAGTGCGATCGCGCCGTATTTTGATCTCCGCAATCTTAGAATTAATCTGTGATTCCTGTTCACGAACGGAAACAGAAATTTCGTCTTCCAGACGCTTGAGCGCTTTTTGCCGCGCCTCTTCGTCCACGTAGGTCACGATATATTGCGCAAAATACAGGACGCGATCCAGATTGCGCCGTGAAATATCCAGCAAGAGGCCCACGTAGGAAGGAACGCGGCGGGTGTACCAGATGTGAGCGACGGGCGCGGCCAGTGCGATGTGCCCCATGCGCTCGCGCCGCACCTCGGCTTTTGTCACCTGAACGCCGCATTTGTCACAGGTAATCCCCTTGTAGCGTGCACTCTTGTATTTGCCACAATAGCATTGATAATCCCGTGTCGGGCCGAAAATGACTTCACAGAAAAGGCCATCTTTCTCCGGGCGCAGGCGCCGGTAGTTGATGGTTTCTGGTTTAAGCACCTCCCCATGCGACCAGGAAAGGATGGTTTCGGGTGAGGCGAGACTGATACGGAGGGCGACTAATTCTTTTGTTTCCACTGCTGGCTCTCCCTGGAAGAATGTACGAATCCGAGTATCGCAGGCCCTTCAAGGTCTGCCAGAAAGTGGCAGGCCAGATGCTTGTTTGCTTTCTACTGAAAGACAAGCAAAGACAAGCGTCGTGAGCTTGCTTCCTCACGCGCTTGTCAAGGGGATAGGATGAACACAGGGCGGATTATAACCCGATGCCAGCGGGTCGTCAAGGATTTGTTGAGTCCTCAGCCCGATGCAGACTTTTCAGATCACGATGCTGACCATCCGTTTGGGTACAACGATGATCTGGCGAGGTTGCTTCCCGTTCAGGAATCTGCGCACGCCAGCCGCTTCCAGGGCAGCATTTTTGATGGTTTCTTCATCTGCATCCACGGGAACTGTAATGCGATCGCGGACTTTTCCGTTAACCTGGACCGGGATGGTGATCTGCTCCTCACGCGTGGCTTCTTCATCCACCTGTGGCCAGGATTGCACATGGATCGAATAGGGCTTGCCCAGCACTTCCGTCCATAGCTCTTCGGCAATATGGGGACAGACAGGGGCCAGCATCCGCAGGTAAATATCTACCGCTTCTTCCCACTCTGGCGAACCGCCTGCGCCCTGATCGAAGGCTTTTTGCAGGTTATTCAGCAACTCCATCAGGGAGGAGATAATGGTGTTGAACTCAAAGTTTTCAAAATCCCGTGTGACGGAGCGCAGCGTCTGATGGACCTTGCGGCGCAGGGTGCGCAAGGTCTCCGGGGTTGCGGTTGCAGGGCCGGAGACGGGGGTCGTGAAGAGCGTCCAAACGCGGCGCAGCCAGCGATGGGTTCCTTCAATCCCTTCGTAAGACCAGGGACCGCCGTGCTCCCAGCGCGCGAAGAACATCAGATAGGCGCGCACCGTATCCGCCCCGTAGCGTTCGACCAGATCATCCGGCGCGACCACGTTGCCGCGCGATTTTGACATCTTCTCGCCATCTGCGCCCAGCACCATGCCTTGATTCCGCAACTGGATCATCGGCTCTGGCCCTTTGGTGATGCCCATATCGCGGCAGGCTTTGTGGAAGAAGCGGGTGTAGATCAGGTGCATGGTCGCATGTTCGCTGCCGCCGGTATAGGTATCTACAGGCATCCAGTAATCGTATTCCTTCGGATCGAAGGGGTAGAGGTCGTAATGGGGGCTGAGGTAGCGCAGGTGATACCAGGAGGAGCACATGAAGGTATCCATAGTATCTGTTTCGCGCTCCGCCGGGCCGCCGCATTGCGGGCAGGTGGTGTATTTCCAGGTGGGGTGGAATTTGAGCGGGCTTTCTCCGGTCGGTTTCCATTCGACATCCTCAGGCAAGAGCACCGGTAATTGTTCTTCCGGCACCGGGTTCCAACCGCACTTTTCGCAATAGATCATGGGGATCGGCGCGCCCCAGTAACGTTGCCGCGAGATCAACCAGTCTCGCAGCCGGTAGGAGACATCGAAGTGCCCGATGCCTTTCTCTTCCAGGTAACGGATCGTGGCCATAATGCCAGGGTTTTTGCTCCCCTTCTCCTCGGTGACTCGCGTGCCGCTGAGCGGGCCGGAGTTGATCATCACGCCGCCGCCCGTGTAGGCACTGGTCATCGTATCTCCGTCGAGGATGGGTTCTATCGGATGGCCCTGCTCATCCACTGGCTGGATAACCGGAATGACCGGCAAATGGTACTTGCGGGCGAAAGCGAAGTCGCGCTCATCGTGTGCTGGTACGGCCATGATGGCGCCGGTGCCATAGGTCATCAGCACGTAGTCCGCAATCCAGATCGGAATGCGCGCCCCATTGACCGGATTAATGGCATAGCCGCCGGTGAAAACGCCGGTTTTCTCTTTATCTTTGGCTTCGCGCTGAATATCGGAGAGGCGCGAGGCCTCATAGCGGTATTGTTCAACGGCAGGGCGCTGCTCTGGCGTGGTGATCTTCTCCACAAGCGGGTGTTCGGGCGCCAGCACCATGAACGTCGCCCCCCAGAGCGTATCCGGGCGGGTGGTGAAAATCTGGATCGGATCGCCTTGCTCGGTGTGGAACGTGACAGTTGCCCCTTCTGAACGGCCAATCCAGTTCGTTTGCGCAACGCGTATTTTCTCAGGCCAGTCCAATGGGCTGAAATCGAGCAGTTCCTCGGCGTAGCGCGTAATGCGGAAGAACCATTGCTCCAGCTCTTTGCGCACGACTGGCGTGCCACAGCGTTCGCAATGGCGATCTTCTCCCTGTACCTGTTCGCGTGCCAGGGTGGTATTGCAGGTCGGGCAAAAGTCTACCGGCCCCAAGGCGCGATAGGCCAGGCCATGTTTATAGAGCTGGATGAAGAACCATTGTGTCCAGCGGTAGTATTCTGGATCGCTGGAGATGGCCTCGCGTTCCCAGTCGAACATGGCGCCCATGCTACGGAGCTGTTTACGCATGCGCTCGATATTCTTGTAGGTCCATTCCTTGGGATGAACGCCATGCCGAATGGCGGCATTCTCTGCTGGGAGTCCGAAGGCATCAAACCCCATGGGGAACATCACGTTATAGCCGCGCATGCGCATAAAGCGGGCGCGTGCATCGGAAGGGGTCATGGCGTACCAGTGGCCGATGTGCAGATCGCCGCTGGGATAAGGGAGCATGGTCAGGGCATAGTGCTTGGGACGGGAGTGATCTATGACGGCGCGATAGAGCTTATCGGCTTCCCACTTCTCTTGCCATTTTTTTTCGATTTTTTGAGGTTCATACGGTCGGGTCATCATCCCTCCTCGTTTACGAACGTCAACCAGCCGAAGCGGTCAGGTTTTTCGCCTGTGACGATGGCAAAGAATTCTTCCTGAATGCGTCGCGTGATCGGGCCGCGTTCGCCGTGGCCCACCGGGATACGATCCACAGAGCGAATGGGGGTGATCTCGGCGGCTGTGCCGGTGAAGAAGATTTCATCGGCGACGTAGAGCATCTCCCGTGGGATGTTCTCCTCGCGCACGCGGTAGCCCATTTCCTGGGCCAGGGTAATGGCGTAGTGGCGGGTGATGCCCATCAGGGCAGAGGCAGAGACCGGTGGGGTGAAGATTTCACCGCGATAGACGACGAAGATGTTTTCACCGCTTCCCTCGCTGACAAAGCCATTCACGTCCAGGGCGATCCCCTCCACAAAGCCATTGTCGGCGGCCTCCATGGCGATAAACTGGGAATTCACATAGTTCCCTCCCGCTTTGGCCATGGGGGCGAAGGTGTCGGTGGCCATTCGTCGCCAGGAGGAAACCATCACATCTACCCCTTTTTCAATGGCCTCGGCGCCCAGGTAGCGCCCCCATTCAAAGGTGATGATGACGACATGGGTGGGGCACACGCGCGCGTTCAGGCTGAAGGTCTCGCTCCCGCGGAAGGCCAGGGGGCGGATATAACATCCTTGATGCCGATTGCGTCGCACGGTTTCGATGACCGCCTGCTCCAGTTCCTCCAGGCGGAAAGGGATATGAATGCGCATGATCTTTGCCGAATCGAAGAAGCGCTGGAGGTGAGGCTTCAATCCGAGGATGGCCGGGCCGCGCGGGGTGGGGTAAGCGCGGATGCCTTCAAACACGCTTGAGCCGTAGTGCAGGGCGTGCGTGGTTACATGGACATTGGCATCATCCCACGGGACAAGGCGACCATCAAACCAGATGAAATCAGATTTGGGGATGGGCATAAGACCTCCTGTTTTGGGCGTTCTTTCTGGATTACAAAAAATCCCCTCGTCTCAGGGACGAAGGGGACTCCGCGGTACCACCCTGATTCGGTCGAAGGGATTTCGACCGCATCTCTTTTCGCTGTAACGGGCGACCCGGTCACGGCTACTGGAGGGGTTCACCGTGACGGCCTGCCGTGAGGCGATCGGCGAGTTCAGTCTTGGTGGCGCTCCCGTTGGGCGCCTGCAGGGCTTCCACCTCGCTCTCCCTGCTCGCTGCCGGGATGACTTACTACTCCGATCCTGGCCTTGGGGGTATGTTCAGGTGGACCCAGAGGGATTCGAACCCTCGACCTTCTCAATGCCATTGAGACGCGCTCCCAACTGCGCTATGGGCCCCTGTTCTTTCCTGTGGACCTGAGGGGATTCGAACCCCTGACCTCCTCAGTGCGATTGAGGCGCTCTCCCAACTGAGCCACAGGCCCAACAGCGAGAAAGATTTTATACGAGATGGGCGAATCTGTCAAGCAAAAGACGAATGA
>JAGHYK010000090.1 GCA_017743695.1 Chloroflexota bacterium
CGGCGGACGGCAAAACAGACGGCAGACCGCAGACCGCGGAATGGACGATGGACAGTGGACGGTGGAGACCACGGACGGCAGAGAGCGGACGGCGGAATGGGCATTGGACGGGGAACTGCTCACCATAGAGGGTGAATCCTGGGCAATGCAGGGGACGTTACAGGTAGCATTCATGAGGTTCGGAAACCAGGTCGGCATAGAGGGGCGGGCGAAGATTGCGCCCGAAGCCGGGAGGGACAAGAACCCGACCCTCACGAAAGGCCTCGCGTCCACGCAGCACCACGCGCCGCACCCGGCCACGCACTTTCCAGCCTTCAAAGGGCGTCCAGCCGCAACGGGTGAATAGCTCTTGCGAGCGGATTTCCCAGGCGGCGTCTTCGTCCACTTCGATCCAGGTTTCGGGCTGTTCGGGAAGGTTGAAGATGCGCCGCGGGTTGTGATAGAGCTTTTCGATCAGGGCTTCCAGGGTAAGACGGCCTTCATGGACCGCAGTCAGGAGCAGGGGGAGCATGGTCTCCAGCCCAGGGAAGCCTGGCGGGGGCTGGGGGGAATCTTTTTCGGCGAGGGTGTGAGGGGCGTGATCGGTGGCGAAGCAATCAATCACATCCAGGTTCGCCCACAAGGCCTGTTGATCGGCGCGAGTCGCCAGGCGCGGGCGGACTTCGGCCCGACCGGGATGTTCCGCAGCGCCGGCGGGCAGGTCTTCCTGCGAGAGGAAGAGGTGGTGCGGGGTCACTTCACAGGTGACGGGCAGGCCGCGCGCTTTGGCGGCGCGGATCAGCTCAATTTCCTCGGCGCGTGAGACGTGCGCCAGATGCACCGGGCGACGGTACAGATCGGCAAAGAGGATGGCCGCGGCCAGGGTGCGCCCTTCGGCATGAACGACCAGCGGCGCAGAGACCGGGAAGTGCTGAAAATGCGCCTCCCACAGGCGCATGGAATCCAGGCGTAGTTCGCCGTAGGTCTGGTCGAGGTACATCTTCAGGCCGGCAGCATAGGGGGCAAGGCGGGCCACTTCCAGGGCGTTGGCGGGGCCGGCGCCGAGAAATTGGGCATAGTCGCACCGTGCTTTGCGTTCGGCAGCCTGCAAGGTCAGGGAGAGGGTGTTTTCGTCAAAGATCGGTGGTTGGGTGTTGGGCATGGCCAGGATCAGGGTGACGCCGCCGGCCAGGGCGGCCTGGGTGGCGGTATCCCAGTCTTCTTTATGGGTGGCGCCGGGCTCGCGCACGTGAACGTGAGGGTCAATCAGACCAGGGAGTTTCAGCATGGATCACCGGTTTGCACACATGGGATGAGGAACGGGCACAAAAAAAGAGAGCCGAATCAACGGCTCTCTAAGAGGGGGTTTGCAGGAGGTGAAAGGAGGAGGAAAGCCAACCGTTCTGCCATCGGGCGGTGATTTTAACCGTTTGGCAGAATTTGTCAAGGGTTGAGCATGTCCTTGAAGACCTGTTCCAGGGCCATCGTGTGGCTGCAACGTTGATGAGTAATGAAAAACTCGCAGTCACACTGGAAAGCGCCATTCTCGTAACGAATGCGATGGTCGTTGTTATCGCCGTGGAAGGTCATTTCAAAGCGTTGGAATTTGAAGCGGTAGGGTTCCTGGGCGTAGCGTTTGGCCTTTTCGATCTTGCCGATCAAACCGTAGTCCATAGGAAACTCCTTTCAGGTGGGATAGGGAAAAGAAAAAGGCACGCGCGTTTCAGGCGTGCCTTAGGGACGAAACGGAGAGGGAAGATGTGACTCGCATGGCGCAGAACTCCTTTACGAAGTATAGTGGAAAACGGGAGAAACGTCAATCTTTTGACGAGCGAAGCAATCTCCTGGCCGAGATGGGGATTGCTTCACCCCCTGCGGCGGCTCGCACGGTCTGTATTCGCCATTCGCCTATCGGAAGTCATAAATTCCATCGCGGAGCGGCCAGGCCTTGCCGCAGGCGGGGCAGCGCAGGGCATTTTCGACCCCGGTCAGGCCTTCGTGGCCGCATTCAAGACAGCGAAACAGGGCCGGTAGCTCTTTTTCTTCAAGGGGTGGCGCAGCCCTCCCCTCACGGCGGGCGCGTATAAAGACGCTGGGGGTCAGTTGCCAGTATTCTCCGCTCCACTGTAAGAGCGCATCGGCTGCGACCAGCCAGGAGAGCGGCACATGTCGTTTGAGCCACCCCAGGCGAAAATGGGAAACGGTGAGCCGACGCTCGATCACGAAGCCGCTTTCCTTCAGCCATTGAGCCACCGTGCGCGGGTGAAAATCGAAGTTCAGCGGCGCAAATTCCACCATCTCCGGGGTAAAGGGATTCCAGCGCTGCCGACCGAGCCAGTAGCGCAGGATGGCTTTCAAATTGCGTTTGTTGGCAAATTCCAGGATAAACGTGGCGCCGGGTTGCAAAACCGCCGCAACCTGCTGCAATGCCCGCTGCGGTTCGACCAGGTGGTGCAGCGTGCGGATCATGGTGGCGGCATCGAAGACCTGCCTTCGGAAGGGCAGGCGATAGACATCGGCGGCGATATAGACGAAGCGCGGTTGCTCCCCCAGTCGCTGACGGGCCTTCTGCAACTGGGTCAGTGAGTAATCCAGCAGGAAAATCTGCCGATACCCCCCATAGCGCGGCGTGTTGCGCCCGGCCCCCGCCCCAAGCTCCAGCAACCGCTCTCCGGTCTGGGAGGAGAGAAGGCGGCGCAAGGCGATGGCCTCCACGCGATCCTCATACTCGCGGCCGCCCTGCTCCCAAAACGTTTCCTGATAATCCGAACCTTCGTAATCGCAGACGGGCAGACGTTCCAATTTCAGCTCCCGCCATGGGTATTGCCGCGCCCGATGCCGCGGTAGATGAAACCAAGCTGGTGCATGAGCTGCGGCTGGTAGATGTTGCGCCCATCCAGCAGAACCGGCAGACGCATGAGCTGGCGCAAGCGTTCCAGGTCGAGCTGCTTGAACTCGTTCCACTCCGTCACCACCACCAGGGCATCGCATCCCTGCGCCATCTGGTAGGGATCGGGGTACATTTTGACTGCGGGCAACAGAGCCTGCGCCCCTGGCATGGCGACCGGATCGTAGGCGCGCACCTCGGCGCCGGCAGCGAGCAATCCCTCGGCGATGTCAATGGAGGGCGCTTCGCGCATGTCGTCGGTATTGGGCTTGAAGGCCAGCCCTAACAGCCCGATCACTTTGCCGCGCAGATCGCCGAGCATTTCCTGGAGCACGCGCACCACATCCTTGCGACGGCGATAGTTCACCTCCATCACCGATTGCAAAATGCGCGGGGTTAACCCCTTTTCCTGAGCCATATAGGCCAGCGCTTTGACATCTTTCGGGAAGCAGGAACCGCCCCATCCCAGCCCGGCATCCAGGAAGTAGGGGCCAATGCGTTTGTCATAGCCCATGCCGGCAGCCACCTCTTTGACATCGGCGCCGTAGGCTTCGCAAATGTCGGCGATCTCGTTGATGAACGAGATTTTCGTCGCCAGGAAAGCATTGGAGGCGTATTTGATCATCTCCGCCGTGCGCAGATCGGTGATCACAATCGGCGCGCGCAGGGGGAGATGGAGCTGCGCCACCTTCTCTGCCGCTTCGCGATCCAGCGACCCGACGACCACGCGGTAGGGGTTCATAAAGTCGCTGATGGCCGTGCCCTCGCGCAAAAATTCGGGGCAGGAGACCACCGAGAAGGGATAGGGATGTTTCTGGTGACGTTGAACGATGTCGGCGACCCAATCGCCGGTGCCAATCGGTACGGTAGATTTGTTGATGATGATGAGCGGCCCGCTCATGTTTTCAGCGATGGCGCGGGCTGCAGCTGCTACGTATTGCAGGTCGGCCTCGCCGTTGACTCCCGAAGGCGTGCCAACCGCGATGAAGGCAAACTCCGCCCCCTGGAGCGCTTCGGCGTAGGAGGTGGTGAAGGAGAGACGCTCGGCTTTGACATTTCGCCGGACCAGCTCCTCCAGCCCCGGTTCGTAGATAGGCATGATGCCCTGTTTCAAACCTTCAATGCGCGCCTCGTTCACATCGAGGGCCACCACCCTGTTCCCCAGATCGGCGAAGCAGGCGGCGGTGACCAATCCAACGTAACCAACTCCAATGACGGTGATCCTTTTCATGAAAAACCTTCCCTTGAATGTTCAGAATTCAGGCCGTGACACAAGATTCGTCTGCATCGTCTCGCGCCGGCAGCGGCTCTAAATATACTACAAAATGCGCCAGGCAGACGGTCAACCGCCGGGGAGAAAGCCGATCAGGCGCCACCGGGCGGTCGTTCCACGGGGCAGCGACGCGCCGGGCGCGGCTGCGGCGCCCCAGGTCGGGGAGAGAGGGCGCATTCGTCCCTCAGACACGCTGGCGCGCCAGACCGGAATTCGGTACAATCAGGCAGGCTATGCAGATCACAAGTCCCCAAAATCCTTTGATCAAGCAGTTACGTGCGCTGCAACAGCGAAAAGAGCGCCAGAGGAGCGGTCTCTTTCTGGTGGAAGGCCTGCTGCCGATTGGGGCAGCGCTGGAAAGCGGCTGGGAGATCGTGCATTTGCTCTACGATCCCGAGCGCCTGGAGAGCACGTTTGCCCAAAGGCTATTGCAGGAGGTGAAAGCGCGCGGCGGCGACGTGCGCCCGGTGTCCCCCAGGGTGCTGGAAGGTCTGAGCGAAAAGGAAAATCCGCAGGGGATGGTGGCGGTGGTGCGTCAGCGCACGCGTACCCTGCAAGAGGTGGCGCTCGCGGCTGGCGTGGCCGTGGCGCTGGTTTCGCCACAGGATTCGGGGAACGTGGGGACGGTGCTGCGGACGCTGGACGCAGTCGGGGGGAAGGCGCTTTTTCTGCTGGAGGGGGGCGTGGACCCTTATCATCCGGGGGTGGTGCGGGCGAGCATGGGCGCTCTGTTTTGGGTGCCCTGGGTGCAAAGCTCGTTTGGGGAATTCGTTTCCTGGGCGCGAGCGCAGGGCATTTTTCTGCTGGGGACTTCAGCCCATGCGGCGCAAGACTATCGCCAGCTCCAGCCGCCGCAGCCGTTTGTGCTGATCCTGGGCAATGAGCAAAAGGGATTGAGCACGGCGCAGCGCGCCGCCTGCGATGCAGAAGTCGCTTTGCCCATGCGCGGGCGGGCGAGCTCGCTGAACCTGGCCGTGGCGGCCGGGGTCTTGCTTTACCACTATGTGTTCGAGGCCTGATTCTCTTCCGGCAGCCATTTCCGCGCCGCCAGGAAAGCGATCAGCATGATGAGCGCACCGCTCAGGAAGGGATAGTTCAGGTTCAGCTCCAACATGCTGCCGGCCCAGAGCGGCCCGACGATGCGCCCCAGACTCATCCAGGCATTGTTCAGCCCCATGGCGATCCCCTGCCCCTGTTGGGCGCGGCGCGAGATGAGCGTTGCCACCCCAGGGCGCAGCATGGCGTTGGTGAAGATGAACAGGTTGGAGGTCAGGATGACTTCGAGCAGGTTGCGCGCCAGCAGCATGAGCGAAAAACCAAAGATGCTGGCGAACAGGGAGGCCTTGACCACTTTCACATCCCCCCAGCGACGGGAAAACGGCCCGGTCAGGATTCCCTGAACGATGGCTGAACTCAGGCCGACCGTCGTGGTGACGATCCCTACCGTCTGGGGGGAGAAGTGATAGCGTTGAGCGGTGTAGTACGCGAAGATGCCCTCGAAATTCGTCAGGGCAAAATTATGCAGAAAAGCCAGGATCAGGAGAAAACCGATGGGGGAATGCAGCGCCTGGAACAGTTCCCGAAACTGGGGGCCGCGGACCGGCGTGGGACGTCGCCGGGCAGGGGAAAGCGATTCGGGGAGCAGCAGGGCGATCAGGAGTGCGCTGAGCAGGGAAAGCCCGCCGGCAAGGAGAAAAGGCGCCCGCAGGGAATATCCCCCCAGCATCCCCCCTAACCCTGGGCCAAGCACCATCCCGGTTCCAAAGGCCGCGCCGGTCAACCCCATGCCGCTGCTGCGGGCCTGATCATCGGTGCTATCGGCGATAAAAGCCATAGCGACCGGGGTGACCGCCGAGGAAAACAGCCCTCCCAGGGCGCGGAAGAAGTAGAGCCAGCCCAGGGAGGCCGAAAATCCAAAACCGAACATGGTAATCGCATTGCCGGCGGTGCCCAGGATCAGGATCGGCTTTCGCCCGTAACGGTCGGAGAGGGCGCCCCAGAAGGAGGAGAAGGCGAATTGCATCACCGAAAAGATCGCCATCAGCAGGCCCATGCTCATCCCGCCACCGCCGAACTTCTCGACCAGGAAGGGCAGGAGGGGGATGATGATGCCAAATCCCAGCATGGCTACCAGGAGGGCAAAAAACAGGAGAGCCAGGAAGCTTCGGGAGGACATGTCAGAGCAGCGAAGGAAGCGTATCGAGGTTCACCCCATGTTCGGTTGCGTAGGCTTCCAGCACTTCCTGAACGCGATCCAGGTAACGATCCAGCGCATCGAGAAGGGACTGCCGTTGATCGTTCCAGCCCAGGCGCCGCATCCATTCGGCCCAGTGACCGCGCTGATCCTCGGGGAGGGCGAGCGCCGCCCAGGTCCAGGTGCGCATCAGCGGCCAGAGGGCGAAGATCGGGCGCTCTCCTTCAAGATAATGACGAATGCCCTGCTGGTAATAGACGAGGCGTGCCGGGTGAATTTCGCTCCGTCGTCCGGTCTGCGCCGCAGCTTGAAAATCGCTTTCCCAAAACGAGAGCCACCGGGAAGTCTCTTCAAGGACCTCGGAGAAGTTCCCCAACAGTTCCAGGAAAGCAGGGAACAGCTCCTGCATCCCCAGGTTCGCCAGGCGGGTGGAAAAATCGTGCAGGAAACGACGCTCGGTAAGCGGCGCGCCGTCTAACTCCATCAGGGAGCCGGCTGTTTTCGCCAGAATCTCCAGCCAGAGATCGCTCTCCCTGACCCCCCAGGAGGCAGACTGGGAGAGTTGGAACCATCCTCTGCGGCTTTCGGCGAGGAGCTGGAACGAACGCTGGCAGATCGTCATCGGGGCGGTGAATTCGCTGCCGGCGCGCACCCCTGCCTGGAGGAACTCGAAGAAGGGGCGGCGCTCATAGAGCAGCAGGGCGTCATATAGCTCATGCCCCAACAGCGGATGCAGGCGCATCTGACGCGGCGAGGGATAGTCCTGCTGGCCGCGATGCAAAATATCCAGGTGAACCGCAGCCGGCAAAGGGGCGAACTCGCGCCCGATCCCTGGCCGCGTCTCATGGACGATGACCAGATCAACATCGGTGCTGCCCCCCAGGAAAGGATCGGCGTGGCGCAAGGAGCCAATCAGGTAGATGGCAACGATGTCTGATTGGGTGTAGGCGCGTTCCTGGGCAATCTGATGGGCCAGCCGTAGCAGCGACTCGCGGGTTACTCGCATGTTCTCACCTCAGTCCAAAGGAAGCGAGGGTTGATAAGGGAGCAGGTTGAGCGCCTGGCGAATGCGGTTTTCGATGGAATGCAGGTGCTCAGGATAAAGCACGAAATTCAGGGAACTGGTATCAATCGTCAGGACGGGCGTGCCGTCAGATGGAGAGGCAAAGAACGCCTCGTAGGCGCGATGGAGGGCTTCGATATACTCCCGCTCCATGTTGCGCTCGTAGGGGCGGTCTCGCAGAGCAATGCGCTGCATCAAGACATCGGTATCTGCGCGCAGATAAACGATCAGATCGGGGCGCGGTATCTTTTCCGCCAGCGCCTCGTGAACGCGATAATACATCTCCAGCTCATCACCGCTCAGGTTGATGCGCGCAAAAAGGGCATCTTTGGCAAAAGTGTAATCCGCGATCAGGTTTTTCCCCTCGGCAAGGATTTGGGGGACAGTCCATCGCTGCTGATGATAGCGACTGAGGAGGAAAAAGATTTGCGTCTGGAACGCATAACGGGCGCGGTCGGCGTAGAAGTCGGAAAGAAAGGGGTTCTCCTCAAACACTTCCAACAACAATTCGGCCTGGAAAAGAGGCTGTAGCAGACGCGCCAGCGTCGTTTTCCCCACGCCGATCACACCTTCGATGGCGATGTACATGCGACAGGTCTCCTGGATGGGAATCTCTGGCTGATTATACCTGAAGAGGAGGAGGTTGGAAGCGAGAGGAGAATTCTATGATGATTTTATATTTGATGAACTTTTTTGATCGTTGAAAAATTAGCTTTCAATGGAAGAAAAAAGTAAAGGGAGTTGCATCTGGGCAGGCTTTTGCGGCCTCTTGAGTTCAACGAGCGGGACCTCATAACCAGGTTTTATCAGTAAAGCCTCGGTCATTTCGTTCCTGAAACTTTCTCTCGAACCCACATGGTAAAAGTGGGTGAACGTCCTCTCGATCAAACCATCCCAGTCATGAGCGAGGTGTTCATTCAGGCGATACTTGTTTTCCTTCCACATGGATAACGCAAAGCCGCACGGCAACTCTTGCGCCCGCTTTGCCAGTTCTATCGCATCCTGCTCTGACCATTGCTGATAATAGTCTGCGTGTCTGCCGATGTAGGGAGGATCCAAATACACAAAGTCAGCCTCTGTGACATCGCGGAAGCATTCCCGCCAGTCTCCAACCCGAAATTCCCACTCTTTGCCCTGCATGATCTGCTGGATTTGCGAGATTTGATTGACGATCTTGCTCACATAGGCCTGCCGAAAGCGATCGGGTTTACGGCAAAATGGAACGTTGAATTCGCCTTTACTGTTGAAACGCATCACGCCATTAAAGCAGGAACGGTTAAGGAAAATGAAGTCCAGAGGATCGCCCGTTTTATTAAAACGCTCTCGAACCAGATAGTAATGGGCTTCGCCTTTCGATAAGAGCTTTTTCCCTTCCGCCATCAGATAAGCTCTGACCTCCTGTGGCGAAAGGCTCCCCTCATAAATCATCTGGTACAGGCGGATAATGTGAGGATTGATGTCACACACCAGAGCACGTTGCGGTTGAACGTTGAACAACACCACCCCTGATCCCAAAAAAGGCTCAATCCATCGGCCTTTTCCCTCCCAGACAATATTGCTGAGAATAAATCTGACAAGTCTGGTCTTAATCCCCTGACATTTGACAGGGGGCACGATCACTTTGCGGAGGCTGCGCGGTAAGGTTTGGGTCACTTTGCCAGGCCTTTATACTTCAAATAGCTGCGCAAGCTGGTATAAGGAGGTCGTTTGAGTTCTGCAGCCCTGGCCATGTCGCGCGTCAAATAGTACATCCAGTAATCGTCAAAAATGGCTTCACCCAGGGATGCAAAAGGGCCAGAACCACTCAAGAGCTTATCAATCTCTGTCACTGAGCCGATGTTTTTCGTATTGCCACTTCCTGGACGATCCGAAGCGATGCGATATTTCTCCTGAGCGAAGAACTGAAAGTCCCTGATGACGGAGGTGATACGTTCCAGCTCATCCAGGGTATATTTTCTTCGCTCATCAATCCCATCATCTGCTTTTGAATAAATGACGCCAAGAACAAAGTGGCCATTGTAAGAACCATAAGGGAAAGTCACATTTTTTGTACTGTTCCTTTCGCGAAAATAACCCGTAAAAGCTCCCAGCGTCATGCCATTGACACGATTTTTCCAATTCTATAAGTGCTCTTTATATCAAGCGCAAAACGATGGCCTTCTTCATCCACAAAACTTATATCTGGATAAAAATTTTGCTGTCCAGATAGCACCATTTTGAGTTGATGCTTTTCAGCGAATCGTGTCAGTTCAGGGAACAACAAAAGTTCCATAATCTTTGAAATGACCTTCGTATCCATTGAGATCGTATAAACATTCCTGGCTATATCAATTGGTGACCCAATCGCCGTTTGGAGTGGCGACTGCTGCATTAAAAGCATCCACTTCCGATTGAAGCGCCTCCAGGAACTCAATCTTCTCCATTTTTTCACTCCAGCATCCTCTCCGCAAACTGAAACAAATATACCTGACTTTTGCAGGATGTCAAGAGAGTTTACTTTATTAAAAACTAATCTTTCTCCTTTGCTGACCGCTCGCCCTGCGCCCGGCCCGAAAACCCGCCTTGCCATATCCCTCTTTGTGTCTTCGCGCCCTTTGTGGTGAGAAAAGAATAAACCACCAGGTCACATGCTCCCTACCCCCCATTCGTTGACGGCCC
>JAGHYK010000091.1 GCA_017743695.1 Chloroflexota bacterium
CCGGCCATGGCCACGTTGAGCGATTCCATCTGGCCGGGCATGGGAATGTAGATGCGCTCCTGCGCCTGCTGAGATGCCCATTCACTGGGGCCATGCGCCTCGTTGCTCAGGATCAATGCCAGGGGAGAACGCAGATCGGCCTGCCAGAGCGGAAGCGCATCGTGAAGATCGGCGAGGACACGCTTCAGGCCGGCGATGGTGAGCGCAAGAGCCTCCAGCGAGAGGCGCAGGATCGGCAGGCGAAAGTGCGCCCCCATCCCCGCCCGCACCACCTTTGGTTGCCAGGGATCGGCGCTGCCGGGGGAAAGCAGCACCGCCTGCACACCGGCCGCGGCCGCGGAACGCAGCAACGTTCCCACGTTCCCCGGATCGCGCACCTGGTCGAGGACGAGGACGAAGGTCAACGGCTGTGGAAGCGCAACGGGCGCGGAAGGCAGGCGCAAAACGGCCAGCAGCCCCTGGGCGGTCTGCGTTCCGCTCATGGATTCCATGAGGGCCGGCGTCACTTCCTGAAGGGGTATCTGAGCGCGGCGCAACGATTCGAGGAGCAGGCGGCCGCGTTCGTTGATCGTCGCATCGTAGAAGACTTCCACAAACGGCCAGCGGCGCATCCAGGCCTCTTCGATCAGCCGCACCCCCTCTGCCACAAAAGCCTGGCGCTCCTGGCGATACTGCGCATCTTCCATCAGACGGCGCACCGCCTGTACCCGCGGGTTCTGGCGCGAGGTGATCAGGTGAGCCATGCCTCCCAATGCTCCGCAATTGCCTTCACCAGGGCGCGCTCGTAGATCACGAGGCGCAGCTCGGAGGGGGAAGTGTGTTCTTGTCCCCAGGCCTTCAAGGTCTCCAGGATGACCTGCGCCGCCTGCATCGGTGGATAACCGAAGATGCCCGCCGAGATGAGCGGGAAAGCGATGGACTGTACGCCGAGGGAGAGGGCAAGCTCCAGGGCGCTGCGCACCGTGGTACGCAGGCGCATCTCTTCATCGCCTTCGCCCCAGCGTGGCCCGACGACGTGGATCACATAGCGGGCGGGCAGGCGGCCCCCTGAAGTCCAGGCCGGGCGCTCGTGGTGGATCGGGCCGTGAAGGCGCACCCATTCATCCGATTCGCGCTGAATTTGCTCCCCACCCCGTGCGACGATGGCGCCAGCGACGCCGCCCCCATGTTTCAGCCATTCGTTGGCGGCGTTGACGATCGCATCCACCGCTTCCTGCGTCAGGTCGCCGTGTACCAGCTTCAATCTCACGCTTTCAGAGAGCGCCTGTTCCCTCCACACCTGATTCATGGTTGCCTCCCAATGCACTCAGGATGACGCTTGAGGCGCCTTTCAAGCGCAACGCCTGGGCCACCTCTTGCGCCCGTTGTGGCGCGGCCAGTGCGATCATGTTCCCACCGCGCCCGCCCCCGCTGAGCTTGGCGCCCCAGGCGCCGGCGCCGCGTGCGGCTTCGACCAGCGCGTCTAATTCCGCCGAGGAGACGGTCAGCTCCTGCAGCAGGGCGTGATTGGCGTTCATCAACTCCCCTAACCGCGCCCCATCCCCTGCCTCCAGTGCCTGACGCGCCTCTTGTACGATCTCACCGATGGCGTCAAAGAGGGCGTTGTAGCGTTTTGGATCAGCCTGCCAGAGACGGCGAACATCTGCTACGGCCTGACGGGTGGGCGCAGGGATGCCGGTATCCCCGATGATCAGCGTGAAATGGCCACGGATCGAAAACGGTTGGGGCGCCTGTCCGCGCACAAAGTACACCGCGCGCCCGTAGGTAACGACGGTGTTGTCAATGCCGGAAGGCGTGCCATGATGGATTTTTTCGATCTCGTAGGCCAGGGCGTTTACCTGCTCGTCTGGGAGCGGCTGCCCCAGGTGCGCCGAAAGGGCGCGGATCAACGCCACGCTCACAGCCGCCCCCGAACCCAGGCCTGAGGCGACGGGGATGGTGGAATCCACCCGAAGGCGAAGTTTTTGCCCCTGGGGTGATTGCCCCAGAGAGCGAAAAACAAGTTCCACCGCCATCGCCAGCGGATGATCGTGTCCCAGTGCCTCCAGCGTTGCCGCCAGCCCGATTTGCGGCGCTTCGATCCATATGCCCTTTTCCTCCCCCTCCTCCACGGTAGCCCTGGCATAGACCTGGAAGACCGGCACAGCCAGCGCCGGCTGCCCGTAGACCACGGCGTGCTCTCCAAAGAGAATGATCTTGCCGGGCGCAGTCGCAGAGGTCATGGCGAGAGATAAAAGATTGTCAGCACTGCGGCCATCCAGAGCAGGATCGCTACCTGTAGGGGGCGATCAGAGAGCAAGATTTCTTCCGGTGCGCCGCCCTCATGTTCGACTTCGAGCAGATACAGATAGCGAAAGATGCCATACAGCACGAAGGGGATGGTCAACATCATCGTGTGATTGGAGGGCAGGTTCGGCGCCGAGAAGGTGTACAACGAATAGGCAATGATCGTCGTGCCGGAGACGATCAGGATGTACTGGTCGAGCAGGCGCAGGGTATAACCATCCAACACGCGGCGGTGCGCGGAGGCGTTCTCAGCGAGCATGGCCAGCTCGGCGCGGCGCTTGCCGAATCCGAGATACAGGGCCAGCAAGGTGGTGACCACGTAGAGCCAGGGTGAGAAGCGTTCGACGGGGATCAGCGTCACACCGGCATGAACCCGTAAGACAAACCCGGCAGCGATGGTAAGCACATCCACTACCGGTATATGCTTCAGCCATTTTGAATACAATACCATGAGCAGGACATAGAGCAGTACCACCCCCAGGAACGCTCTGCTCAGCAAGGCGCCGGCCGCCACGCTGATCATCAGCAACATCAGCGCCGCGCCCCATGCCAGGCGCGGCGAAAGTTGCCCGGAAGCCAGCGGCCGATGACGCTTTTCAGGATGCTGGCGATCTTTTTCGATGTCCGCCAGATCGTTGAGGATATAGACCGCGCTGGAGGCCAGGCAAAACACGAAGAAGCCGGCCAGCGTGCGCAGGAAGGAGAGCGGGATGAAAAGCTGACGGTCGAACACCAGCGCGCCGAAGACGAAAGCGTTTTTCGTCCACTGGCGCGGGCGCATGGTCTTGAGAAGGGCTTGAAGGGAACGCATATCACGATCCAGGGGAGGGAGGGTCAGGATTAAGTTTTACCAGAGATCAGGCATTCTGGCAACCGTTCGACCGTTGTCTATCGTCCACCCAGCGGCGTTGGCGTGAGGGTCGGAGAAACCGCAGGCGTGGGGGTCGCAGTGGAAGGATAGGAGGAGGTCGTGCCGAGGGAATTGCAAATCGCCTCGCCGGCGGCCACGATGCCGGCAATGTCCGGATCGTTGGGGAACGCGGCCTTGACTTCTCCCAGGACCTGTAACGCTTCCGGGCAATAGTTCTGGCGCGGGCGGCTCAACGCGGCCAGCACCGAGCCATAGGTGTAGTAATAGACCACGGTGTTGGCAGTCAACGGCAGACCTTGAACGGCCACGCCTGTCTCCCCTTCGGCGCATCCTCCGCGGGCTTCACAGGATTCCTGCGCCGTACATCCACGGACAGCGCATTTGAACGCCGGGATGGAACCCTCGTAGTTTCGGGATTTGAAGTACACAATGCCTAACTGACCATACACATCCGGATTGGAGGGGTCAAAAGAAAGCGCTTTGAGCACATTGCGCCCGGCGATGAAGTATTCGCCCATCTGCGAATACACCTTGGCAATCGAGAGATAGGGCAGCGGATCGCGCACCCCGATCTGTTCGTTGATTCGCACCGCGGCTGCAAAGTAGCGCAGCGCTTCCTCGTAAAGGGGTTTGGCCTGTTCGGGCTTCGGAGCGCCCAGCCCCAGACGGCGATAATTCGCTCCGGCGCGCAGGTAGAGGAAGGTCAGGTTGGGCGCCAGGCGGATCGCCTGATCGTAGGCCTGGATGGCGTCTTTATAGGCGCCCTGGGATTCCAGCACATAGGCATAGACGCGATAGACATCCATCAGGTTCGGCGCGCGCTCCAGTGCCTGCTGGATATAGCGTTCTGCCTGGGTCCACTTCTGCTGATCTACCAGGATTTCAGCGTAGTAAACGAGCGCCAGCGTGTTTTGATTGTCCAGTTGCAGGGCTCGCACCGCTTCCTGTTCGGCTTCGGTCAGGTAGGCCTGCGCCTGCTTTTCCCCGACCAGCACCGGATTGGCATACCAGTCCAGGACAAAGGCACGCACGGCATGGGCCTCGCTGTTTTCCGGGGCCAGTTCGACTGCCTTGTTGGCCGAGGCCAGGGCCTCTTCCAGGCGCGCTTTACGCTCCTGATCGGTGGTGACCAGCGCGGAAGCGTAGGTTTGAACGCGCGCCAGGCGTGCCAGGATATGAGCGTTCTGTGGCTCCAGGCGCGCGGCTTCCTGGTAGGCCTGGATGCTCCCCTGCAGATCGCCGGCTGTGAAGCGCGCCTCCGCTTCCAGTAAAAACGAGTTTGCCGAGCGCGTGGGGGTCGGCGTGGGTGCGAAAGGAGATTGGATCGCTCCCTGGGATACGAATCGCAGAAACCACAATCCAGCCAGGATCAGAACGACCAGGAAGAAAAGACGATAAATATTTCCTGCGGACTTAACTTCAAAAGGCGCTAAACTACGTGAAACGCGCATAACTTCTAAGGAGCAGGTGTGAATGTTGCATTTGGAACAGGGGTGTTCCCTGCAGGGCCAGGCGTTGCAAGTCCTTGCAGACAGATTTGCTGAATCTTTTGCGCATTCTCCATCGCGGTCGTGTTGGCCGGTATGCTTTCGATGATCTGTTTGGCAATCGGCAGCGCCTCCCCACAACGATTCAGCCGTGCCAGCACCAGCCCATACGTGTAGTAGTACTCGGCAACGCGCACATCGTTGCTCAGAGGGATGGGACGAATGGGGCGATTATCCTCCGTCGCTCCGCCGCTTACCACCAGCTTGAGCTGTTCTACGGCTTCAGCCCACATGAAATTGCGATAGTAAAGCACCCCCAGATTCCCGTGCAAGGCGGTATTGGTGGGATCATCCCGCACGGCGGTTTCCGCATACTGGATCGCTTTGGCATATTCACCAATCGAAGCATAGGTGCGCGAGATGAGCAAGTCAGGCATGGGATCGGCCGGGTTCAGGGCGTTGGCGCGGGTGAACTCCTCGATGGCTTTATCATAAACTTGCAAAAGGCGATAACATCTTCCAAGACCAATATGAAGATCGGGAATATTGGGGTTGATCGCAATGGCAGCCTGATATTCGGCAACTGCCTCCTCATAGTTGGTGGTATTTTCCAGCACATAGGCGCGTGCCCGATGGGTCTCCAGGGCGTTCGGATCCAGCGTGAGCGCCAGCCTGGATTCCTCAATCGCCTTGAGCAAGCCCTCATACGTACCGACGCCATTGACATATGAGTCCACCAGGATTTCGGCATAAATCGCATGAACCAACGCATTCTGATCATCCAGCTCCAGGGCGCGCTTGATGGAGGCTTCTGCTTCGAGGGATTTCCCTTGAAAATCCAGCGCCCAGGCCTGCATCGCATGGGCAAGGGCATTGTTGGGACTGAGAAGCAGGGCATTTTCAGCGCTTTGCTGTGCCGCTTCCGCCTGACCGGCAAAGATTTGCACTCGCGCCAGCGCAAGGTAGATCGAAACATTGGTCGGCTCACTCCTTAATGCCTGCTCATAGGCCTGGATGGCCTGGAGCATTTTCCCCTCCGCAAAGTAGGCCTCCGCCTGCTGGATATAGGTGGCGGCTGAAACCGTCGGGGTCGGCGTGGGGATGAATGGCATGGCTACGGTCGGCAGCACAAACTGATTGAGATACAGCACAGCGGCGATTAAAAGCAGCAACACCGCTACGTTAAACCAGTTTGTGCGCCGTGGTCGTTTTCGCACACTCCACTTCTTGCTTCGCAAATACATAGCGAAACCATCTTACCATCTACCTGAGGAAAGAGTCAAGGTATCCGCCCTTCTTTCACCCATTCTGCAAGCACATGGCGCTTCACTTTCCCGGAAGGCGTGCGCGGCAACTCAGGCACGAAAACGATCCGCCGGGGCACTTTGTAACCCGCCAGGAACTGGCGCGCATGGTGGATCAGCGCCTCCGCCGTCACCTCTCCCCCTGCCACCACCGCAGCGGCTACCTGCTGCCCCCATTCCGCATCGGGCAGACCGAAGGCGCATACCTCCTGGACGCCGGGATATTCCATGAGCACGCGCTCGACTTCCGCCGGATACACGTTTTCGCCGCCGCTCAGGATCAGATCGCTGCGCCGCGCCAGCACCCAGAGATCGCCCTCCTCATCGAGATAGCCCAGGTCGCCCGTCTGCAGCACGCCATCGGGAAACGGCGGTTGACCCTCATAGCCCGATGCGACCGCCGGCCCGCGCACCCAGATTTCCCCTATCTCCCCCGGCGCGCAGCGCTCCCCCTGCTCATTTCTCACTTCCATCTCAACCCCCGGCAACGGTTTGCCCACACTGCCCGGTTTGCGATACACCAGCTCCGGCAGGGCCGTGCAGACCTGCGAGGCCGCTTCCGTCAGGCCATAGGTCAGCGCCACTGGTAGATGCGCCTCCAGAGCCCGCTGCAAGAGCGACGGGTCGGTCGCCGAACCGCCCAGCAAGATCAGGCGCAGCGCGGCGCCTGCTTCGTCCTGCTCCCACCAGGGCATCAGGCGATAAAGCATCGTCGGTACCAGAGAAATCAGATTCACCGCTTCCTCGCGCACCAGGCGCGCCGTTTCAGCGGCCTCAAAGCGCGGCTGGAAAACCACCGTCATCCCATCCCAGGCCGCCCGGAAGAGGATAGAGAGCCCCCCGATATGATAGAGCGGCAGGCAGAGCAACCATCGCTCTCCGGGTCGGGTGTTCAGACGTTGCGAGGAAGCACTGGCCGCGGCCTTCAGATTTGCCAGGCTCAGCGTCACCGCCTTGGGATAGCCGCTGGTGCCGGAGGTAAAAAAGGTGAACGAGGCCGTGGTATCTGCTTCCGGGAGAGCGGCCGGCTGCGGGAGCATTCCATCCCAGCCGATCCAGCGACTCCCGGCCAGCTTCCCCGTTCCAGGGCGATCATCGCGAATCAACCAGCGCGGCCCGGCCGTCCTGACCTGCCATTCCAGCTCTGCCGGGCTGAGCCGACGGTGGAACACCACCAGTCGCACCCCCAGGCGCACTGCGGCCAGGATCAACCCCACCGAGAAGAGCGAATTCTCCAGGTAAGCCCCCAGAACATCTCCGGAGCGCGCCCCTCGCTCCCAGAGCCAGAGTGCCACACGTTGCGCGTATTCATCCAGGCCGGCCCAGGTCAGAAGATGGCGCGCCCCGTCTTCCCACCAGACCAGGGCCGGCCTCTCCGGCGAGGCCTGGCAGCGCGGCGCAAAGAACGGATCGTAACTCACGGCAACCAGGGATACTTACGGAAATTCGGCTTGCGCTTCTCCAGATACGCGTTGCGCCCCTCCTGGCCCTCCTCCGTCATGTAGAACAGCAGGGTGGCATTCCCGGCCAGCTCCTGAATCCCTGCCTGCCCGTCCAGTTCGGCGTTGAAGGCCGATTTCAGAGCGCGAATCGCCAGCGGGCTTTTCTCTAAAATTTCCTGCGCCCAGCGAATGCCCTCTGCCTCCAGCTCCTCGACCGGCACCACCTTGTTCACCAGCCCCATCTCCAGGGCCTCCTGCGCCGTGTACTGCCGGCAGAGATACCAGATTTCGCGCGCCTTCTTCTGCCCGACGATGCGCGCCAGGTATGAGGCGCCGAACCCGCCATCGAAGCTCCCCACCTTCGGCCCGGTCTGGCCGAAAATGGCATTCTCGGCTGCGATGGTCAGATCGCACATCACATGGAGCACATGTCCGCCGCCGATGGCATAGCCGGCCACCAGCGCGATCACCGGTTTGGGGATGGTGCGGATGATGCGCTGGAGCTTCAACACGTTCAGGCGCGGGATGCCATCCTCGCCGACGTAGCCGGCGCTGCCGCGCACCCGCTGATCGCCCCCGGAACAGAAGGCGTATTTCCCATCGCTCGCCGGGCCGTTCCCCGTCAGCAGGATCACCCCAATCCGTGGGTCTTCCCAGGCATTCTCAAAGGCCTCGATCATTTCCTGGATCGTCAACGGGCGGAACGCATTGCGCACCTCCGGGCGATTGAACGCAATGCGCGCCATCCCTTCCGCCTTGTGGTAGGTAATATCCTGATAATCTTTCACTTTCACCCATTCAACCATACCAAACCTCCAAACGATTTAGATAGCCGTCTTGAAAAACTCCCTTCGCCAGCGCTCAAACGCCTGCGCATCGCTCTGCACCTCGATCAGCGTGGGCGCCTCCCAATCCAATCGCTCCAGCACCTGGGCCAGCTCCCGCACATCGGGCACAAAATGATACTGCAATCCGTAAAGCTCCGCTGTCGGCGCAAAGCGCAGTCCGTGGGGCGTGACAAAAAGCTCGCGAAACGGCGGCTCAAAATCTGCCACCGGCAGGCGATGGAAAATCCCCCCGCCGTCGTTCTGGATCACCAGGATTGTCGCCTTCAACCCATAGCGGCGCAGCGCCAGCAACCCGTTCATATCGTGATAAAACGCCAGGTCGCCGAGCACCATCGTCACATGCCCAAAATGCGCCGCCAGCCCCAGCCCGGTGGAGACGATCCCATCAATCCCGCTCGCCCCGCGATTTGCAAACACCCGCACCGGCTTCTCCATCGGCGGCACGAACTGATCCAGATGGCGCACCGGCAGGCTATTGGCGACCATCAACGCATCTCCTGGGGGCAAAAAATCAAAGAGGGAAAGGAAAACACACGCCTCGCAATCCGGCCGGGCGCGAGCGGCCTTCAGGGCCTGGGCAAACGATCGCGCCTGTGCACGTGCGCCTTCAGGCCACGCCTGAGGCATCTCTCTGCTCCCTGAGGCTTCATCCTGGGTGAGACGTTCCAGGAAGGCTTCCGCATCCGCCAGGATCAGCCGTTGCAGGCGAAAACGCTCATCGCGCCAGCGCGCCAGCCGTCCGATATACACCTGCTCAACCCCTTCCTGATCCAGCCAGTCATTGAGCACCGTCGAGGTTGGGACATCCCCAAAGCGGAGCACGAAATCCGGGCGTGGCAGGCGCGTCAGCCAGGCATCGAACGCTCCGAAGAGCAGCGGATGCTCCTGCCCGAAGCGCACCCCGGAAAGCGCGTCGGCGAAGATGGGCAGGTTGAAGCGTTCCGCCAGGCGGAGGAGCAGGGGCGGGAAGTGGCCACTGGAAGCGCTGCGTGGCCCGCAGAGGATAGCCCCACGCTGCGCAGCCTGCAACCGCTGGAGCACCCATGCCACATCCTGCGCCGAAGGCTCCAGCCGCGCCCCCAGCGAAAACTGCACCTGTGCCTGAGGCTGCAACAACGGATGATCTGCCTCCAGCCATGGCGGCACATCCCCCTCGATTGGGATCGGCTCTAACGGTTTGCGGAAGGGGAAATTGACCTGGACGGGTCCCGGCAGCGGCGCCTGGGCGGTCAGCCAGGCTCGCGCCGCCAGCCCGCGCAGCGCGCGCAGGGTCGCCGATGTCGGGTTTGCCTCCGGCAGTGGCGCCTCGATATATTCCCGCACCGCATCCCCGAACAGCTTGACCTGATCAATCGTCTGATTGGCGCCGCTCCCGCGCAATTCTGGTGGACGGTCGGCGGTCAGCAGCAGCAGGGGCACCTCGGAAAGATCGGCCTCGATCACTGCCGGATAAAAGTTTGCCGCCGCCGTCCCGGAAGTACTGACCACCGCCACGGGGCGCTCTGAGGCGCGCGCCAGTCCCAGCGCAAAATAAGCCGCTGAACGTTCGTCATTATGCACCCAGAGGCGCAAAAGCCCCTGTCTGGCAAATGTCTCCAGGGCCATCACCAGCGGCGTGGAACGGGAGCCGGGCGCCAGGCAAGCCTCCCGCAGCCCCTGACCGATCAGCTCCGCCAGAAAAACGTGGGCCCAAAGCACATTACGATTCGCCGGTCGCATAAAGCCTCGCAAACAGTAACTCCTC
>JAGHYK010000092.1 GCA_017743695.1 Chloroflexota bacterium
AGACAATGCAGGACAGGCTTTCCAGCCCGTCAGACAATGCAGGACAGGCTTTCCAGCCCGTCAGACAATGCAGGACAGGCTTTCCACGCGGTTGCTCCCGATACAGTGGTAAAATACCCTCCAATGAACCTCGACCCTGCCTTGCTGAATTCTCTCGTCTTACTCCTGAGCGGCTTCGGCGCGGCCTTCCTGGCTGCACTCTGGATTTCCCTGATCATCTGGACATACCGCGATGTGCAACAGCGCACCACCGACCGCCTGGCGCGCATCCTGGCCATCCTGCTCACCGCGCTCCTCAACCTGCCCGGCCTGCTCCTCTACCTTCTCCTGCGCCCTCCCCAGACCCTGGAGGAGGCCTACCAGCGCTCCCTGGAAGAGGAAGTCCTCCTGCAAACGCTGCAGGCCCAACCGGAATGCCCCGGCTGCGGGCGGCAGGTCTCTTCGGAATGGATGCTCTGCCCCAACTGCCACACCCGCCTCAAAAAACGCTGCCCCTCTTGCGCACGCCTGTTAGAGCTGGCCTGGGATGTCTGCCCCTATTGTGGTTGGGAAGAACGCCTGAAAGAGCCTGAACCTGCGGAGTGAAGATGCCCACCGCCAAAACAATCCGCGATTCGCGCATCCAAATCGCCCAGCTCATGCAGCCGGAACATGCCAACAATCAAGGCAACGTTCACGGCGGTTGGATCATGAAACTGGTGGACGAAGCCGGCGCCCTGGCCTGTATGCGCCACGCCCAGCGCCGCGTGGTCACCGTGGCCATTGATTCCATGGAGTTCCATCAGCCCATCCATGTCGGCGATCTGGTGATCCTCACCGCCGAGGTGACCTACGCCGGCCGCACCTCGATGGAAGCAGAAGTCAAAGTCATTGCCGAAAACCCGATCAGCGGCCAGCGCACCCACACCAACACCGCCTACCTGGTTTACGTGGCCATTGACGAAAACGGCCAGCCGACACCGGTGCCGCCCCTCGTCCCCGAAAACGAAGAGGATGAACGGCGGATGGAAGCGGCCCGTCAACGCCAGGCATATCGCTTGAGCCAGCGCAAACGAACATGATGGCTGAAACGCCCGAAGTCTCCCCTCCCCCGCAAGAAGAGAGCAAGCAGCCCCTCGGCCACACCTTTCGCTCGCTGCGTGAGCTGATTGACTACGTCGCCGGCCGCACCTTGAAGCCGGTCGAAGGCGATGAAGGCCTGCTCACCCAGCCCATGCCTTTCCCCTTCCTGGCGATCGTTGGCCAGCGCGAGATGAAGCTCGCCCTGCTCCTCGGCCTGATCAACCCCAACGTGGGGGGCATCCTGCTCATCGGCCCACGCGGCACCGCCAAGACCACCGCCGTCCGCTCGCTCCTCGATCTGCTCCCCACCGTCGAACGCAGCCTGTGCTTTTACGGCTGTTTGCCGGAGGATGTCGAAGAGGGCGGCATGGACGCCATCTGCCCGGATTGCGCCCGCAAATACGCCGCCGGCGAACCCCTCACCCGCCCGGACCGCGTGCGCCTGGTGGAACTCCCCTTAAACGCCCGCCTGGAAGACGTGGTCGGATTCATCGAAGAGCGCCCGGTGCCTCACGAACGGATGCGCCTGCGCCGTGGCATCCTGGCCCAGGCCGACCGCAATATCCTCTACATTGACGAGGTCAACCTGCTCGACGACCAGATCGTGGATGCCATCCTGGACGCGGCGGCTCAGGGCATCTACACCGTGCGCCGTGGCGCCCTCACCGCCACCTACCGGGCGCGCTTCCTGCTCATCGGCTCGATGAACCCCGAAGAGGGCCGCCTGCGCCCCCAAATCCTGGATCGCTTCGGCCTGCGCGTCATCGTGCGCGGCCTGGCCACCCCCGAAGAGCGACTCGAAGCCTATCGCCGCGTTCAGGCCTTCCTGACCCACCCCATGCAGGTCATCCGACAATATCGCCAGGAAATGGAAATCGTGAGCCATGAAATCCAGCAGGCGCGGCAACGCCTGCGTCAGGTCACCCTGGAGGATGCCCTCGCCAAACGCGCCATCGAACAGGTGCAGAAAATGGGGATTGATTCCCTGCGCGCCGAAATCACCTGGTTTGAAGCCGCCCGCGCCCATGCCGCCGCCGATGGCCGCACCGAAGTGACCCTGGAGGACCTGCGCGCCGTCGCCCCCATGGCACTGCGCTTGCGACGCTCCGCCTTCATGAGCGAATACCTGAAAAACCAGCAGGGGGAGGAAGAGGAGCTATCCAACCTTCTCCAGAATCTCTGACAATGCGCCTGCGTTCCCTCTTGCTGATCTTGCTGCTGCTCGGTCTGCTGACCTTTCGCCGCTATGGCTATACCTGGGATGAACCGCTCTATTACGGGTATGCGGAAGCGCTACCCTACGCTTACCAGCCCTGGAACTGGCTTCGTCCAGATTTCGATCTGGAAAAGGCCTACGGCCCCAGCCCGGCCGATCACAAGACCCGCGGCCCCGCCTACCTCTTGCTGAGCTACCCCTTCGCCGCCCTGCTGCAAAGCCTGGGATTGCCCCGTGATGAGGCCTGGCACCTGGTCAACTTCCTGGCCTTCCTGCTCGGCCTGGTGCTCTTCCACCGCCTGGCGCGCCGCTGGTTCTCCCCCTTCGTCTCCCTGAGCATCACCGCCCTCTTCGCCACCCAACCGCTGCTGTGGGGACACGCCTTCATCAACCCCAAAGACATCCCGTTCCTTTTCGCCTTCCTCGGCGCCATCCTGTTCGGCCTGGAAATGGTAGATAGCTGGGCGCAGGGCGCCCCATCCTGGCGGCGCACCCTCCTGGCCAGTTTTTTCCTCGGCTATGCCATCGTGCTGCGCGTCATTGCCCCCCTGGCTGCTGTGCTGATCCTCGCCTGCGCGTGGCTGCGCCGGGCGCGTCCGCCGCTGCGCCATCTGTTCGCCTATCTTCTCGGCGCTGCGCTGCTCACCCTTGCGCTCTGGCCCTATCTCTGGACAGACCCCATCGGGCACTTTCTGGAAGTCTTCTTCCTCATGACCAACAACATCGCCAGCATGAAAGTACTCTTCAACGGCAACCTCTATCCGGCGACAGCATTGCCAGGGCGCTATCTGCCTTTTTTGATCCTGATTACCATAACGGAAACGACCTGGCTGCTTGCCATCCTGGGGCTGATCCTGACCCTGGGGCCGATCCTCCACCGCGGCCGCCAGCAACTGCGCCTCACCAGCGACCTGTGGCGAGCGCGCCCGACCCCCGGCCGCGGCCTGTGTGAAGCAGGGATCGTGGCGGCCTGGTTCCTCATCCCGCTGATCTACGTCATCCTCTGGCGCCCCCCGATGTACGACAATCATCGCCACTTCTTCTTCATCCTGCCACCCCTCTTCTACCTGGCTGGCCTGGGATTGGAAAGCCTGCTCCAACGCCTGAATTTCCCTGCGGCCTGGCGCGGGCTGCTGCTCACGCTGATCCTCCTGCCCGGCCTCCTTAACATCGCCGTCCTCTATCCCTACGAATATACTTACTACAACAGCCTGATCGGAGGCCCGGCCGGCGCCTTCGGACGATTTGAAACCGACTACTGGCTAACCTGCTACAAAGAAAGCCTCCAGACCCTGAATGCGCAACTCACCGGCCCGATCCGCCTCTTCGTCTGGCGGGAGCCGCTGATTGCGATGGCCTATGCCGGGCCGAACGTCCAGGTACACAGCCTGCGCGAAGAACCGCAGGCCATCCACCGCGGCGACTACCTCCTGGTCAACACGCGCGCCTTTGAAGATCGCGGCATTTACCCCCTTGCGCCGGAAGTCCTGCGCGTGCAGCGCGCCGGCGCCACCTACTGCATCGTTCGCCGCCTGGGAAAATAACTCACCGATGGACGAGAAAAGCCTTCACACCCTCGAATACCCGAAAATCCTGGAGCGATTGAGCGCGTATTGCTCCTTCTCCGCCTCGAAAGAGCTGGCCCTGACTTTGCGCCCGACCCCGGAGCTGGAAGCGGCGCGCGAACGCCTGAAGCTGACCAGCGAGGCGCGTCGTCTGCTGGCAGAGAGCGATTTTCGCCCTGGCCCGGCCTTTGATGTGCGCCCGGCCGTCGAACGCGCCCGGCGTGGCGGCCTCCTGGATGCTGAAATCCTGCTCCAGATCCGCGCCACGCTGATCACGGCCCAGAACGCCCGTCGCTTCTTTCTTCGCGAATCTCGTCAGAGCGAAGCCGCCTCTGCCTTTCCCCTGCTCACCCGGCTCGCCAAAGACCTGCCCTCCCTGCCATCCCTGATCGAACGGCTCTCGGCAGCCATCTCGGAGGACGGGGAAATCCTGGATGAAGCCTCGCCTCGCCTGAGCGCTTTGCGCGCCGAACAGCGCCAGACCCAGCAAAGCCTTCTCTCACGGCTGCAGAAGCTCCTCCATGACGAGAAGATCGCCCCCATGCTCCAGGAAGCGCTGATCACCCAGCGCCAGGGGCGCTATGTCATCCCCTTGCGCGCCGAATTCAAGGGTCAGCTCCAGGGGATCATTCACGATCAATCCGCCTCGGGCGCCACCCTCTTCATCGAGCCGCTGGCGATTGTCGAGGGGAACAACCGCCTGCGCCAGCTTCAACGGGAAGAGGAAGAGGAAATCCGCCGCATCCTGGCCGAACTCTCCAGAGCCGTCGGGGAGAATGCTCAGGCCATCCATCAGGGCGTGGAAGCGCTGGCACAGATAGACCTGGCGCTTGCGTGCGCGCAATACGCGGAAGCGCTGCACGCCAGCGAACCGATCCTGTACCCTGCGGATACCTTCGTCTGCCGCCTGCATCAGGCCTGGCATCCCCTGCTCCCTCCGCAAAGCGCGGTGCCTCTGGATATTGTGCTGCCGCCCCAGGTCTTCGCCATGATCATCACCGGCCCGAACACCGGCGGCAAAACGGTCACCCTGAAAACGGTCGGGTTGCTGGCTCTGATGGCTCAAAGCGGGTTGCATATTCCAGCCCAGAGCGGTTCGGAATTGACCTGTTTCCGCGAGGTCCTGGCCGATATTGGCGATGAACAATCCATCGAACAATCGCTGAGCACCTTCAGCAGCCACATGAGCAACATCATCCGCATCCTGAGCAAGGCGGATTCATGCAGCCTGGTGCTGCTCGATGAGTTAGGCGCAGGCACCGATCCTCAGGAAGGGGCGGCGCTGGCGCGCGCCATCCTGAGCTACCTGCTCGAACGCCGCGTGCCGACGATGGTGGCCACCCACTATCCGGAGCTAAAAGTCTTTGCCCATAACACCCCTGGCGCCATCAACGCCTCCATGGAATTCGACCCAAAGACCCTGCGCCCGACCTACCATCTGGTGATCGGCCTGCCGGGCAGGTCGAACGCACTGGTGATCGCTCGCCGCCTGGGGCTGCCGCAAGAGATCCTGCAACGGGCCGAGAGCGCGCTGGATACTTCCACCCTCCACGCCGACCGCCTGCTCGACGATCTGCGGCGCGAACGCAACCGTGCCCGACGTGAGCATGAGCGGGCTGCAAAGGTGCGCCGCAAGGTCGAAGCGGAGGCGCGCGCCCTGGAGCAGCGCCTGGCCGAGATCGAGAAGGAGCGTCAGCGCATTCTGCAAAAGGCTCAGGAGGAAGCAGAGGCCCGGTTGAGTGAGCTACGCGCCGAAGTCCAGGCGTTGAAGCGGGCATTGCAGCAGGCGCGTCAACCGATAGATGAGGTCAAGCGCCTGGAGGCCGGGCTCGCCTCGTTGAAGCGTTTTCTGCCCCCTGCGCCCCCACCGGCCTCGCTTCAAATCGGGGACACGGTGCGCATCCAATCGCTGGGGCTGGAGGGGGTGATCACTGCGCTGGATGAAGAGGAGGCGGAGGTACAGGTGGGGAACCTGCGCCTGCGCGCCCGTCTTGGAGATGTGGAGCGGCAAACAGGTGCGCCGGCTGCCCGCGAGAAAATCCCTGCGCCCTCGCGGACGGGCACGAGCTCTCCCTTTCCCGCCTCCCCCGGCCTGGAGTTGAACGTCATCGGGCAAACGAGCGAGGAGGCGCTGCAGGCCGTAGAACGCTACCTGGAGCAAGCCTACCTGGCCGGCCTGCCCTGGGTGCGCATCGTGCATGGCAAAGGGAGCGGCAAACTGCGCACCGTCATCCGCCAGGCCCTGCGCAGCCATCCCTACGTCCAGAACTTCGAGGAAGCGGCGGAAAACGAAGGCGGCGCCGGCGCAACCATCGTACACCTGAAGCGAGAATGAGGGGGATGTTTTCGCTTCTCAAGAATGCGCGCCGGAGTTACGAAGGAGAAATCCGTTCCCAAACCGCCACAATCGAACGCCCAAAAGCATAACCCGTCAGGCGGTCCGTCAGGCGAGTCAACGGGATCAGAAAACGATCCCAGAAAAGAATCTGCTGTCGCGTGGGCAGCGCCTGACGCAAGAGATACCGATTGGCAAAAGAAAGAAAAAAGCCTGACGAATCCAGATAGCGTAGCTGGAGCAGGAGAGTTTGCGCTGGAGTCAATGCTCGTAGTGTGGCGCGCGTATAGCGGCGGTAATGCCCGATGGCGCGATCAAAGGGACTGTATAGCGCCGGAAAGGCCGGCGCGAGCACGATCAGGTGACCGCGCGGCTGCAGGCGAATCGCCGCCGCTTCCAGTTCGGCGCGGTCATCCTCGATATGCTCCAGAACATCAATGTAAAGGATGGTATCAAATTGGGGCAGGGGCGGCAAATCGGTCAACACGCCACGCACAGGACGACAGCAGGCCGGCAGGTCCCCGCGTTGAATTTTCGTCTCCACCTGCGCCAGCAACGCCGCGTCGGGCTCCAGGCACCACCACTCCTCCTCGCTCCCTGAACATAAAACGGCTGTTGTGGCGCCCAGGCCAGCGCCAACCTCCAGCACCCGTTTCCCCAGATAGGGTTTCAAGAAGTCGCCGAAGCAGGCTTTCCAGCGCACTGCCTCAGCAAAGATCTCCAGTTCCATTCCAGGGTAGGCCTGTAGGCCTAACGTTCCCACTGCTCCACCTCCAGAACATAAGCCTGATAATCGGTAGCCGGGATAAACATGCGCGCGCTGCGATAACTCAACAGCAGAAAAGTCAACAACGCCAGGAAGAGGAACGCTTGCGAGGCAAGCAACGTCAACCCGACGGCAACCGTCGTGGCCCAGCCGGGAATCGCCAGCGGAGTTAAGAAACGGATGTATAGCAACACCAGAAAGCCTGCCAGGTCCAGACCAAGCAAAGCCAGCGCGAAGAAGATCAGACGCACATAGACAATTTCCACGTACACGGAAATCGCGCTGAGTCCATGCAGGACGAGAGGCACCAGGCTCATGTGCGATGCACCGGCATAGCGCCGTCCGCGCGCAGCAGGGATACTGGTCCAGGGCAACCCGGCGCGCAGGATGCCGGCCGCAAAATGATTCCAGATTTCCTGCAGATATACCACCCGTCCCAGCAGGGAAGGCGGGATCAGGCAAAAATTGCCAAAAGCGATCGCTCGACCCGTCAAAAGGCGAAAGACAAACTTGAAGAGCACGTAAAAAAGGCGAAACAGCCACCCCTCGGTGCGACGCGTGCGTCGGGCAAAGATAATCGTATCCGCGCACCGCTCAGACTCGGCAAGCAGGCGGGGAATATCCTGCGGGCGATCTTCGCCGTCACAATCCATGACAATCACCGGGGCCTGGATGCCCATTCTGTACACCCACGCCAGGCCGATTGCAATCGCGCGCTGATGCCCCAGGTTGCGCGTGAGATGGAGGATCTGAAGACTTGTGACACCGCGGCCCGGTGCAGGTAGCGAAACGGGAAGCGAGGAGGAGCCATCGTTGACCGCCAGAACGTGGAAAGTCAGTCCCTGTTCAGCAGCCAGCGACTCCAGTTCCTCCAGCAGCCGGCTCAAAGCCGGCCAGTCGTTGTACACAGGAGTGACGATGACGATTGTTTTCATGGCGGAATATAGCGCACGACCGCCAGCACCGCGCCCGCCTTCTCCACCTGGAAGAGCACCGGCAGCTCAGGATAGACGGTTAAGTCATTGTCGGAACGGGTCGAGATCAGGGCATAGAAATCGCGTTCGGGGCGGTTGGCTTCCAGGGCATTATACACACGGATATCCTCGCGCGCATAGCGCCAGAACGTGGTGGGAGGCCCCCAGACAACCACGCGCGCGTTGGGTGGCGCATAGCGGTTCAGGTAGGCCGCCGCAGCGCGAAACGAGGTCCCCCAGTAGTCCATCTCGTAGCGTCGGAAGGCGCCGGCCACGCCGCCGACCAGGCTGTTGTAGTAGATATACGGATAGGGATGAAGCAGAACGATGTTCAGGATGCCCGGTATCAGCATCGCTGCCACCACACCCACTTGCATCCAGCGTGGTAGAGCATCGGCGAGTCTTTGCAACCCCAAACCGGCCAGCAAGAACAGCGGCGGCAGGAGGAAAAGAAATTGACGAAAGTTGTCATACAGATACGACTTTCCCAGCATCACCGCGAACAACGGGAGTCCAAACCAGAGCAATATCATTTCACCTGATTCGGCGTATGCTCGCTCACGACGCATCCAGCGCAGTAAAACGAACAGACCGATCAGGCTTAATACCAGCACCGGCTCGGTTACCTGTAGAGCCATCAGGGTCGGCAGGTAAAAGCGAGGCAGCTCATTGCCGGCATAGTACTGGCCCTGAAACAATACTTTCCCTGGCCAGGGGAATTTTGTCATCAGGCGGAACGTGATCAGCAAGCGCAAGACAGGCTCCTTCCAGAGATAGGGCCAGGACAGGTACATCACGATGAAGGCAATACTTCCGTAGAGCATCAGTGGCCAGAGCGCAGCCTGACGCCGTGCTCGCCATAGCCGCCAGGCGACCAGCGCGCCAGCCAGCCAGCCGGAAATCCGAATGCCAGCAGTCAACCCCAGAGCAATGCTGGCCGCCCAGAAAAGCGGGGAACGGAGCAGCAAAGCCGTCTGTCGCAGGTACGGTCGTACTTCACTCTGCCAGAGTTGGGCGCGCAGGCGCGGGAAGAACGGCAGCCCCGTCAGCCCCAGCCAGAGCAACCACAAGACCAGAAAGAGCACTCCGCCCCAAAACCTTGCCAGGATAGGACGCAGATAGAGGTCAACATCGTGGACGAACGTTGGATCAGCCTGAAGGGGAGCACGCGCCAGCCAGAGATGCACCTGTTGCCAGACCCAAGCGGCCAGTGCAACTCCGCCGCCACTCCACAGCGCAATCAGCGCCAGGCGTAAAAGAAGCGAGCGCGAACGCCATTCGGCGCCCGCATCCATTTGCCTTTTCTTTGAAGCGGTTGCCGCCGGGAGCAGGCTGAGGCACGAGTCCGTCCAGCGTAGCCCCAGGTACATGGTGAGCACGAAGCCGCTCAGGCAGGGAATATCGCGCTCGTTTATGAAGGCATGCCCCCACAGCAAGGGTTGCGTGGCAAAGAGCAGCGCAACGCTCAAGGCCGCCCAGGGCTTCAGCCACCGTTTCGCCAGAGCATACATGCCCCACACCCCGGCCTGGAACGTCAGGAAGGTCAGATAGTGCGCAACATCAGAAATGTAGAAGCGCGGAAACAACCGGCCAGCCAGCACACACACGATCCAGAACCAGGCGCCGTAATGGCGCAGGGTTGGATCGCTGTAGGGCAAGGCCGGCGCGCCCCCCAGGATGGCCTTATATGCCGATAGCGACTCTCTGGCATACTGGAAAAAGTTTTCCTCATCCCAACTTTCACCAAAATCTTTCAACACCAGCAGCCCAATCAGCAGGTTGAAAAGAATGAAAACCCCCAACCAGAAGGTGGAATTACAATGGCGAACAAGATTACGCATCACAGGTTCTCCACATCCAGCAGAATC
>JAGHYK010000093.1 GCA_017743695.1 Chloroflexota bacterium
AGATGTGTATAAGAGACAGCTTCGTACACCATCCGCTCCGGCGATACGTTAGAAGGCCTGGCAAAACGCTTCAATCTGACCGTGGACGATCTCCTGCTGGCCAACCCAGGCCTGACCTCACTGCTTCAACCCGGCCAGGTGATTTCCATCCCTGCGCCGCGCGCCCAAACCGCCCCGGCCACCCCGACCCCGGCTCCGTTGCGGATGGCTTCTCCGGCTTGCTATCCCCGTCCCGATCAGACTCAAACCTGCTTTTTTGTCCTGGAAAACCCCGGCGCGGAAACGCTGGAAAACGTCGCTATACAGGTCGCCTTCGCCGATGGTGATTCTGTGCGCACTCGTCTGCTCTTTCTGCCGCTCGATATTCTCCCACCCCACAGCCGCATGCCCGCTTTCGATACGTTTCCGATCTTTGCGCAGGGGAATGCCTTCGAGGTCTATGTTCTCAGCGCTCTGCGACTATCCCCCGATGATCCGCGTTACCTGCCGGCCACGCTGCACCGGCTGCAGATCGTGATTGCGCCGTCCGAGCGTTTTGCCAGCGTGAGCGGTGAGGTCTACCTGCCTCCCTCATCCGCTGCTGCCAGCCTGATCTGGATTGCAGCCACGGCTTACGATTCGCTGGATCGCGCCGTTGGATTCAGGCGTTGGGAGGCAAACACTCCCCTCGCCCCTGGCGAACATCTGCCTTTTCAGTTTTCGCTGGGCAGTTTTGCGCCCATGGCACGCGTGGAACTGCTCGTAGAGGCACGCCGTTGAGCCATGTCGTATCTTCCCGGCATCTTGCCCGCCGATCCCGGTCCACTTGCCCGTTTCCTGCCCCCTCTGGAGGAAGGCATTGTGGCGCGCTGGCTTCAGGAGAATCTCGCGCCCGGTGGATGGACGAAAGATTTTTCTACAACGGAATCGCCCGCGTGGCTACTCGATCCCTTCGGCAGCGCTCCACGTCTCGCCCTGGAGGCGGCTCGGGCTGGCTATCGCATCCTGGTCACGATCCACCATCCCCTGTTCTTCTTTCTCTACCAAACCCTGGCCGATCCGCCTGCGGAAAGCGATTTCAGCGCCGCCCTGGCCGGGCTGGCTGCCGCCCGCAAAGGGGATGAACGCCTGGAACTCCACCTCGCTCAACTTTATCGCACCACCTGCCCCTCCTGTGAACGCGCCATCTCCGCGGAAAGTTATCTCTGGCGAAAGGGCGAAAAAGCCCCGGCCGCGATCCGCTATGCCTGTCCGCATTGTGGTCAGCGAGGGGAACAACCGCCTGCGCCCTCCGATCTGGAGCTTCTGGCCCGACTGCAGGCGACAGATGGGCTGCATCGGGCACGTGCGCTGGAGCGCGTCGTCCCGTTGAACGATCCCCAGCGTCCCCTCGTCGAAGAAGCGCTCACCCATTATCTGCCCCGTCCGCTATATGTCCTGAGCACGCTCACCAATCGTCTGCAAAGCCTCGACCTGCCGCCGCGGCGCCGTCAGGCGTTGATCGCGCTGCTCATCTCTCTCTGCGATCTGGGCAACGATCTCTGGGCATTGTCAGGGGAGCGGCCGCGCCCGCGCCAGTTGAGCACGCCGTCGCAATTCCTTGAACACAATCTCTGGCAGGAGATCGAAAACGCCATTTCCCAATGGGTGAGCCATGCGGCTCCGGTGCCCGTCACGATATGGCCTGAACTGCCGCCGCCTGAGGGTGGTCTGTGCCTGTTCCGCGGCCGCGTGCGTGATTTTGCGCGCCAGGAAGGCCCGAGGCCACCCTTTCAGGCAGCCATTGCCGCCCTGCCTCGTCCCAATCAGGCCTTTTGGACCCTTTCGGCCCTCTGGGTCGGCTGGATATGGGGAGCAGAGGCGGTCGCGCCCTTGAAGCGCTTGCTGGAGCGTCGCCGTTACGATTGGGCCTGGAACATGGAGGCGCTGCGCGCCGCCCTGGGGCACGTCTTTCGCCTGCTTCCGGCGGGAGCCCCGTTTTTCGCTTTGCTTGCCGAGCCCGAAGCGGCTGCCCTGACTGCAGCACTGTGCGCCGCGCAATCTGCTTCGTTCAAGCTACGGGAACTCGCCTTACGCACTCCCCATGACGCGGTGCAGATCACCTGGGAGCGCGCGGCAGCTCCCCTGGCCGCCCATCCAGCGGAGGGCGTGCGATTGCAGGAGGTGCTGCAGGGCTTTCTGCGCCAGCGTGGGGAGCCTGCTCCTTATTTTCACCTCCAGGCAGCCGCCCTTTGCGCCCTGGAAAAAGAAAATGCGCTGGTGATCTCCCCCTCCAGCGAAACAGAGCCGGCCCTCAAGACGATCCATCTCCACATTCAGAAGGCGGTTCAGGATACCTGTCAGCACTGGAGCGCCCATGAATCCCCAGAAAGCGGTCTGTGGGGGTTGAACACCCCACCGGGGGCCGATTCACTCGCCGATCGCGTCGAGCGACTGCTGGTGCAGTTTTTGCAGAAGCATCCCCAGGTGACCTTTCTCGAAGTCGAGGATGCCCTCTACCCGCAGTTCGATGGCTTGCAAACCCCCTCGCGCGGGCTGCTTTATGCGGTGCTCACCTCTTATGCCGAAAGGCGAGAGGGCCTGTGGTACCTGCGCCCGGAGGACACCGCCTCTGCCCGTCGCGCTGCGTTGAAGGAAATGGCGCGCCAGCTGGAACAACTGGGTGAGCGTCTGCGGTATGTCAATCGCTGGGTGGATGGGTCAACGCTCTTGTGGATGGAAGAGGAACGGGTCGAGGTCCTGATTCGCCTTCAGGCCTCTGCCCAATGTGGCTGGCTGGCGGCGGCTCCTGCGGCGCCCCGTCGGCTGCTCGTCATCCCCGGCGGGCGCGTTGGCCTGCTCATGTATAAATCGGGGCGCGATCCACGCCTGGCGAGCCTTTTGGGGGCCTGGAGCATTCTGAAATTCCGCCGCCTGCGCCTGATGCAGGAACTTCCCTTGCTGACCCGCGAAACGTTTGAAGAACAGTTACGCCTCGACCCACCCGAACACGCCCTGAACCAGATGATGCTGTTTTAGGGCGCGCGTTGGTAACTGTTCAGTCTTGCATCAAAACTGTTGTGTTTGTCATTGCGAGGAGCGTTCTTTGCGACAAAGCAATCCCCAAGCGGTCAAGCTGGCCTTATAAACGGGAGATTGCTTCGCCAGAAAACGGCTCGCAATGACATGGCTGAATAGTTACACATTGTCGAGGTAGGCGATCAACGAGTTCAGGCGGTGAACAGAGTTGGGGGGCAGGGGGTAGATCGGGAGCCCGGCCCGTCTCATTCCCTTCCAGGCGCCTCCGTTGCCTCAGGTGGGGCAGGTAGCCTCAAGTCCTGGGGCGAAGGCGCAGTTCGGAAAACAGCGAGGAGAGGGCAGGGACTATTTCGAGTAGCGGATCGGCTCCACCTCTCGTCTGGCCGGGGCCTGTACCTGAAATCCGCGGGGATAGTAAAACGTCTGACGGAGTTGCTCGGTAAGTGGTCCGGATTCCCGATACCCCCGGTAGGTGCCCCAGAATTGCATCAGGCGAAACCAGAAGATCGAACGCATGTTTTTCAGCAGCACGCGCTGTTGACAGGCATGCCAGAGGTCGCTTATGATGTTAAACACGGTTAAGCGAAAAAAGTCATACAGGCTAAAACGGGATTCCGGGAAGATGCGTTTGAAGGCCATGGCTTCCCGTCGGTAGCGGTTATACACGGCGCGCGGGGTCTCGTGATGGACATGGATGATCTCTGCCTCGGCCACGTAGCAGATCGCAAACCCCTGCTCCTGCGCCCATTTTGCCCAGGCCAGGTCTTCCAGGCCGGTCAGGGTTTCGTCGTAGGGATGGATTTCCCAAAGGGAGCGGCGGATGGCGGCGTTGGCATTGTTGCAAAACGGATGGGGTTGATAGGGCTGGCTGACCTCCGGATACCAGCGTTGAAAAATCTGGTGTTCGGAAAATTTGGAGGTGGGCGCCCCGCGCTGTTTGCCGTAGGTCAGTGCCACGCGCGGATCGGCGAACGGTTCCAGCAGGCGTTCCAGCCAGTCGGGGTAAACCGGATAGACGTGAGCGGAAGCGATCACCACCAGATCGCGCGTGGCGGCGCTCAGTCCGAGATTGAGGGATCGCCCGAAGGTAAATTCTTGCGGGCGGATGTGCACCACGCGCGCCCCAAACTGACGGGCGATCTCCACCGTGCGGTCGGTGGAGCCGGAATCTACCAGGATGACTTCCACATCCCGTACCGTTTGCTGCTGCACACCCTCCAACAGCCGCCCGATGTGCGCCTCCTCGTTGTAAGCACGAATGACCAGGGAGCACTTCATGCGCGTTGTTTCAAGCTCCTTTTGAAATTCTCCAGAATCTCTACGGGGGTCGGGTCCACTCCACAGGCAATGGCCAGGTAATAGGCCATGTAATCCCCGAAATGGATGGCGCTCCAGAGATTCTCCAGTGGCGTCTCCCCTCTGGCGCGGTACAGATCGGTGTTCAGGCCCTCTATCATAAAGGTCTTTCGGGTGAGTTCGAGGCGGAGCAGATTGCGTGGGTGGTTGCAAGGCGCCTGAATGAAGAGATGAATGCCCAGGGGCTGGAGCGTCTCTGGATGCCAGAGTCCGGCCAGGGTATTGTGATCGGCCTCGGGCAGGATTTCAAACGAGGCGCCGGCTTTGGCCAGCTCGTTGATCTGGGTCTTCCAACGGCGCGCCACCGGCGCCAGCAAGTCGGCAGCCAGCACATGCACCCAGCGTCCCAGGAGTTGTCCGGCCTGACGTTTGGCCGGGTTACGCACCACGGGTACCTCGCGGCGCAATTCCTCCTGTTGGGCGCGCAGGGTGCGCAAGGCAGCCTCCAGCTCTGGGGTTGGATCGGGGACGATCCCCAGACGGGTGAACAGGGCCAGGAGCAGACCAAAGGAAAGAGCGACGGCGGCGCGTGGCTGCCCCTTATGCTCGAATTGCCAGAGAGGCACTCCCTGTCTTTGGGCGCGCTGTGCCAGCTCGCCGCCCGCCGTCAGGGCCACGACCCGGGCGCGACGCTGCAACGCCCGATCAAAGGCCTCCAGGGTTTCTTCTGTGTTTCCCGAATGCGAAGAGGCAATCACCAGCGTCGTCTCATCCACCCAGGCCGGCAGATCGTAATCGCGATGTACCAGCACAGGCAGGCGGCTCTGGGGGGCAAGATAGGCGGCCGCTAACTCGCCGCCAATTGCCGATCCCCCCATCCCGGCGATGAGCACTTTCTGGGGAGGGGAAGAAAAAGTGGGTAACTCGAACTGCTGGCCAAGCCGCCAGGCGCTTTGCAATTGATCGGGCAAGGCATCAATCTCATCTCCCATGCCCTGGGGATCCAGGCGGGAATAGACAGAAAGGTCGTCCAAATCGTAGTACATCTTCCCTCGGTGGAATGGTTTTTATCTTCCTGGAACTGTAACTACTCAGCCATGTCATTGCGAGCCGTTTTCTGGCGAAGCAATCTCCTGATTTATCAGGCCAGATTGACCACCTGGGGATTGCTTCGTCGCAAAGAACGCTCCTCGCTGTGCGGTCTGTTTGCAGGTGTGTCTCAAGGGGGCGCGGCGGGTGAGTCCTGAAGCACGGCCTGGGCCAGGTCGGGGAGGGCGCGGGCGACATCTTCCAGGAGGAGCACGTCGGCGCGCACGCCAAGATAGGTTTCCGACTGGTTGATGATGATCAGATGTGCCCCCCGATCCAGGGCCTGGATCGGGAGCGAAGCGACCGGCATCACTTCCAGCGAGGAACCGGCGACGATCAGAAGATCGCAACGTCGCACTTCCTCCTGCGCTTCCATCCAGGCCTTTTGGGGCAGTTGCTCCCCAAAGAGAATGACATCAGGCTTCAGAATTTCGCCGCAACGAGGGCAGCGCGGGATCATGCCCTGGCGAACAAACGGCTCCAGGTAAGGTTCGGCTTTGACCTTGTGAAAGCAGGCGCGACAGGTGAGCGTTTCCAGCGTGCCGTGAACCTGGATCACCCGCTGGGAGCCGGCCTTCTGGTGCAGATTGTCAATATTTTGGGTGATCACCGCACGCAGATAGCCGGCATGTTCCAGCTCTGCCACTGCCTGATGGGCAGCATTGGGCCGGGCATGGTACATCTGATAGGCGAGGGGACGAAACCACTCAAAGAAACGCTCCGGCGCGTATCGGAAAACGGTGAGCGAGGCGACCTCCAGCGGATCGACGCGCGCCCACAACCCGCTCCCTTCGGAACGAAAATCGGGGATGCCGGAGGGGGTGGAAATGCCGGCGCCGCTCAGCAGCACGGCATATCTCGCCTGACGTACCAGCGAAGCAGCAAACGCGATCCGTGCTTCATAAGAAGGCATCTGATTTCCCCGTGCCTGCTAAAACCCTTCGAGCTTGCTGAGATCGGCCAGCCCGGCGCTTAAAGAGGCGATGGTTTTGACCAGCCCCAACCGGTTGCGCCGCAGTTGTTCCTCCTCCGCCATGACCAGAACCGCGTCAAAGAAGGCATTAATGGCCGGCGCCAGGCGAGAGAGGGCTTCCAGCAATTCGCCCACGGTGCGCGGACGGGGGAGGGCGCGCAGTTGCTCATAGAGAGCTTTTTCGGCCTCTTCCCGCAGGACGGCGCGCTCTACTTCTTCTGCCACCACTTCCCCGGCAGCGGCGCGCAGGATGCGCACGCAACGGGCATAGGCCGGCAGGATTTGTGGCCAGTCAGGACGCTGCACCCAGGCCTGCAGCTCACGCGTCGCGCGTCGGGCCGCGGCCGGATTCCAGGCCTGTTCCGCCAGCACCGCTTCGATGACATCGTAACGATACCCCTCCTCCTGGAGCAATACCCGCAATCGCCCGCTCAGGAACTCCAGCACTTGTTTCTGCACTTCTTCGCTGACGGGGAGCGGCTGCACCGAGGCCGCTGCCGCGATCGCCTGGCGCAGGTCGAAATCCAGATCGTACTCAAGGAGCGGTTGAACCACTCCCAGCGCCGCCCGGCGCAGCGCGAAGGGGTCTTTGCTGCCACTGGGCATCAACCCGACGGCGAACAGGCCACAAAGCGAATCCAGGCGATCTGCCAGGGCCAGCGCCAGGCCGGGACGGGTGCGCGGCACCATCTGATATTGCTCCCCGATGGCCTCCGCGACCTCGGGCGCTTCGCCGCTGCTCAGGGCATATTCGCGCCCCATGATCCCCTGCAGAGAGGTCATCTCGGTCACCATTTGAGTAACCAGATCGGCTTTGGCCAGGAAGGCGGCTCGCTCCGCCCAGGCTTTTTCCTGCGGCGTCAGGGAAAGCATGGAGGCGATCACAGGGGTCAGGCGCAGGATGCGCTCGGATTTTTCGAGCATCGAGCCGAGTCTGGCCTGGAAGGTGAGCTGGCTGAGCTTTGGACGGAAGGTTTCCAGTTTGTGCTTGCGATCCTCGCGCACGAAGTAGGCCGCATCGGTGAAGCGCGCGGCCAGCACATGTTCGTTGCCGGCACGCACGATCTCGCTGCCTTCTCCATCCCCATTGCGAATGACGATGAAGAAGGGCAGCAGGCGCTCTCCATCCGCCGCAAGGACAGGGAAGTATCGCTGGTGCTTGCGCATGACGGAAATGAGCACGGCGCGCGGCAGGGAGAGGAATTGGGGGTCGAACGAGCCAGGAATGGCAAAGGGATGCTCAACCAGGTGGGTGACTTCCTGGAGCAGATCGTCCTCGATCAGGGGGCGCCCGCCGGCAGAGGTCGCCAGCTTTTCGACCTGTTGGAGAATGCTCGCGCGACGCGCATCGGGATCGAGGAGGATGCCGGCATCGGCAATACGCTGGAGATAAGAGGCAGCCTGGGGGATCGGCAGCGCAGGAGAGCCATAGGGACGCAAGCCACGCGAGAGGTTGCCGCTGGAAATGCCGGCATATTCAAAGGGGATGACTTGATCGCCAAGCAGGGCGACCAGCCAGCGGATCGGGCGCGAGAAGACGGTGGGATCGCCGGGGCGCCAGCGCATGGATTTTTCAAACTTGAGGCTGGCGATCCAGCGCGGCATCGCCTCGGCCAGTACCTCCAGGGTCGGGCGGCCTCCCTCCCGACGGCGGGCGAAGAGGTAGTTGCCGCCCTCCTGTTGACGCACGACCAGCTCCTCTACCGCAACCCCCATCTTGCGGGCAAAGCCTGTGGCAGCCGGGGTCGGCTGTCCCTGCGGATCGAAGGCTTTTTCGGCCTGCGGGCCACGTACCCATTCTTCGCGCGTTTCCTGCAGGGGTGAGACGCCTTCGATATACACGCTCAGCCGTCGGGGAGTTCCCCAGACCTGTACCGTTCCGTGCGGGATGCGCAATTCATCCAGGCTCTGAGGAACGATTTGACGGAGTTGGGTCAGGGCAGCTTCGACGTCGGCGGGCGGTAGCTCTTCGGTGCCGATTTCAAGCAGGCAGGGCTGAGGTTGCTGCGTCGAAGGGGCAGCCACGCCCGGGGCGGCCGGCGTTGCCCGGGTCGAGGGGGCGGCGCTGCGCAAGAGGGGATAGCCAAGCGCTTTTCGCTGCTCTAAATAGGCCTCCGCCACGCGGCGCGCCAGGTCGCGCATTTCCCTGAAAAAGAGTTGTCGCTCTGTAACCCCAATGGCGCCACGGGTATCCAGGATGTTGAAGGTGTGGGAGCACTTGAGGAGGTAATCGTGGGCCGGCAGGACGAGGCCATTCGCCAGCGCCGCTTCGGCCTCCGCTTTGAAGAGGTCATACATGGTGCGAACGCGAGGTACATCGGCGATCTCGAAGTAGTACTTGCTATGTTCAAACTCCTCGCGCCGCCGGATTTCGCCATAGGTGACGCCATGTCCCCAGGGTTCATCCCAGATGGCGCGGGCGTTGTTGAGGGCGATCAGGATGCGTTCCAGGCCATAGGTGATCTCAACGGCGACCGGTTCCAGCGAGAGGCCTCCCACCTGCTGGAAGTAGGTGAACTGGGTGATTTCCTGCCCATCCAGCCAGACCTCCCAGCCCAATCCCCAGGCAGCGATGGCGGGTTGTTCCCAGTTATCTTCTACAAAGCGAATGTCGTGTTGACGCGGGTCAATGCCGAGGGCTTGCAGCGATTCCAGATAGAGTTCCTGAGGATTGCCGGGGTCCGGTTTGAGGATGACCTGATACTGGTAGTGCACCTGAAAGCGGTTGGGGTTTTCCCCATAGCGACCATCATCGGGACGCACGGAAGGCTCGACATAGGCGACATTCCAGGGTTCAGGCCCCAGGACGCGCAAAAAGGTGGCCGGGTTCATGGTTCCGGCCCCGACCTGCGTATAGTATGGTTGCCAGATCAGGCAGCCGCGCGCTGCCCAGAAGTTTTGCAGTTTGAGGATGATGTCTTGAAAGGTGGAAGGCATGGACGTTGACCTTGAGTGAAAGGTTGTCGCAGTGGGAGATTGCGAGTAGATGGCGATGGTTGAATTATACCAGGGAGGGGATGGGGAATGTAGACCGCAGACCGCGGACGGCAGACGGCAGTAGGACAGGCTTTCCAGCCTGTCGGGAAGCAAACCGTCAACGAATGGGGAATAGAGACCGCGGACCGCGGACGGCAGACCGCGGACGGCAGACGGCAGTAGGACAGGCTTTCCAGCCTGTCGGGAAGCAAACCGTCAACGAATGGGGAATAGAGACCGCGGACCGCGGACGGCAGACCGCGGAGTGGACGGTGGACGCCGTAGCACAGGCTTTCCAGCCTGTGAGGAGGAGCAGACCGTCAACGAATGGGGGAACGAATA
>JAGHYK010000094.1 GCA_017743695.1 Chloroflexota bacterium
TGATGACAAGGCCCTGAGTCATCAGAAGAAAGTGATTTTCTTCTCTACCGACCGTTCGGTAGGGAAAGAAAATTTTCGAGTATAATATCGCCACAAGGAGTGCTGACTATGGATTTCTCGCTTTCCCCTGAACATCAAATGGTGCAGAAGATGGTGCGCGAGTTCGCTCAGAAGGAAGTCGCACCGGTGATCCGTGAATACGATCGCAAGCAGGAGCCTATCCCCTGGGTGCTGCAGCGCATGGGGGAACTGGGGTTACTGGGGATTTCATTCCCGGTGCGTTATGGCGGACAGGGAATGGATTATCTTTCGCTTGGCCTGGCCTGCGAGGAGCTGGAGGCCGTGGACAGTACCCTGCGCGTGGTGATGTCGGTTCATGTCGGCCTGTGCGGATTGACGCTCCTGCAGTGGGGAACAGAAGAGCAAAAGCGCCGCTTTTTGACTCCCCTGGCCAAAGGCGAGAAGATCGGATGCGGAGCGTTCAGCGAGCCGGGCATGGGATCAGACGTGGCCGCCATGCGTACCACGGCCCGACGTGAAGGCGATTTCTATATCCTGAACGGCGAAAAGATGTGGATTTCCCTGGCAAGCAAGGCAGATTTCGCCCTGGTCACCGCGCGCACAAACCCGGAGGCTGCCAGACCTTCAGAAGGGCTTTCCACCTTTCTGGTGGATCTGCACAGCGAGGGCATCACCCGCGGCGATCTCCACGGCAAGATGGGAATGCGCGCCGGCTCCACGGGCTGGATCCATTTTCGGGATGTACGCGTGCCGCTCGAAAATCGCATCGGTGAGGAAGGGGAGGGCTTTAAAATCACCATGTCGGCGTTCGATCACGGACGTTATACCGTGGCTGCCGGAGCGACCGGCGTTATCCGCGCCGCCCTGGAGGCCAGCACCCGTTACGCACGGGAACGTGTGGCGTTCGGGAAGCCGATAGCCGAACATCAGTTGATCCAGCAAAAGATCGCTGCCATGCTGACCGATTACGAGATCGCCCGCCTGCTTTACTGGCAGGTGGGATGGTTGAAAAACCTTGGCCGACGCTGCACTCGCGAAACTTCGATTGCCAAGAAGTTCGCCACCGAGGCCGCTTTCCGCGCTGCCAATGAGGCGATCCAGGTTCACGGCGCCTATGGCTATATGGACGAGTATGACATGGAGCGGCATCTCCGCAACATCCGCGCCACGATCATCTACGAAGGTAGCTCCGAAATTCAAACCCTGATCCAGGCCGGATATGCGTTGGGCATGCGCCAGGATAAGCCCTTGCGCTGTGAGCCTCCCGCTTACGATGCAGAAGAATGGACAAAACCCGCTTAACCATCCGTGAAGGAGGTCACCTTGAAAATCGTTACCTGTATCAAACAAGTGCCGGATACTGAGGCAAAAATCAGCCTGGAGAACGGCAAAGTCCAGTGGGGGGATTCGCCCCTGGTCATCAATCCTTTCGATGAGTACGCTGTCGAGGCGGCGCTGCAGCAGAAGGATAAGCACGGCGCAACGGTTGTGGCGATTTGTATCGGGCCGGACTCGGCCAGAGAGGCTCTCAAACATGCCCTGGCGATGGGCGCGGATGAGGCCATTTTGATTTCCGATGCCGCGCTGGAAAACCTGGATGCGCAGGGCGCCGCCCAGGTACTGGCCGCCGCCATTCGGAAGATCGGGGATGCCGATCTGGTGATCTTCGGGCGGCAGAGCATTGATAGCGGCACAGGGCTGACCCCGGCCCAAACCGCGCGCCGTCTGGGATGGCCGCTTTTGAGCCTGGCCGGCAGCATCGAACTGAACAATGGACGGGTGCGGGTGGAGCGCGTCATCGAAGAGGGGCGGCAGATCGTCAGCGCTGCCCTGCCGGCGGTGCTGAGTGTGGTGCAGAGCATTGGCGAACCTCGCTATCCCTCCTTCATGGGCATTCGCAGGGCCTCCCGTGCCACGATTCCCACCTGGTCGCTGGCGGATCTCGGCATCTCTGCCCCCACACCCCTCGTTGAGCAGCGCGCCATGTTTGCGCCGCCGAGCCGCGAACAGCCATGCGAATTCATCCAGGGTGAGACCGTCACCGAGATCGCCGAAAAGCTGGTCGAAAAAATCCTGGCGGAGAAAGTGCTATGAAGACACTGGTGTATATTGATCACTTCAAGGGAGAGGTGCAGCCTGCCTCCTGGGAGGCCATCGGCGTTGCCAGAAACTGGGGAACGGTGCAGGCGGTGATCCTGGGAGCCTCAGGGGAGAAGCTGGTCAAACAGGCCTATGAATACGGCGCAGACGAGGTTTTTTTCTGTGACGATAGCAGCCTGGATGACTATCGTGCCGACCTCTTCGCTTCGACGCTGGGCGCGCTGGCCACGGCGCAATCGCCGGATGTGATTCTGTTCCCGACCACGACCCGCGGGCGCGAGCTGGCTGCGATCCTGGCGGTTGACCTGAACAGCGGCGTGCTGGCCGATGTCACCGCCCTGGAGCTGGAAGGCACGCTGCTTGTAGCCACTCGCCCGATCTACGAGGGGAAACTCTTTGAGAAAGTCGTCTGCCGGGGGCGCCCGCAGATTGCGACCCTGCGGCCGCGTGCTTTTCCCCGCCCGCCGCGCGATGAGTCCCGAAACGGTAGTGCTATCCGCATCGAGAAGCAGGGGGAGAGCGCGATTCAGGTCGAAGGGTATGCTGTCTCGGAGAGCCGTGTCAGCCTGACCGATGCCGGGGTGATCGTTGCTGGCGGTCGGGGCGTTACCAACAATCCGGCCATGGCCGGCGCAGACGAGGCCACCATTGCCCGAAAAGGGTTTGAGCTGATTGGCGAACTGGCATCCGTGCTGGGTGGTGCTGTCGGCGCCAGCCGGGCAGTAGTAGATGCCGGCTATATCCCTTATTCGCATCAGGTGGGGCAGACCGGGAAAACCGTTGCGCCCGATTTGTATATCGCCTGTGGCATCTCTGGCGCCATTCAGCACATTTCCGGCATTCGGGGGGCGAAGCTCGTGGTGGCGATCAACAAGGACCCCGAAGCGCCGATCTTCAAAGTGGCTCGCTACGGTGTGGTGGGCGATCTTTTCCAGGTCGTGCCCGCCTTGACCGAAGCCTTCCGAAAACGCCTGGGCAAATAAGCAGACGCAAAGAGGGACAACCAGACGGTTGTCCCTCTCTCTTTGATGCGAAAACACTGCTATTTGATCTCGTAGACGATGTTCGCCATGACGCTCACGCTGAGCTGACCAGGCTGCACGGGTACCTCCGCTGCGGCCATTGTCGGGCCACCGCCTTTCCCTCCCACCATGATCGGAACCGGTACGCTCTCGTTGAACGAGATGGATTGAATGGCGCCCAACGTCACTCCGCTCAGGCGAGCTGCATCCTGGGCCTGCTCTTGAGCGTCTTTGAAGGCCTGCTCACGTGCCTTCTTGATCGCTTCGCTCTTATCCGAAATATCGAACTGGATGCCGTAGACGTTATTTGCCCCGGCCTTCACCGCGGCGTCCAGCAACGCTCCAAGTTTGCTGAGATCGCGCACGGTGACCATCACCGTGTTTTCCACCACATAAAAGGGCGCGCCGCGCTTGCCTTCGGGTGTGTACTCATAGTTGAGGAAGATGGAGAAATTCGAGGTCTGGATGTCTTTTTGCTCCACACCGCTTTTCCGAAGCACCTCGATCAATTGCTGTGTTTGCAGATTGTTCTCGGCCACTGCATCGGATGCGCTCGGATTCTCTGTGTGTACGCCGATGTTGATGTATGCGATATCCGGAGACAAATAGACGACTCCCTGCCCGACGACGCTGAGCGTGCGTGTGGATGGCGCGGACGCTGCGGGTGCGGCCGCCGGAGCACAGGCGCTCACGGCAAGGGCCAGAGCGAGCAAAAGGAAAAGAGCCACTTTCTTGTACATAAAAGCCACCTCCGTAAGGGATTTTGGTTTCATTGTGAACGACGATGATGGAGGCAAAAAAGTTCCAAAGGGGGCTGGTCAGGGGGTATGGCGCGGTAATGACATTCACAATGGTTTTGAGGCAGGGCTGAATCGTTACGATTTCATGACATTCTTACTGCAAGATGTCACCCATCCGACAGGATGGCGTTAAAGTATTCAGGAGGTGCGCGATGCCTGCTGTCCTTTTGATCATCCTGTTCACAGGCCTGCTGCTGGCCATCCTGGCGGGAATTGATTTGCTGCTGGCGAATTACAACCCCGAAGAGCTGCACCAGATGGGGGTTGAACGGGGCGAATGAGGGGGTTACTCGTTTTTCCCCTTCTCGGAGCGAATGCGCTCCAAAAGCTCCGCAAGCGGATGCAGCCGCGTGACGGGAAGGGCCAGGTTGGTTGTACGGGTGCGCCGATACTGAAAAACTGCGCTCCCGGCAGGTAATACGCGCCCTTTTGCATTGAATTCTTCCCAGGTGATCCAGCCTGCCAGGTGAATTTCCTGACCGTAAACCCAGATGTTTCCCCAGTCTTTTGGATGGATCAGGTAAAGTTCCTCGAACCTCGCGGAGCGAATCCCCAGGCGCGCCAGCGGTCGCTTTTCGGCGTGGATGTAGAGCAGGGAAAAGAACGGCGCCTCCAGAACGTAACGCGTGCGCGGGGGTAACTCCAGGCGCTGGCTGTGGAAGGCTCCATTGCCATCCTGACCGCCAAGCTCCAGGCGCAGCGGAGATTCCTGTTCGCTTTTCAGGATCAGGGGGGAGAGCGGCGCCCAGAATGGGGGCTTTGACCAGGGGGGCGGGAGGGGGTGTATCCAGTACAATGGCTGCGAGGTTTTCATCACCCGGCGAAGTTCATGCCGGTTGCGCGCCATGCGGGCGTAAACAAAGGCGAACAGGTAAATATCCTGCGCGTGCGGATGGGCGCGATGCTGATCCAGGGGTACCAGCGCCTCCGCCTGCAACAGTTGCCAGGGCTGGCGCTGTAAGACCCGAATCTGACGCGGATCGGTGAAGACGAAGGTCTTCAAGTCGCAACGGCGGCCGGCCAGCCCGATGTCATAGTGATCCGGACGGGTGAAATCGGTTTGCCCGAAGGTGTCGAAGGGGATGCCTTGGGCGAGGAGCCAGCGTCGGAGCGCCAGTTCGGAGGCAACGCCAGCCACAATGCGCCGCAGACGCTCGAACCGCGTGGCGTTCATGCGGTTGTAGGTGTAGGCCAGGGAGCGACAGGCATAGGCGATCCCGGCCTCGGTGAGATCGGAAGTGTAGGGAAGGGGGATCAGGTCATCGGGTTGGAGCATGAGGAAGGCAGAGGCTGAGGGAGGTTGAAAGACTGTTGCGGATCGTGGAAGAGGGCAAACCGCCTGCGAAGGGGAAGGAATCCACGCACGCAGCGCCGACAGCAACCGCAGAGGCTTTCGCCTTTGTTCGTGCGGATCGGAGGGTGCGCCATCAGGGGCGAAGGCGCGCAGCGGAGAAAAGCTCCAGGGGGCTGAGTGCCTCGGGCGCGGCCGGATGCTTCAGGTCGCCGCAGGAGGCGATGTTTTCGCCCTGCAATTGCCGTTGGGGCGCGATGATTTTTCGTGTAGCTAAACAAACGATTGCGCCTCAATCTCTTCCCAGCTTTCCTGTGGTAGCTCCATCGCCGAGGCCAGCAGAGGATGGACGCGCCGGATTTCTTCGGCAATGCGCAGCGCCAGGCGACGAATGGAGAAGTGGGCATTGCTGGCAGCGCGTAACTGGCAGAAGTGATAGGCCTCGCGCAGGTTGAAGGTGACCAGCACCCGACGGTAGAAGCCGTTCGGCACGATGTACTGAGCCACCTGGGGATTCCATTCAGCCAGGAGGCGATACGTTTCTGCCGCCGCCTGCATCGCCCGATGATAAGGCGCAGCGACGCCTGCTTCCTCGATCAGGCGAGGGGTGGCATATCCCAGCCCGGCGGTGAGAAGTTGCGGCGATTGCGTCATCATGCGGTGACGTTTGAATTCAAAGTAGGCGCCCTGATCCATGATCAGGTCGAAGGTGTAGCAGGTGTGCTCGAATTCGCGCAGGGGTAACTGGTGACGATTGACGCCGGAGAGCAAAAGGCTGGCCCATTCGAGGCGCTGCGTATGGCTTGCGTTTTGCACGGCTCGCAGGGCTTCCAGGTAGGGTAAATTTCCATAACGGTAAAGGGCGGCGGCCAGCAGCCGATCTTCGGCATCAGGCTCCCAGGCGACCAGCACGCACCAGTCGCCGGAGGATGGGGAGGGCGCCGCAAGCTTGCTTGCAACCAGCGGTAGACGCTCGGAAAGCGTCTGGAGATAGGGCGAGGCCTCTGCATATTTCAGCAGGGTGGGGACTTCTTCCTGTGCTGTCTGTTTCAACTGGATGCCGATCTGGCGCACCTCCTCCAGGGGATGGGAAAGCATCTTGCGGATGGCATGTTCCAGGGCGCGGGCGTTGACGGTCATTCCCAGATTGGCCAGTGCGGAAGCCGGGAGCAGAAAACGGGCTGCATCCACGTATTGGGAACGTACGCGCCGATCCCAGGCTTGCTCTGTCTCATTCTCTCGCAAAGGCAGGCGTTTCCGCACCTCGGCGCGCAAGGCTGGCAGGATGTCCTGATAGGTCTGGAAGAGCAGGCGGGTTGTCTCTACGTAGCGGGCGCGCCAGGGAGAGGTCTCGATTTCCGGCGGCAGGTAGAATTCGTCCAGGTTCCAGGTCTGATAGCGGGTGGATTTTTCGGTGTAGGAGGCCAGGCGATTCGATTCAATGCATTCGACGGCCAGCCTGGAGACGTTCTCGAAGGCGATGTGGAGGACGGCATGTTCGGCGACCGAGGCATGACCATAGCCGATGACCCATTTTTCGTGGAAGCGGGCGCTTTGTTCCTCGCTGAGTTCGGCCGCGATCTGGCGAAAGGATTGCGGTGAGCGCGAGGTTTTGGCAAAGGTGACAGCAATCGTTTCCGCAGAGAGCTGACGGGGGGAGAGCAGGTAAATCTGGCGTTGGGGCATAGGGAAATCCAGACGCTTCAAAGGATGAGCATGGCATCGCCAAAGGAGTAGAAGCGGTATTGATGGCGCTTGGCTTCTTCGTAGGCGCTCAGGATGCGCTCACGGCCAGCAAAAGCACTGACCAGCATCAACAGCGTGGAGCGCGGCAGGTGAAAATTGGTGATCATCGCTTCCACCACTTTGAAACGATAACCGGGGAGAATGAAGAGCGAAGTATCGCCGCGGTAGGGTTGCAGTTCCCCCGATTCTGTGGCGGCGCTTTCCAGGGCGCGCACCGAAGTCGTGCCGACTGCGATCACTCGCCCTCCCTGGGCGCGGGCGGCGCGGATCGTCTCGACCGCGACCTCGTCCACTTCGCACCATTCGGTGTGGATTTTGTGCTCGGTGGGGCGATCTTCAGTCACCGGGGCAAAGGTATCCAGGCCGATGTGAAGCGTGATATAGGCGAGATGGATACCCTGCGCCTGAAGCTCCTGCAGCAAGCGCGGCGTAAAGTGCAATCCGGCGGTGGGCGCAGCTGCCGAGCCCGGCTGACGGGCGTAAACCGTCTGATAGCGTTCTGGATCGTGGAGGGGGCGATGGATATAGGGGGGTAAAGGTACCTGCCCCAGGCGGAAGAGCAACTCCGGGGTCAGGGGCGAGGAAAAGCGAACGATCCGCAGTGCGCCTTCTTTCTCTTCCAGGATGGTGGCTTCAAGGGCTTCGCTCAGCAGCAGACGGCGGCCTGCTTTCAGGCCTTTCCCTCCTACCAGGCATTCCCAGCTTTGTTCATCCAGGCGGCGCAGGAGCAGGATTTCCGCCCGGCCGCCGCTTTCCTTACGGGCAAACAGACGCGCCGGCAGGACACGGGTCTGGTTGAGCACCAGCACATCGTGGGGGCGCAGATACTCGCCGATCTCGCGAAAAATGCGATGCTCGATCCGCCCATCCTCACGGTGCAGCACCATCAGACGGGCCGCATCCCGCGGTTCCAGCGGCTCCTGGGCGATGAAGGACTCGGGGAGATCGTAATCGAAGTCAGCAGTGCGTAGCTCCATGTCGCAGATTATACACGGAGTGGAATGCGAGGAATGCGCCTCCTCACCGCCTGTTTCCCCGCACCTGCGACTGGATGACCCTGCGATCAACGGAAAACGTCCACCTCCTCCCCGCTGCCCTGGATCAACAGGAGGCGTTCTCCTTTCCAGGTTTGCAGGAAGATCTCGCTCCCGTGGCGGAAGATGAAAAAGGTCTCGTCGGCCAGCAGCAAGGCGTCTATGTTCAGGTCTGTGAGCAGCGGACGGGCGGGTTCACCGTAGTGCGCCAGCCAGAGGCTTTGGGGTGAATCGGCCCAGTAAATGAAGTGTAGCTCGTCGGGGAGCCAGGTGAGGGGGGCAATCTTGCCATAGCGGTAGGAGGTGTAGAAAAGATCGTTGCCGAGCACATCGCGGATGTGAATTTCGTGCTGGCCGCGTTTCCGGTAGGGGTAGAGGTAGAGGAGCTGATCGCCGTTAGGGGAAACGACCGGGGTTGCGATGCTGAACCTTTCGGCCTCGAATTCTCCGAGCCGTCGCGCCTTTCCTTCGATGGAGATGCCCCACCACTGGGTGGGAAGCAGCGCCGGATAGGGTGACGAGGGTTCGGGGGTTGGAGTGGCCTGGGAGGGATCAGGGGGCAGGAGGAAGACGAAACCGCTTTCATCCCGCAGCCAGTGCAGCGTGGGGAGAAATTTGGGGAGGGGTTTGAAGGTGAAGACGCGGCGCGGTTTGAGCGATGGGGTGGCGGTGAGTGCAATTTCTCCTGCGCGAACCAGGGCCAGCCATGCGCCGCGGGGTGAAAAGAACGGAATGCCGCCGCTGCCGTTTGGCAGGATCAGGAGCGGTTGACCGAGGCGCGCGTCTACTACGTGCAGATCGAAGCGAGGCTCCCATCCCTGCGGTGTGCGCTGGAGGGTGGTGAAGAAAAGATTGCTGGTGCCGGGCATCCAGGCGAAGGCGCCCAGGCGTAGCTTCTGATCGGGTGCGATCAGGCTTAAGTAGTCAGGGGTGACGAGTGGGCGCGCTTCGCCGTCTTGCACGTGCAGACCCCATAGCGTCTGATCGCGCTGGAAGGTGAGCCATTCTCCATCGGGGGAAAAGCGAGGGTCGCTATCCGCGGCGGAAGAGGTCAGCGGGCGCGTCTGACCTGCCTGCCATAGCCACAGGCCGCCTGGCGTGCTGTAAACGATGCGCAGACCCTCCAGCGGCGAGGGGGTCATCGTGGGAGGGACAGGGCTGGGGGTAGGGCTGGGGGGCGCAATTGGAGAGGCAGAAGGAAGGGGTTGCGTTGCGAACGCAGTGGGCGCAGCCGGCATCTCCAGGCCGCAGGCGGTCATCAGAAGCAGGAGCAGCCAAAACAAAAAGTGGCCTTGCGGCCACCGTCCAGGGTGCCCAGTGGGGCTCGAACCCACATCCTTCTGATCCACAGTCAGACGTTCCGCCGATTGAACTATGGGCACCATCGCTAAGCGGTGCGTATTATAACACGCTCCGCCGGCGAGGGCAAGTTTTGGAGGTCTTATGATACTGTATCGTTGCTTCAGGAAATTTGTGGAAAGAAGCCCGCTTCTCGCTG
>JAGHYK010000095.1 GCA_017743695.1 Chloroflexota bacterium
CGTGAATACTCTGCGGGCTTGCCTTTTAATGTTAACCTTATTATAATAGAATGGAATAGCCAGTGGCAAAATGAGCTAATCCGTCAACGCTTACGAGCAGTTACCCTTGCCGGAGGTTCCCGGTATAGTTCCCTGGATCAGTTGGCGGCGCCGAATCTGGAACTTTCTGCGAAGCTGATTGCTGCTTCCGGGGGATCGCCGCGCAAACTGTTACAGATGATCAACCGATTGTTTGCCATTTGTGCCGAGAGAGAAAAGGGCACGATAACAATCACTCATGACCACTGGCAACAATTGGAAAGAGAACTGGAACAAAGAGAGGATCCTCCTTCCTCGAAATTTTCCGGCCTGAGGGAGGCCCGCATGAGGAGTAGCTCATTTTTCATAGATCGTCCGCAGGTGATGGATGAGATCAGAAAATGGATCTCCGATCCCGGCATCTACAACCAGGGAATTCCAAAGCGCGTTCTCTCTCTGATCGGGCCTCCAGGCAGTGGCAAGACTACATTGATCGAACATCTCACTCACAATCCTCCCTCTGAAGTAGAGGTGTTTTCCCTGCCCCATCCCTCCAAATTTTTTCAGGACAGCCAAATATCGGAACAGCAAGCACGACGCTTGATAGAGAATTTACTTGGTATAAAAACGTCCGATCCGCACGCTACTCCTGGCGCCATTGTACAGAACTGGGTTCAGAAATATTGCGGGATGCCCGCAAAGCATATCCCCCTCTTCCTGGCTGATGGCTACGACGAAATTTCAGACGAACAGGCTGGAGAGTATAGCCGTAAAATCCTGGAACCGATCCTCTCAGCCTCCTGTACGCGTCTGATTGTTGCCCGCCGTGAGAACATCGGACTTGGATCGCTCGTTTTGCGTCTTCAGCAAACGCGTCTGCATTTGAACAAATTCAGAGATGTGAATCGTGACTTCGCACGCCGACAGTTCGAGGAACTGGGGAAAGGTGAAATTTCCTCCGCTGAAATCGAAAGCTGGATGAAGTGCTTTGTGGAATACCTCTGGGAAAATCCCTTGTTGAACGAGGGGCTTTTCTATAAGGCATGGGGTGGAAAAAGTTTAAAGGGAGCGGATGCTTCTATGATTCGTGAGGTCATTGGGGAAGCCGTCACACATTCTGGCAAATTTTCACCGTTAACTGACACCCAGTTTGATCACCTGTGTACGCTGGCCGGGCTGGAAGAAGAATGGAGCGGTAGAGAGGCGGAACAGAAACTTGGAATCAGTGATTTCTACAGGAACGGGGATATAACAGGTCTTTTTAAGGCGGGGTTAATCATAGAGATAGAAAATTCCATTAATCATACACTGGCCAGCGGTTTTCGGGGATTGCTTCGAGAGTTCAAGAGACTCAGAGGAGGATAGGGCTATGGTCACTCCACTCTTCACCAGTATTCCGCGCACGCCTCGCTTGATCAATCGTGAGGGAGAACTGGAATCCATCCGTCGGGCAATTTACGAAGCAGAAGCTGGAAGTTGTCAGATAATTTTGCTCCAGGCACCGGGGGGATTAGGGAAATCTCGACTGGCTGAGGAGGTCTTATGGCGAGGGGGAAATCCTTTGCTGCGAGAAGCCCTGGGGGAAATTCCTGCAGAGCTGGATTGGGGATCTCGCTACCCTGGCCAGGCTGTTTTTGCTGACTTGCTCGACATGGCCAATCCAGGTTATCATGCGCGCCTGAACTTTATCCAGGGAGTGCGGGATGCATTGGTTTGGGCAGGCAGTCCGGTGAGCTTCCCGAAGTATGATGCCACGTACAACCGGTTACAAACGCAGCGCCAATGGATGGGGGACCCGCGTTACATCGAAAGCCTGGCTCGTGAGGCCGAAAAATATTTTCTGGAGGAACTGAAAGAGAATGCCAGGAGGCAACGCCTGGTGATCGTGCTGGACACCGTTGAAAGGCTTTCTCCGATTGGGGGAACACAATGGTTAATTGACAGAGGATTGCTTTCCCGAGAGGATTTGCAATTTCACACTTATTACTGGTTCCTGGAACGCCTGGAAAGGGGTGATTTTGCCAATCTCACCTTCATCCTGGCCGGGCGCTGCAATGAGCCGAGCGGAGAGCGCTTCTTCGCTGACGTTACCAGCGCCGCCGCTCAAAATCCTGCCTGCAGGGTATCTTCACTGAAACTCGAGCCCTTCACGGCTGAAGAAACGCGTCAGTTCCTGCAAACCCTGGCTGATAGCTGGGAGGGGAAGGGAAAAAAGGAACTGGCCACCGATTTACGCCACATCGCTGAACAGTTGAGCGAAACTTTGCACACATATACCGGCGGTCAACCGGTGCGACTGGCGCTTTACACCGATCTCCTGCTCCAATCCATTTCGCTCCCTGAAGAGCTGTTTTCTCCTCCTCCATCTGGCCAGGATTTGGAAGACATCCAGCGAAAAGTGGAGAGCCGGTTCATTCGTTTGCTTTTCTCCCCCCGCGGCGGAAGACGCAGTGAAATCCTGCGCGTCTTAATCCAGACGCCCCGCGGCCTGGATGCAGAACAACTGGCTTTCCTCCTCTCCGATGACAGCGATCCCGAAGCGTGGCTGAAGAGCTCTCAAGCCGCAAAATTGCGAGAAGAAATTGAAGAGGAGCTGAAAGAACTGGCCCATCTCTCTCTGGTCAAAAAGCGGCCAGATGGGCGTCTTGGCCTGCAAGACGAAATTTATCGCATATATGCCCGGCATATCTCCCAGGAGGAAAAGTGGCGGGAAGAAGAGCGTCAGAGTCGTAAGGCGCGCTATGAAAAACTGGAAGCATGGGCGCGGTATCAGTATAGAGAGCAGATGAAAGAGTTAAGTATGCTTCGTGAGATTGAGGAAAGTAGAATCCCTATCACTGTTCCCTCTCGTGTTTACCGAGACGTACACTTTCCTGTCTTGACTGAGAATGAACGTTTACACCGCACGAATATATACAATGCATTACATCGTTGGGAATTTGAGGCTTTACACTATGCCTTGTTAGCTGATCCTGTGACTAATCTTAACTTAAGAGTTTTTGAATTAGCTGATCAAAAATGGTTAGCCCTAGATCCAGATTTTGAGTTGCTCATTCAGGCTGAACTCTGGCAAATACTTGAAAACCCTACATTTGCTTTAGAAGAATTTGGCACTTTTAGAGATTGGCCAGCATTGAAGAGCAGAAAAGAATCTGCACTGAGCGCGCTTAAGCGTGTCAGCCAGCAAGAAGATGTTACTTACTGGCTAAAGCGATTTGCGTTGAAAGAGGAATATAAGAAAACCCTCGAATTTTATGAGCGATTAGAGGCAAAGCTCCGGCAAGATTATCCTCCAGATAGCGAAGAACCGGCAGAACGTTCCTGGCATCACTCGTTGACACGGTTGCAACGTGCACTATGGCGAGATTATGCCCGCATCTTTTTGGGAGAGGGCCTTGAAGGTGTAGTAAATGAAATGGAGGAGAATGTAAAGCGGCTTGAAATTCTCGCCAGTCATGGACAAGATGAGCTATTGGAAAACGGAGAATATGGTTTTATTGACCATCCAGCAGAGACCAAAATCAAACGGGTCATTGGTTTATACCACAACTACATTGCATATGGATATGCACAATTAGGACGTAACCGAAAGGCCAGAGAGCACTACAATCGGGCGATTCAAATATTTCGACAGATAGATTCCAAAGAACTTCTCTCAAATGCAATGAATAACCTCTCGCGTGTGCTTTCTGAGAGTGGTTATCACCGGGCGCGGCGCGTTTGCCTGGATGGGCTGAAGCTGCGTCGCGAACTGGGGGCGGATGTACCCCTGGCCTACTCTTATAACACGCTGGCATTGATTGATAATGACCATTACCGTCCCGATCTCGCCTGGGTGGAGGCGGCCATCGCTACTGCCTATTTTCGCAGGGCTGAAGAGAATCGAGGGCTCGGGCTGGCGCTGTTGCAGCTTGGGGAAGCCTTGCGCCGTCTGGCAAGATCCGCGGAGCGCTTTCATTTGCGCGGAGATGATCCGGAACGCATTCTGGAAACGGCGATTCAAGTGCTGGATGAGGCGGTGAATCTTTTTACCGAGCGGGAGGAAAAGATTCGTCTGGTAGAGGCCTGGATCGAACGCGGCTGCCTGGAGCGAGATCGGATTTCCCTTGCTTCCGACAAGGAACGCAAACGACGCCACTACAATGAGGCGCTCAACTACCTTAGCCAGGCTGTCAAAAAGGCACGTGAGCTGAAGAATTTGCGTCTGGAGCTGGATGCACGCGTCAACATTGCCTGGACTCACTATTACTATGGGGATATGAACGCTGCCGAACAAGTGCTCAAGGAAGCGATAGAAAGCATTCCCAAAGAAGCGCAATTTGCAGAAGGATCCGCGCCGCCTGCGGAACGGGATGATCTCTACCTGTACCAGCAGTTGAGCAAAATTTATGGTTTGAAAGGGCGGATACGATTCAAGCGGTTTATCGAATTGACGGAGGCTTTTAAAGAGAGCCATCCAGAACAAAGCAAAGAAGAACGGCAAAAAGCTCTGGCCAGGGATAAAAAAGTGCAGCATGAATTGGAAGGAGCAGCCGAAGCATATACGCTGGCCATTGGCTATGCCTTCCTGCTCTCCCCCACATCCAGCGCCTTAGATGTGACTTATGATGCACTCTATGAATTCGTCAAAGGCCTGAACCGCTTTGAGATGGATCGTTTCAACGAATACTGTCTGAAATTCCGGCGCGTATATCGGTTAGAGCATCTTTCTGGTACTTCCCCTGTCTATATTGACCGCTTTCTCGAGGAGAGTTTTGGCCTTTCCAAGGAGTCTGCAAATGCTCCAACCTTCTCATGAAATTCCTCTTTTGTTTGCTGCCCGTCAACGTGTATTGGAGGATGATTGTGCATGTGCGCCGGCTACGATGCTGAGCGTATCTGAAGCCTCTGGTCTCTCTGAGCAAGATTGTGCATGCCCGACTTCCCTGGGTAGGCGAGTGTCTGCGGTCCAGGCCGATGCCCGCTATCGTCAGGCAGAGGAGGTTTGGAGCCAGAACCTGGCAGGAGATTTCCGTCTGGTGTTCCATCCTCGCGCCCCGCAGGGGCCTTGTGTGCTCAATACGGCTGCCTGGAAACGCTGGCAAGATTTCCAGATTCCGCAACCTCTGAGTCAGCCGATTGATCATCAACTGGCTGAGCAACGTTTGCTACTCCCGCTTGATCGTCCAGCCCCTTCGGTGCCCCAACCTGATACGCTGATGGTCTGGTTACATGTGACGAATCAATGTAATCTGCGATGCGCCTATTGTTATGTCAACAAGAATGCGGCCTCCATGAGCCAGGAAATCGGCGAACAGGCCATTCGGAGAGTGATGGAAAATGCGGTGGAACATCATTTTGTGGCCGTCAAACTCAAATATGCCGGTGGAGAGCCAAGCCTCAACTTCCCCTTGATTCGCCACCTGGCTATCCAGGCACAGCGTGAGGCGGAGGCACATCATCTCAGGCTGGAGCAGGTCGTTTTAAGCAACGGCACTCACCTGAGGCCGGAGGATGCAAAATGGTTACATCATCACGGAGTGCGCCTGATGATCTCGCTCGACGGCATTGGAGAAATACATGATCGGCTGCGCCCCTATCTGGGAGGCAAAGGCTCATTTGCTACGGTAAGTAACACAATAGAAAAAATACTGCTCCCCTCAGGATTAATCCCTACGATCTCCATCACGGTCACGCGGTACAATGCCCACGGCATTGCGGAGGCCGTTCGCTGGGCATTAGAGCGGAATTTGCCGGTGAGCCTGAATTTTTACCGTCAGCCTTTTGGAGCACCTGAAGACCTGGCGGCGGAAGAACAAATGATCATCCAGGGAATGCTGGCCGCCTATCGTGTTTTTGAGGAGTTCTTGCCCACTTATCCTTTCTTGAGCGGTCTGCTTGATCGCGCACAGGCCACCGAACATCAACATCCCTGTGCGGCTGGCATCTCCTATCTGGTCATCACGCATGAGGGGAAACTTGCGCAATGCCAGATGTTACTTGACCGGCCGGTCTCTGACCATTTGCAGGGGGATCTCATCCTGAAGGTGCGCAATGGCCCGTTACGCAATCTGAGCGTGGATCAAAAAGAACAATGCCACACGTGCACGTATCGTTATTTTTGTGCAGGGGGATGTCCTCTTGAAACGTTTCGGACCAAAGGAAAATGGAATGCTCCCAGTCCCAATTGTCGCATCTATCAAGCGCTTTTCCCTGAAGCTTTGCGACTGGAGGGTTTGCGCCTGCTGAAGCTGCATGGCCTTTTGAATTAGGGGGTACCAATTACCCGGCACATTGAAGCAGAGACAAACGCTCGCAAACTGGTCATTTTGCTCGTTGCGAGCCTCGTGTCATTATCAACCACCATGGAGTGAGGGGAGAATCCCTTTGACTCTTATGGCGGGCCTGGCACATGCTCCGCCTGTCAGGGGGAGTGTGGGGCATGGAGCGCGGGAAAGAGCAACCCTTCCAGAGATCGTTCGCTGCGTTGCCTGGGGTAGTGCCATGACAGAAGAGGGGGGTATCTACTTCTGTCAGAATTCATCCCATCCATGAAAGAAACTTGCAAGAAATATCCCTGGCTGGAAGAAAGGCTCTTGCCAGGGAGTGTTCACGTTTGACAGTTCATTTTGATAGCTTCGGGGGATAAGCTAAAGGTGGAAAGAATCCCAATCTGGCAATCCAGAGCAACCTCTGGAGAAAGGAGAAAAAACATGGAAAGGCCGATTGTTTTCTTCCCTTCCGCTTTTCTCGTTATTCTGATGCTGACTATGGCCTGCGGTGTGCTCGCTCTCAGCGGAGCAGATGTGGTCAACCCCATCCACAGTTTTCTGGATTATCAGAAAGGGATGGTGGATGTGGAAAAACAACGAGCCTTGAACGCGACGCGGATCCAGATCGAGCAAGCAGAGCTTTGGCAACAGCATCAGCACAATCAGGAGATGCGCGAGCTGGAATTCCAGAACAAAGTGCAGGAACTGGAATTCCAGCAGCAGCGCAGGGCGGCGGAACTGGCACATTTCGAGAGGCTCAATCGCATCAAAGAAGCACTGCTGGAGTTTGGCGGTAAGGCTCTGATTTCCCTGGTGATCGCGGTGCTCTTCATCATGGTCAGCTCACGAATCGTAGTGCATACCCTCCGAAGCCTTCGCCGTGAGGGAATCCAACCTCCTCAAACTCCTCGCAGGCCAACCGAGGAAGAGAAACGCGCCCTCATCCAGGCCGCTCGTGCTCGGGAACAGCAAGAACGCTTGCAAAAGATACGCGAACGCGAACGCGTGCGCCAGGATGCGGGAAATGATCATAAGCAAGCGGCTACCTCTTCCACGGTTGAATGCTATCCAGAAGACATTGAAGACTACGGCACACTCTCCCTTGCTGTCTGATAAGGAGGCTCGATGCGATTCTTTTCCCTTCCTGTTTCCCTTTTTCCTCTCTTCCCCCCGTGCATTCGTCCACCGCCGATGGTGAACGCGTTCACTCCTCCTCTTCAAACGATTCCACCTGATAGACCAGCACCTCCATCTCCCCTTCCCGCCAGCAGCCGGCGGGAAGGCCCATTTTGAGACACAGGTGATCCAGGAAGGTTTCTGGATCCGGGAGTTGTTCCCAGACCTGGGGGAGGAAGGTGGCGCGACGCCAGCCACGACGCAGTACCACGCCATCTATGCCCGGACGCAGACGGGTGAGCAGTTCTTCCGGGGAGGTGTATTCCAGCGATTGGGGCGGCGTGAGACAGGAAATTTCAATGCGCAGGTGGGGGACTTCTTCCGGGGTGACGGGCGGGAAGCGAAAGTCGTTCAGGGCAGCAGCGACGGCGTGTTCGCGTACATCTTCAGCCAGCGGCTGGTAGGCCTCCAGGGTGCCAACACAGCCGCGCAACTGCCCTTCGCGGGTCAGGGTGACAAAGCTGGCGCCCGGTTCACGTAAACGCAGCGGCAAACGGCTCAGGTCGAGGGGCGCCAGGGGCTTGCCGCGCACGCCCTCTTCCAGCGCCTGACGCGCCAGCCTGAGCAGGATGGAGCGTTCCTCTTGTGTGAGGCTCATGGTGAACTCCGTCTGAACCGTGAGGTATGGCTATCGTCTTTAGCTCCACAATGTTATATTTCAGCATCGTTGTCATTGCGAGGGCGTTCTTTGCCCGAAGCAATCCCCAAGCGGTCAAGCTGGCCTGATAAACGGGAGATTGCTTCGCCCAAAAACGGCTCGCAATGACATGGCTGAGTAGTTACGAGGATTTTTCATTCCTGCAGGAGGCGATATTGGCGGTTGAAGTAAACCAGCGGTTTGCCTTCCGGCTGCAGGATGCGCGTGGCGAGCACTTCGGCGATAAAGAGTGTGCTCTGAGAGACATCCAGCGTGTGCACCACACGGCAATCCAGCCAGGCCAGTCCTCCTTCCAGGAGCGGCGCCCCGCTCTGCAGCGTTTGCGTGGCCAATCCAGCCAGCCGATCCCCTTCCTCTGAAATGCGTCCGGCAAAGCGTTCCGAGATTTCTCGCTGATCCGCGGAGAGAATGGTCAGGCCAAAGAAGCCGCTTGCCAGCACCAGTTCACGCGTGCGCGTGCCGCGCTGCAGCGAAACGCTCACCCACGGCGGGTCGAGGGCAATCGAAGTGAATGAATTCACCGTCATTCCGTGGGTCTTCTCTCCATGACGCGCCGTAAGCACAGCCACACCGCTGGCCCACAGGCGCATCGCCGAGCGCAATGCTTCTCCGTTGCTCATTGTATCTCCTCAATGCGCCAGGATTCTTCACCAAGCAGACTCCGCAGCTCCCGCAGCAGGCGTGGTGAAATATGCGTGGTGGAATTCGGAAAATCAATCAGGAACGAACGCCCTCCTTCGACGATATGGAAGGAGAAACGGTCTCGCCCGTGATGACTGCTCAAGAGACCATACAACATGCGAATTCGCCGCCGATCCCGCGCTTTGTCGCCGGTCGAATGGATGAGAATGGTGATCTGTTGCGGTGGACTGGAGGGGGTACGCTCCGTGTGCACCCCAGCCTCGTGAACGAAAGGTAGAAAACCTTCCAGGGGATACTCGAGCCAGCGTTTGACCTCATCCCCGTAAACGAGGTTTGGGACCCCTGCCCCGTAAACGGGGTTAGGGGTTCCTGCTCCGCCAGCGGGGTTAGGGGTATCTGCCACGCGAGCAGGGTGAGGGGTGTATCCACCCGGCGCGTTCAGGATCGGCCCCGGCTGCGTTCCCACACCCCAGGCAGGGGCCGCAGGGGAGGCAGGAGGCGTCACCCCCTGCGCCGCCAGCGGGGTTTGGGGTTGCCCCGTAAACGGAGTTGGGGATAGCCCCTCCGCGATCATTAGCTCATCCATGGAGGGTTGCCAGGCCTCCTCCCAGCCTTCCGGGAAAGGTTCGGGCGGCGGAGGAACCCCCTGCCCCGTAAACGGGGTTTGCGACCCTTGCCCCGTAA
>JAGHYK010000096.1 GCA_017743695.1 Chloroflexota bacterium
GCCTGGAGATCGAAACCCGCGGCCTGGCCCGCTTCATCACCCGCTTCATCCTGCCTGAGGGCGGGGGATAGAGCAAAACCGGGCGCGGATGGCTTCCCCACATGGCATCCAGCACAACCTTCGCCGTCTGTCATCCCCCCACGGGGAGCGTGGATTGAAATAAACATTAAAATCCCAGCGCGCGCGCCCAACCGAGGGCCAGCAAAAGGCCAAAGAGCAGGCCGCCGAGCACATCCGAAAGATAATGCACCCCCATTGCGACGCGTGCCAGGGCCACCAGCGGCGCCCACAGGAGTAACAGGCCGGCCAGCCAGGGCGGCCCCAGGAAGAGGGAAAGCACCCCCAGGAAAATGGCTCGCGCCGCGTGTCCGGAAGGAAAGGAATGTGGATCGGTGGCGCGGTAAATCTTCCCCCAGGCCCCTTCCGGTCGGCGGCGGCGAAACGTGAACTTCAGCCCCATGACCAGAACCGCCAGCAGGAAAATACCGCTCAACTGAATCAATGCCCAGGAGCGCCAGAAGGGGCCTCCCCAACCGATCAGGAGCAGCAGCCCCGCGCCCCAAAACCAGGAATCTCCCGAATGGGCCAGGAAGATGGCGATCCAGCGCAGCCCGCGCCGCCCTTCGCTCAGCCGCAGGCGCTGCGAGATGGCCGCATCCCAGGCCTCCAGTTGCATGGACCACGATCTCATGCCGCGCCGGCCTCCTCCTGTTCTCGCGCCAGATCGGCGCGCAGGAGTTCTAACTGATGGGGCTTATCCACATCCATCCCGGCTTCGGCATGTTCCCAGACGATCACTCGCCCGCGGATGCCAATGCGCTGGCTCACCCGCTCTGCCGCTTCCTGCAGCGTGATGCGGCGCGTCAAAAGCAGGAAAAGCGTATCCAGCCCGAGGGTGGCCGCCTGTTTGAGCGGGCTTTTCCGATTGCCGATCAGGCGTTCCCAGAGATCAAGGTGCTGCGTGGCCATGCGTACATGGGCGATATTGATGTCTGCGCCGCACACCTCCATATCCTTCAGCCGCGTGTAGGTGCGTTTTGAGTTCGGATAGCGTTTTTCCATCACCTCCCGCGGCACCACGCCGTAATAGACGTCATCCTGCGTTTGCATGGCCGTTTCAATCAGCCAGTCCACCATGAACGGCTTGATCCCCGGAATATCCGAAGAGACGATCAACACATATTCCGCCTGGGGATTTAGCTCAAGCACCTTATGAATGCCGGACAGAATGTTGGCCAGCATGTTCCCCTGGTTGGAGAGAAAATACAGGGGCTTTTGGCAGGTGACGCCGCTCTTGGGAGAAAGGCCGACAAGGACGACACGCTCCACGTGCCTGGCCTCCGAAAGTGCATCCAGCACCCACTGGATCATGGGTTTGCCGGCCACGTCAATAAGCGCTTTCGGTTCGCCGTTCGTGTAAGGGTAAAGCGGGTCCTCGGGGAGGGGAATGCCTCCCGCTGTCACAATGGCATCCATACGACCTCCTGGTTAATTGAGCTGCTGGAGCTGGGGTTCCAGATGGAGACGGTCGAGCAATTCTTGAATTTCGGCATCGCTCAACGGGCGTCCTTTACCGGCCAGGGCCACCAGCGCGGCTTCCATGGCATTGGTGCCAAACGAGCGCCCATCCAGAACCGGCGTCGTTGTGACCAGATATTTCACACCGGCGCGGCGGAAGAAATCCACATCTTCCTGGGTGGTGGTATTGGTCAAGATGATTTTGCCATCCATGCGTTCGGGCATGTGGCGGGTGATATAGTGACAATCGCCGGCGATCACCGTTGCCCACTGGAAATACTTTTCCCATTTGGGCTGACGCTCTTCCTGTTTTTCCCCGACGGGATAGAGCCACTCAAAGGGCAGCCGTGAGACCAGCGGCATGAGCAGCGCGGCCAGTGTCTTGAGCTGGCCGACCGTGCGGAGCGGGATGGGCAGGCCAAGCCCGAACATAAAATCGCCGAAGATGGTCTCGTAGCCGGCATCTACGAAGGAGCGGGTCATGCCCCAGCGATCAATGCCCAGGATGACAAAGGCGCGCCGTCCGTGAGCGTCCAGGTACTCCTTGAGATGCTTTTCCAGGAAAGCGGCGCTCTGGGCTTCGAGCGTGTTGCGCAATCCTACGCCATCCACAATCGGGGTCTTTTTGACAAAGCGCACCATCTTCTGCACCGAGTGCATCGGATACCATTTGCCTTCCACGAGCATCCCCAACTGGGCGCCGCCCATGCCGAACGCCTCGACTTTCCCATCCAGCTCACCGTAAAGGCGGGCTGCGGCTTCCATATCCCCATCGGTGCCAATGCGTTCAATGCTGATCTCTTCCCCCAAGAGATTCACCACCACCGCTTTGTTGCGCTTCGACGAACCGATACTGATACTGACTGCACGTTTCATGTTTTCAACCTCCTGGAAATGGGATTGAAGTCTGGCCTGTTCTCACCTTCCCGTCCGGCCATCGTCCATCATCCACGCTCCAACTTTCCTGCACCGTCCATCGTCCACGGTCTACCGTCCCCCAATCATACCATTTTTCGCTCACGGGATGGGGTGGCTGCAGGGTTCAAGGCAAGCTCAAGGGCCTGCGCCAGCGAACGCGCCTCCAGGATTTGAAGTTCTGCCGGCCAGGGTTCGGCCTTGCGGATGGCTTTGGGGACGATGGCTGTCTTGAAGCCGAGCTTGGCCGCCTCGCGCAATCGCGCTGGCATCTGTCCGGGCATACGCAGTTCGCCTCCCAGCCCGATCTCGCCGATCAGGACGGCATCGGCGCGTACGGGCAGGTTGCGCTCGGAAGAAGCGATGGCCGCAGCGATGGCCAGATCGGCAGCCGGCTCATCAATCTGCAATCCCCCCACCACGTTGACGAAAATATCCTGCTCAGCCAGGCGCATCCCCAGGCGCCGCGTCAGCACAGCGACGATCAGCAGCAAACGGTTGAAATCCACCCCGTTGGGAGTGCGCCGGGCGTTGCCGAATTGCGTCGGCGAGGTCAATCCCTGGATTTCTACCAGCAACGGGCGAGTGCCTTCCATCGTCACGGCAATCGCCGAGCCTGGCGCGTTCACCAGCCGTTCGGCCAGAAAGGCCTCCGAGGGATTGGGCACTTCTTTCAACCCGTTCTCATGCATCTCGAAGACGCCCACCTCTGAAGTGGCCCCAAAGCGGTTCTTCACCGAGCGTAACAGGCGATAGGCCTGAAAGCGATCCCCTTCCAGGTAAAGCACGGTATCCACAATGTGTTCCAGAACTCGCGGCCCGGCGATCATCCCTTCTTTGGTAACATGTCCGATCAGAAAGACAGAAATGCCACTGGATTTCGCCAGCTCGCGCAATTGGGATGCACATTCGCGCACCTGGGTCACCGATCCCGCCGAGGTTTCAAGCTCTGGCAGATAGACGGTCTGGATCGAGTCCACGATGAGCAGCGAAGGGCGCAATTCCTGAACGTGGTTGAGGATCAGGTTCAGGTTGGTCTCGGTGACCAGAAATAGCTCAGGAGGCACCGGCTGTTTGTTCCCCAGCAAGCGCATGGCGCGCATTTTGATCTGCCTTTCCGATTCTTCGCCAGAGACATACAGCACGCGCAGGCGTTGCGCCATTTCCATTGCCATCTGAAGCATCAGGGTAGATTTGCCGATGCCCGGATCGCCGCCGAGGAGTACGATGGAACCGGGCACAATGCCCCCCCCTAACACGCGGGCGAATTCCCCCATCGGTAAGCGCAGGCGCTCTTCGACCTCTCCCCCGATCTCGCCGAGCGACCGCGGCATGGAGCGCGCGTTCAGGCCTCGTACTTTCTGCTGCACCTGCGAGGTCGTCTCTTCGCGCACCACCTCCTCGACCATGCTGTTATAAGCGCCGCATTGCGGGCACCGCCCCATATACGAGGCAACCACTCGACCGCATTGTTGACAGACGTAACGGGTGTAGGATTTCATGGCTGAATTTTACCCGAAAGCAAACGCCTCAAAAAATAAAGGCAGGCCTTTTCAGCCTGCCTCTGGATTCATCCACCATTACGGGGTTGCTTCGGGTTGTAGCTCCTGGCGGGAGAGCACAATTTGATTTTCGTCGTTGACATCCACCAGCACAGTATCCCCCTGGTGGAACTGGCCGGCCAGCAGGGCGTCCGAAAGCGCATCTTCCACCCGTTGCTGGATCACACGTCGCAGAGGACGGGCTCCCATTTCGGGATCGTAGCCCAGATCCGCCAGCAGGCTCAACGCTTTGGGCGTAGCGATCAGCGTCAAATTATGCTCTTTCAAGCGCTCGGCAACTTTGTTCAGCTCCAGGCTCACGATCTTCTGGATGTCTTCTTTGTTGAGGGAGCGGAAGATGATCACGCCGTCCACGCGGTTCAGGAATTCGGGGCGGAAGACGCGTCGCAGGGCATCGTTCAACTTCTTGCGCATCTCCTCGTAGCTAAGGCGCTCTTCCAGGGCCTGGTCGCGCTTGAGCTGGAAGCCCAGGGAGGTCTGACGGCGGATCTCCTCGGCGCCGATGTTCGAGGTCATGACGATGATGGCGTTGCGGAAATCCACACGGCGCCCGCGAGCATCGGAAAGATGCCCCTCTTCCATGATCTGAAGCAACATATTGTGGACTTCCGGATGCGCTTTTTCGATCTCGTCGAAGACGACAATGGAGTACGGGCGGCGGCGCAGGGCTTCGGTCAACTGGCCGGCATCCTCATAGCCCACATAGCCGGGCGGCGCGCCCACCAGGCGGGAGGCCGTGTGGCGCTCCATGAACTCGGACATATCAAGCTGGATGGCTGCTTCTTCGCTCCCGAACAGGAACTTCGCCAGGGCCTTGGTCAGCTCGGTCTTGCCGACGCCGGTCGGCCCCAGGAAGATGAACGAGCCAATTGGGCGGCGCGGGTCTTTCAAGCCGGCGCGGGCGCGACGAATGGCGCGAGCGATGGCTTGAATCGCTTCATCCTGGCCGATGATCGCCTTGCCCAGTTCTTCTTCCATCCGTAGCAGGCGCTGGGATTCTTCTTCGCTCAATTGCATGACCGGAATGCCGGTCCACATGGAAACGACTTCGGCAATGTCTCTGGAGGTGACGACCGGGCTGTTAGCGCGATCCCAGCCGACTCGCAGGCGTTCAAGTCGCTCTTCCAGTTCATAGGCGCGCTCTTCCCAGAGGCGCATTTCTTCGGCATTGCCCTCCTCCTGAGCCAGGGCGCGATTTTCGCGCACACGGCGGAGCTGCTGGAAGAGGTCACGCGCCTCGCGCGCCGATGGGCTTTTGTACATGCGCACGCGGGAGGCCGCTTCGTCAATCAGGTCAATCGCCTTATCGGGCAAAAAGCGTTCGGTCACATAGCGGGCCGAAAGATGCGCCGCCGCTTCCAACGCCTCATCGGAGATGATCAGGCGATGATGCTCCTCATAGGCCGGGCGAATGCCGCGCAGGATTTCGATAGTCTCCTCGATGGTGGGTTCATCTACCATCACGGGCTGGAAGCGACGTTCGAGGGCGGCATCGGATTCGATGTACTTGCGATATTCGTCCAGCGTGGTGGCGCCAATCACCTGCAATTCGCCGCGTGAAAGCGCCGGCTTAAGGATGTTGGCCGCATCGACTGCGGAACCGGCTGCCCCGGCTCCGACCAGCATGTGTAGCTCGTCTATGAAGAGGATGGCGCCCGATTGCTTGAGTTCCTCAATCACCCGCTTCAGACGCTCTTCAAACTGTCCCCGATACATCGTCCCGGCCACCAGTGAGCCGACATCGAGCTGCAAGACGCGCTTGTTGAGCAGCGGCGCCGGCACGTCTCCCTCCACGATGCGTTGTGCCAGGCCTTCCACGATGGCGGTTTTGCCAACGCCCGGCTCGCCGATCAGGGCTGGATTGTTTTTGGTGCGTCGGGCAAGGATCTGGATCACGCGTTCGATCTCTGTCTCACGTCCGATGACCGGATCGAGTTTCTTCTCTTCGGCCAGGGCGGTCAGGTCTACAGCCAGTTGATCCACGAGGGGAGTCTTTGATTGGCCACGGGCGGCCTCCCGTGCGCCGACTGGGGCCGGCGCGGTGGAGCCTTCGTTGAGGACACGCCGCGTCTGGCGGCGGATTTGTTCCGGGGTGATACCGAGGCGGCGCAGCACTTCCATCCCTTTGCCTTCGGCGCGTACCAGGCCGAGCAGCAGGTGTTCGGTGCCGATGTAGTGATGTCCCATGCGGCGCGCCTCATCCATGGCATATTCCAGCGCCTGCTGCGTTTCATAGGCGAGTTCCAGACGGTTGCCTGTGCTGCTCCGCCCTTCCCCGACCACGCGCATCACCATCTCTCGCACGCGTCCCGGTTCCAGGCCAAGTTCACGTAGCACGCGCCCGGCCACTCCGCCCTCCTCTTCGATCAATCCCAGGAGCAGGTGCTCGGTCCCGATGCTCGCGTGACGGGCACGTTCAGCCTCCTGGTGAGCAATGCTGAGCACGCGTTTGGCGCGCTGGGTAAAACGTTCCATAGCTGGCATAGAAAAACTCTCCTTTTACTTTCAAAAAACCAGTTCCTCACTCAAGGGTGACGCTAAAACAGTGTGGAGAGAGGCACTCCAAATTATAACCGATCTCTGTTCGTTGGAGGTCATCAGGTATTCTCTTTTGCCTTGCCTGATCTTGTCAACTTCCTCTCTCTCCCGTAAAATGCATGTATGCCTGAGTGGTCTCTGACTGCTGCCGATCCGCTGGCGCTGACTTTTTCTGCCGATGGAAGGTTGTGCGAGGTGGATGCGGGCAACGATCATGTGTGGGAAATGGAGTGGGGAACAGGGGAGCCGGCCGCACTGAGCTTTTATACCACCTATGGCTTGCGCGCCCGATCCATGCGCGTCTTTCACCGCTTTCGCGAAGGAACGCGGATGGTAACCGCGCCCGCTGAACTGGCCTCTCCTCCCACGGTGCGCGCTTTTTATCCGAATTTTCTGCATCTTTCCTTTGCCCCCTTTGAGGGGATCGAAGTCCAGGCAGAGTATTGGGTGCCTGAATCTCATGCCCTTGCCGGGCGACTGACAATCCTGAATCGCTCGCAAGCGGTGCGACGCCTGCGCGTGGAGACCTGCGGCCTGTTGATCCCCTTGCAGGGGATGCCGCTGCGCGTGCAGAAACTCAACCTGATCAACGTACTTGCAGGGCGCACGGGCAACCTTACGCCGTTGATCTTTATGACCGGCGATGTCGAGCCGGGCGAGGGGCCTTTCCCCTCGTTGCGGGTGGATTTCTCTCTCCTGCCCGGCGGGCTTCGTCAAATCGTCTGGGTGACAACTGCGCTGGAGGATGAGAAGCAATCGCTGGATCGGGCGCGACGTCTGGCCGCGCGCCCCTGGGAAGCAGAAAAAGCGCGCCTGGAGCTGTTGAACGCCTCCCAGATGCTTGAAATCCAGACCGGTGAACGCACCTGGGACATCGTCCTTGCCATGGCGCAGAAAGAGGCCGCCCGTCTGATCCTGGGGAACACTCCCCCGCGGTTTGTCGCCTCCCGTCAGCCTGATAGCGGTTACGCTTCCCTGGAAAACGGGAGCGATTCCCCTCTGAGCTGGCAAGGACTGACTCCCCTGGAAGCGTTGTATCTGGCCTCGCTTTTGCCGTGGACCGCGCGCCCCTTATTGAACCTGTTTCTGGAGCGTCAGGAGCCAAACGGGCACATTCCTCTCCGTCCATTTGCCCCTGCCATGGCGCGCATCGGTGCTTTGCCCCTGCTGGCATCCCTGGCGCGCCAGGGCAACCTTTCCCTGACGGCGCAGGACTTCGAGGCGCTGCTTTCGTTCTTCTGGTACTGGTTCTCTCCTGCCCAGGATGCCGATCGCGATGGCCTGCCGCAATGGAGCCATGAGGCTCAGATTGGCCTTGAGGATCACCCACTCTTCGACCTGTGGAATCCATGGTCGCAGGGCATCGAGCTGAGCGCAGTGCTGGCGCCGGGGCTGCTGGCAATGCTGGTGAAAGAAGCAGAGGCGCTGGAAGCGCTGTTTGACGAGGCGACGTTTCGCAAAGAGCAGCGGGTTCTGGTGGCTGCCCAGGTGGCGAAGTTACGCGCCGCGCTGGAGCAGGCCTGGGATCGGCGGCAGAGCGCCTATCGCTATCTGGATCGGGAAGCGCATGTCGCCTTCGGCGGTAGACTCCTGCTCCGTCACCGCGGGGAAGGCGAAGTGCGGTTAGGAAAACGTTTCCGCTCCCCCCTCCGACTGGTGATCGAGGTGCTTTGCGAGCCGCTCCGCTGCCATCCGCGCATTACATTGTGGGAAGATGGGCGGGAGGTCGAGCAATTCACGACCAGCTCCATGCGCTGGCGCAGCGGTGGTCTGACGGCTACTTCCAGGAGATTGTACACTTCGCTGGAGGCGATACGGATCGAGGGCATAGCCCCGGAGCACCAGGTGCTGGTGCGCGTTCCCGATCTGGGGATGGAAGACATCACCACGTTGCTGCCACTATGGAGCGGCGCTCCTGACCCCGATCAGGCGCAGGCGATCCTGCATCAGGTTTTGCAAAACCCTCAGCGATTTGGGCGCCCCTATGGCATCCCGACCCTTGCTCGTGCGCCGGCAAAGGAGGCGGAAGCGCTGGCCCAACGTGTGGAAATGCCCTGGAACTGGCTGATCGGGGAAGGGCTGTTGCGATATGGCTGGCGGGAAGAAGCGGCGCGCCTGGTGGAACGCTTGATGAACGCAACGGTCCGCACCTTGCAGACCCGCCGCACGTTTTATCGTTACTATCATGCGGAGAGCGGCGAAGGGATGGGAGAGCGCTCCCATCTTCTCGGCCTTTTCCCGCTCGCCCTCTTCCTGCGAACGCTGGGGGTGGAGATCTACTCCCCGTCGTTGATACGCCTGGAGGGCTATAATCCTTTTCCCTGGCCGGTGCGCCTGAGGTATCGCGGCCTGGAAATCTTTCGGGAGGCCAGACAAACCGAGATCATCTTCCCGCAAGGGCAGCGCGTGACGATTACCACTGTAGCCCCTTGCCTGGTGACGCTGCGCCGTGAGCGTCCCGAAGTGCGGGCGGTTGGCTCATAGGGGGCGCCTGGGAGCGAGGCTGGATGACAGAGAACAGACCGCCGTAGCACAGGCTTTCCAGCCTGCGGGGAAGACCGTCAACGAATGGGGGAACGAATCAACGATTACAGACGGCGGACCGCGGACGACAGACGGCGACTGACCGCGGGGGCTGTTCCTTTGTTCTCGTTAATCACCAGCAGCCGCAGCAGTG
>JAGHYK010000097.1 GCA_017743695.1 Chloroflexota bacterium
CCCCTCTCGACCGCGTCCTTCTTCTCCTCACCGGCCTGCTCGCTGCCTATCAAGTGGCGGTGGGCATCAACGGCCTGGGGGCCGTGCCGATCACGGCCTATACCATCGGATTCGGCGTCCTGCTCGTGGCGGGACTGCTGCTCATCATCCTTGGCTTCGAGGTGCTGGATTCTCCCCTCGTCGTCATCGTCTCGACCATTATCCCGCTCAGCCTGTCGCTGGGACTGGTATGGGAACACCTCGCTGCGTGGCGGACCCCCTACCTGCTCTTCGTCCTCGGCGGATTCCTGGCGATTGCGCTGACCCGCTCCCTGCCGCTGAAGGGCAAACTGCCGACCCTCGTCCTGGCCGTCGTCCACGGCGTGGCCGGGATGATCATCTTTCTCCTGCCGAGTGTCCTGGCGGCGCAGGGAGTCACCCGCCCCGGTTTCGCGCTGGTTGGGCTGGGCGGCGCGCTCATCGGACTGGGTGGTCTGCTGCTGTCCTTCCTGAAAGCGGGCAAACCCATCCTGCCGCGCACCACCATCCTGCGCATCCTGCCGGCCCTTCTGCTGCTGATGACCGCTGCCTTCGTGGCCGGCTTTGCGCTGGTATAATAAGGCGAATGACGCTTTGGAAGTGTATTTCAGCCCTTCTGCTGGTTTTTCTGATAGCCTGCACCCATACGCCGACCACGCCACCAATCCCTACGGTAGATGCAGCACAGCTTTACCTGGGCGCTATCCAGACGGTGGTGACGGGGGTTACCATGACCGCAGCGGCCTTTTCACCCACCCCGGCGCCGACAGCCACAGCCACTTTCAGGCCCGCTCCCACTTTTACACCTACCCCGCCCTGGACTTTAAAAGGCCCTGGCGAGATTCTTGTTCCAATTTTTATTTATCACCACATAACAGATTCTAATATGTACAATCCATATTATGTTTCATTAGATAATTTTGAAAAGCAACTCGGCTTACTTCGAGAGTGGGGATATACAACGATTTCAACAACTTTACTGGTGCAGGCTCTCACACAAGGTGCTCTTTTACCCCCACGACCAGTTCTTCTGACATTCGATGATGCAAACGAAGATATTTATACTCATGCTTTCCCCTTGATGAAAAAGTATGGTTTTACAGGCGTGCTTTATCTTCCGTATAACTATATTGGCCAGCCAGGCTACTTGAGTGTGGAAGAAATCAAAGAGATGGTAAACGCTGGCTGGGAGGTTGGGAGTCACAGCATTTCTCATCCTGACTTGAGGGAGCTGGATGAAACTCGCTTACGAGCGGAAATCGTTGATTCGCGCCGTAAGCTGGAGGAACTGTTAGGAGTACCTGTTCTTACTTTTGCGTATCCTTTCGGATATGTCAGTGATTCTGCGCGACGCTATGCCAGAGAGGCGGGATACATTGCAGCCATGGGCGCATCGGGATATACAGCCAACCAGTGGAGAAGCAGTTTATATTATTTGCAGCGTATCTCCATCCACGGTGATGAACATGTCAATACATTCATTCGTTTTTTACCATGGCAGGGGCCTCCGGAATCTTCTCCGCAAACTTCTAATGACACTCCATGAAAATATGGCTCTATTGAAAAGGGAGCTTAAAAACAAACGCAGCGATGCCTTTGCGCGGCCATCGCTGCGTTCGCTTTTTAGCGTACCTGCCCTCCTAACCACACCCTCCACCACTCTTATCGCGCTTTAGCTCTAGCTTGATTTTTTCCTCGTATTCCAGTTCTTCATACTTCATCGGACTCGGAGCCGCGCTCTGGTAACGATCTCCCAGGGCAGCCGGGAAGAGATAGCGCAACTCCTCTTCTGCAGAAGTGGAAACTGACAATGCCTTGATTTGGGGATCGTCTTTCCCAAAGACGGCCAGCCAGTTGTTCAACCCGCCTTCCAGGATATAGACGTTCGGCACTCCACCAGCGACCAGCATTTTCCAGGCCTGGGTGGAGAGCTTTTCATCGTTGCTGATGACAACGTAAACGGTGTTGGAAGGAGGGTAGGCTAAAAGTTTGCGGATGTAGGCCGGAATTTGCTCCAGGGGGACGTTCTCTGCGCCTCGGATATGGTAGAGGTTATACTGTACCTCTGGCCGTACATCCAGCAAGACCAGGCGTATATATTGCTTGTGAATCGTATGGAAGACTTCAGCCGGCGAGACATAGACCTCCCGGCTTTGCAGGAGCGGTTCCTTTTGGGGGGCAATGCGCGCGTATTTTTCCTCTAACGAGGGTTGACCGAGGACAATGGTCAGGGCGGCGAAAACGAGCAGGAACAAGGCGCCGACCATCCGCATCTTCGGTTCGCGGCTCAGGTCTCGTTGCCCGAAAATGCGCTCCAGTTGTTCTGCGCCCCAGAACATGAAGAGCGCCATCAGCACGATCAGCATCACAACGACCCCGGTCGGCAGGCCAAAGACCTCCGGCAGGAGCAGGCGACCGTAGTATCCTGAAGTGTTCCACCATTGATCGAAATATTTTTCGGTCTCCCCGAAGAGGAAAGCGCCAAAAAAGCCGCCCAGCAGGAAGAACAGGCCATCCAGTTTCCCTGTGGCGGTAGCGACGACCGAAGTCCCAGGGCAGAAGCCGCCAATAATGAAGCCGATCCCCATGATCAGGCCACCCAGAATGCCAGACCAGAGATAGGTGGGATTTACCCATACCTGATTGAAGTCCAGAATTCCCATCCCTGAGGCCGTGAAGAGCAGCACCATGGCGGTCACGATGGCGCCGAACATAACCTTGAGCACGGTCAAGTCTTTGAAGTAGAACTGAGCGGCCAGTTTGCGGGAGTTGCCAAATCCGCTGCTTTCCAGCACAAAACCGAACGCGAACCCGATCAGGCCGAATACCAGGTAAGTCCATGGATTCGCGCTGCTGACCTGTTGAAACGCCTTGAGAGGAAAGACAGGCATTGTGCCCTCCTTTCAGTTCCAGAGTTTTCTGACGAAATAGGCCAGGGCATAGGCGCCGCCGAAGATGGCAAACATCAAGGCCCAGGAGCCGGCCGCAAGCGTTGCGCCGCCCGAAAGCGCCTGTCCCGAAGTGCATCCCCGTGCCATGCGCGCCCCGTATACCATGATCATGCCTCCCAGGAATGCCAGTAACAGGCGCGTGCGGTTTGAAATGCGCGGCCCCTTGTTGATCTCGATCTTCAGCCGCCCATTCAACCAGCCGGAGACAGCGCCACCCAACAGAGCACCGAAGAAGATCGGCACAATCCAGTCATCCAGCGGGTTTTTGTCACCACCGGCCATTTTCAGCAGGTAGGGCGTGCGATCCACATGCTGGGGCGCAATCTGATCCTCCACAAAGACTGTCAGCCGGCTCATGGCACCGGAGGCGCCCAGGCCGTTCCCGGTCAAGAGAAAGGCCAGGAACAGCACCAGCCCCAACAGGAAGCCTCCCAGATACGGGTGGATATAAGGTTTCGCTTCACGCGTTTTCCGAACTTTAGAAATGGAAGCCATAGCTCCTCCTAATGATGTTCCTCATGCACTTCTACTTCTTCCCAACCGGTGATCATCCCACGGATGGACTCCAGCGGCGTGACGCCGGTGGTTGTCAGGTATACGTGACCAACGATGAAGGCGGCGAAAGTCCAGGCGACCAGGGTGTGCAGCGGCGCCAGGAAGGGAAGCCCACCCAACCAGTTCGTGAGCTGCGGCCACTTCTGCGCGCCCCACATCAGCAGGCCGGTCAGCACCTGCAAGGGGAGCAGCACATTCAAGATGCCAAAGTAGGTCGCCTGCTGAAGTGGATTCATCTTCTGATCCGGGCGTTTCTCGAAAGGATGAGGCTCTCCTTTGAAGATGCCCTGCAGGTAATATTTTGCCTGCAAGATCGCCCCGTCGAAGAACCCATAGGGGTGCGGGATAAACTGGCGGATCTTTCCGCTTGCCAGATGGTAGAAGAGAGAAAGGGCTGCGTTCAGCACCAGGAGGGCCGCCAGAACGTTATGGACCGTCACCACATGGGGAAAGGAGAATGCGCCAAAGAGATCGGGGCGATGGATGATCAGGCCGGTGAAAAGCAGGATCACGATCGCCACCATCTGCAACCAGTGCCAGAAGCGCTCATAAGCCTCGTACATGTATACGCGCTGCGTGCGTATTTCTTTGCGTGGTCTGCGCAGATAGGAAATATAGCGCAATGTCCCATGACCGGCCACCCCCAGCAATGTGCCGGCGAAGAGCAGCGCGCCCAGCATGTCTACCCACTGGACACGACTGTGGCCAAAGATGTAAATGCTGGCCTTCGAGGGTTGTGGCACATAGTAAATCGCGCCGTCCTTCCCTTTCACCACTTCCCCAACCGGCTTGACGTTGGTCTCCGTCACCATTTCTGGCATAATGCCGGCGGGCGCATAATCGGCCAGTTTGAAGGGTTGGGCAAGGCGAGAAGAATCACCATGGCAGGCGCGGCAATTGCGCACGGCATGATCGCCGTCCGTCACACTGTGATTGATGCTGTAGGGCTGAATGCGACCTTCGATGTGGGGATTCTGCAGCCCCAATGCTTTCAATTGCGAGGCGACCGCTTCCTGCTTTGCTGGCGTATCCAGGATTAACTCCCGATCGCTTAATGTACCATCCCCGTTTGTATCGAGCGCTTTCAAGATTTCAGGACGATATTTCCCATCCTGGAAGTAAGCGGTTTGCAGGTCTATCAGACGCACCGGGCGTTGATTGCCGTTCTTATCCTCATAAACCCAATAGAAGGTGGTGATCAGGTTGTAAGGTGCAAGCAATTGCTTCCCATCCACGTTCGTACGGGCCAGCAAAATCGGCTGATAGCCCTCCACCAGGTGGGACACGGTAAAAGGCATGTTGCTGAGGCTGGCTATCTCCGCACCGATGGCGCCGTCTGTGCCGCGACATGCGGTTTGAGGCTGACCATCCGGCTTAAGCACCGTCCAATCGTAATATTCAATGGCTGGCGCATACATTTGCGGGATATGGCAGGATTCACAGGCCAGGACTGCCATGTGCCTCTCTGTGTAGGGCAGCCAGTTCGCATGGCTCTTCTGAGCGTCATGACAGGACTCGCACCGTCGCATCGTGCCTTTAAGCTCGGGTGCAATGTTGTATTGAGCGCTCTGCCCGCGGGCGAAGTTGTGGTCTGGCATTTTCAGATATTCGCCCAGTTCCAGTCGGCGCGGATCAAACAGGATATGGCCCGGTTCTTGCTTCTGATTGGCGTAGACCGGATTGTTCAGGGAGAAGTGGCAGTCCGTGCATTTCAACTGGCGTTCGGCGTGAATATCCCAGGCACGTACCAGCTTTGTCTTGCCGGCGATGTTCATCCCAGAGGCAGAGATATACTGAGGCGAAATGACCTGACCGGTAGTAGCCCCTTCTCCGCTGCAGGACTGGATAACAAGGGGGACTTCCTTCTCGGTGTGCACAGTGCCGTGACATTGACCACAATTTTCGTTGGTCGGATCCTGGATGCGAACGTATTCGTGCTTGAGCCGACCGTTCTGGTCAAAGGCCTCGGCGATCCAGGTGTAAGTGCCATCTGCGTTCTTTTGGACAAGATACCCTTCCAGGGTAGCTGTGTTGGCCCAGCGGAAAGCGCCCTGGCGGATAGCTTCAATCCGTGCCTGATTGTTTGGCTTTTCCAGGTGGCACAGGAAGCAGTTCATTTCCATTGTGCCCGAGGCTTTCCAGTCCCAGCCTTCGACGCGACCGTTTTTCAAAATGCTGGATTCTGCGCTTTCTCCTGGACGCAGCGAGGTCAAAGGAACCCCTTTCCGGGAGAGCGTGGTGGGGGCGCCGCCGACAATGCGCTCACCAAAATACATCAGCCATTCCGGAGTGCCCAGGTCAAGGCGTTCATCCCCATCCTGGCTGAGATAGCGGTATTGCAGCGGGTCCCACTCTCCATACAGGCCGTTGCTGGCATCCATGGAGGACTTTGACGGCGTGTAAGCGGAGAATCCCAGGTCACTGTGATACGAGTGAGATACGATGAATTGCGTATCATGGCAGCGGCCACAGGTCCGCATCGTCGAGACGGGCTGCCCGCTCTCCAGCACGTTCTTGCCCTCCTCATCCAACAGGGCAAAGGGCGGGTGAAGCGGAGATGCCTGCAGGGCAGGAGACGCTGGCTGATTTGCCCGCACCTGGCGGAAAATCGCCAGGCCGAGCAGAGAGGCACCGAGGATCAGGATCAGGGAAAGGATTAAGCGATGGTTGCGTTTCATAGTGCGTCCTCACAATTATCGTTTTGAGAAGCGTCCGCCCCATTTGGCGGGGTCGCCGGGGTATCCCAGAGCCTGCCAGTCCATGCGGCCATCCGGCCCATGGCAATCCGCGCACTTCAACGCGTTCGTGGCTGGCTGTACCATGTGAGTGGTGGGCCAGTACATCCACGTCTCGGCAAATCCATACTGACCGCTATATTTCAAGCCCGTCCATTTTTCGGCTTCCTTGAAGGCAATATCCCAGTTGAAGAGAGTCCAGAAGCCGTTCTTTCCAGCGGTAATTGGCGAAAGCAGGTAGTTGTATACCTTGTCATAGGGCTGTTTGGCCACATGTAACTTGAAGGGGAAGATCCTGGCCTGAGGATCGTCAATGCTCCCGGCAGGCAGGTTGATGTAGGTGATCCCGTTTGGATCGATCTTGTCGCCCAGGATGTAGCGGTATTGCAAATTGCCGTTGAACCAGCGGTACTGTGGCTTGTAGTTTGTCTGGTATATGAAACTTCCCTTAATCTTCAGGTACACGTAATGATCATCCTTGCGCCCCTCTTGACCGGCTGTAGACCAGTCCCAGTAGACTTTGGTGGGGTCTTCAAGCGCAATGGCCGGAATATGGCAGGTCTGGCAGGCCACACTGCGCAGGTGAGTGTTCAACCGTTCGTCTTTGTGTTGATGATTCTGGTGGCATTGCTCGCAGGAGACCTGTTCTTTGGGGTCCACCTGATAGTTATCGGCGATCAGTCGTCCTTTGACCTGATGCTTCTCGGTCCAGTGACAGGTGGTGCACTGGAAATCATATTTTCCCATGTGCACATCGAGGTTTTCGGAAGGGAGGATCAGGCTTTCATCCAGATCGCCATGTTTGACGCCGTTGCCGCCACCCCCATCAAAGTGGCACTTGCCACAGGTGTTCCGGGTGGTAGCTCCAACGCTACGCGCCGCGGCGACCAGGTCCACGTTTTTCGCCGGGTTGCCATATTCCCCTTTCGCATAGAGGGCTGGATCGGCATGGCAGGCCAGACAATCCACGTTCAAGGGGTTTGAAAAGTCGTAGGGTTGATCTTCTGACCATCCATAGCCGATGTGGCAGCTCATGCATTTTTTCTGGTTCCCTGGCGTTCCGATACAGAAGTTATTAATCTGGTTGAATTTGCCAATGGTCACTGGCTGATCGCGCCACGGCACCTGGAAGGGCTTGCTTTGCCAGGTCCAGTGAGAGGTCGCCATGATCTCTTCGGCGGCCTTTGGATGACATTCAAGGCACGCGCGCGTCACCTCCTGAGGGGTCGCAAACGGCCCCTTGACAATGTCCTTGTGATCGACGTGTACGGGCCTTGCCGGAACGAATTTCCAGGGGTCTGTGCCAGCTTTTGGCTGGCGTGGCCAGAAGATGGCAACGGGTACCACGACTACCAGCAAGATGCCAATCGCTCCAAGGATCCAGAGTGGAAAGCGCTTTTTCATACAGACTCCTCGATACTGGGTGAAATGGAATGGATCATAGAGGCCTGATGGGCAATGCGCTCGCGCATGACGGCACGTAACAGGTTCAATGCCTGGATCAACCGTGAATCTACCAGGCGGTAGATGACAGAAGTGCCCTGTCGCACCGGCTGTACCAGGCCGCGTTCACGCAGAATTTTCAAATGGCGGGAAACCTTGGGTTGGGGCAAGCGAAGCTCCGCACACAGTTCGGTTACCGTCCGCGGGCTTTCGTGGAGAGCGTACAGGAGGAGCAAGCGCGTCGGATCGGAAAGTGCCGAACAGAAGTTGGCTTCAAGTTGGGCGAGCTCCTCTAACAAGGTTTCCCGTTCCATATGGCCTCATTTCATGCGTATAAGCGCATATTTGCACTTCTATTGTACGCTTGTGAAATTCATAGCAAGCAGTAACGAATGTCACATTAAAAGCATATGATGATCATTTTTTGTGATGAGGCGCGTCGCAGGGGGAGAACTGCTGTGATGGTAAAAATTTTTTACTGCAATATGGCTGAGTGGCTAAAAATTTCCACCTTGTGACAGTTTCCCGTAATTGCACTCAGACGTCAGGCAACGAACATGGAGGAGACGATGCCGCAGACCGCGATAGGAATGGTTTTTTCACCCCCTCAAGATGGGAGTGCCAATACATGGGGAGCGAATGGATGACCGCTCCCCATGAAAAATGAGAGGAGTTCGGCACTGTCAACGGTTCATTGTGCTCTCACCGATCACCGTTCCTTGCCTGGCTCACACGGCGCGGCTGCCATTTTGCTGAGAGGGATCACTGTTTCCTTTGCGGCTCAGAGGCGCCCGACAGCCATTCGACTAACTTGTCGCGCTCGGGGAGCTGGCGCGTGCACGCCAGCACGCCATCAATGACCAGACCGGGGATTTCGTCCAGCGGCATGTAGTGACGGATCTGCTTCTCATCATCCACGCGCACGACTTCCACATCGGTTCTGCCAAGCTGACGCAGGACATCGGCAACCAGCATCTCCAACTCGACGCAGTTATAGCAGCCCGTTCCCAGGATTTCGATTTTCATGGCGTCCTCCTTTCAGGACATGTTTGTACTCCCGTTCAAACCATATTTTACGCTTCCTGCATGGCGGTATCTGCCAGCCAGGTAGTCACTTCGGCAGGAGTGGGGATGCGTCCCGCACAGACCAGTTTTTCGTTAATGACCAGGCCAGGGGTGGAGAGAACGCTGTGTGTCAGGATGTCTTTGTAGTCGGTAACTTTGACAATCTGCGCCTGGAAGCCCATTTCGGCAACAACCTTTTGGGCGATCTGTTCCACACGTTTGCAATTGGCGCAGCCAGAGCCGAGAACTTTGATGGTGAGCATAGGGACCTCTCACGCTTGTCGAAAGGACATTCATTCTTTTGAATATAGTATACAACTTTTAAGGAGTAATTTCAATGTGACATATATCACAAACAGGGCTTATCAATTCTCCGACATTGTGGTAAAAATAGGGGCTGAACTCGGATAG
>JAGHYK010000098.1 GCA_017743695.1 Chloroflexota bacterium
AATGACAGGAGACAGAGGTTTTTTCATGGCTTTCGGGCGACTCGCTGCGAATTTCTTGAATGAGGGATCCAGTATCTACACTACCCAACCCCGCAGGATGCGCCAAAGGCTGATATAATTGCTTGCGTTCTGTGCCTTTTCTCACGAAGCGTTTCGCGTGATTCTGGCAAATTTTCCGGTGAAAGGAGTTTCTTATGACTGTCAAAGTTGGTATCAATGGTTTTGGGCGCATCGGGCGCCAGGTTTTTAAGGCCATTCGCGATTATCACGCCGACGAACTGGAGGTCGTGGCCTTCAACGATGTGGGGGATCTCCCCACCATGGCCCATCTGCTCAAGTACGACTCGAACTACGGACGTTTCAACGGCCAGATCGAGGTAGCAGAGGATGCTATCATCGTGGATGGGAAACGCATTCGCGCCTTCCGCGAGACCGATCCCGGCAATATCCCCTGGGGCGATTTAGGCGTGGAGATCGTGATTGAGTCCACGGGGTTGTTTACCGTCAAAGAGGATGGCGTCAACAAGAAGGGGAAGATGGTCAAAGGCGCTGTCAATCACATCACCCGCGGCGGCGCAAAGAAGGTAATCATCTCTGCCCCCGCTGAAGGCGAAGACCTGACGGTGGTGCTCGGCGTCAACGAAGACATGTACGATCCGCAGAAGCATCATGTCATCTCAAACGCTTCCTGCACGACGAACTGCCTGGCGCCGGCGGTGAAGGTGGTGCATGATCGCTTCCGCATCCTGCGCGGGTTCATGACAACGGTTCATGCCTATACCAACGATCAGCGCATCCTCGATCTGCCGCACTCCGACCTGCGCCGGGCGCGCGCTGCGGCCATGAGCATCATCCCCACCACAACCGGCGCAGCCAAAGCGCTCAAGCTGGTCATCCCGGACCTGGCCGGCAAATTCGATGGCTATGCCTTGCGTGTGCCCACCTCCACCGTCTCCGTGGTGGACTTCACAGCTCAAATTGAGAGCCCGACGACGACCGAAGAACTGCGCCAGGCTTTCCGTGAGGCCGCCCAATCGCCGCGCCTGCGCGGTATCTTGCAGGCAGTCGAGGAACCGCTGGTGAGCATTGACTTCAAGGGCGATCCGCACTCCTCCTCCGTGGATTTGCCCTTCACCATGGTACTCGGCAAAGAGAAGAGCGATTTTGTCAAGGTCGTCGCCTGGTATGACAACGAATGGGGTTACTCCTGTCGCACCGCCGATCTCGCGGCCCTGATCGCCCGCTCGCTCTGAGGAGGGACGATGTTCAACAAAAAAACCATCCGCGATGTGGATGTGCGCGGCAAAAAGGTGCTGGTGCGCGTGGATTTCAACGTCCCGATTCAGGATGGCAAAGTGGGGGATGATACGCGCATCCGCGCCTCGCTGCCGACGCTGAACTACCTGCTGCAAAACGGGGCTGCGCTCATCTTGTGCTCGCATCTTGGACGCCCCAAGCAGGGACCTGATCCGAAATATTCGCTCCGTCCCGTCGCCGAACACCTGGCCAGGCTGCTGGGCCAGGAGGTGTTCTTCGCCGAAGATTGCATCGGCCCGAAAGCGGAGGCGGCTGCGGCACGGCTGCAACCGGGTCAGGTGTTGTTGCTGGAAAACACGCGCTTCCATCCCGGCGAAGAAAAGAACGATCCGGAGATGGCCCGTCAACTGGCTGCGCTGGCGGATTTGTACGTCAATGATGCCTTCGGCTCGGCGCATCGCGCCCATGCCTCCACGGAAGGCGTGGCGCACTTTTTGCCCGCAGTGGCCGGCTTCCTGATGGAAAAAGAAATTCAATATCTGGGCGCCGCCATTGCCAATCCTGAACGTCCTTTCGTCGCCGTCCTCGGAGGCGCCAAGATCAGCGATAAGATCGGCGTCATCCGTAACTTGCTCACCAAAGCCGATTCCATCCTGATCGGCGGCGGCATGGCCAACACCTTTTTCAAGGCTCAGGGATTGGAGGTGGGCGATTCGCTCGTTGAAGCGGATGCCGTAGAAACGGCCCGCCAGTTGCTGGAGCAAAAGAATGGGAAGCTACATCTTCCCTCGGACGTGGTGATCGCCAATGCCTTCTCCCCTGATGCAGAACACAAAATCATCCCGCTCGGCCACGTGCCTGCTGGCTGGCGCATCCTGGATATTGGCCCCCAGACCGTGCAGGCTTATTCCGAGTTGATTCGTTCAGCCAGGACGGTCGTATGGAACGGGCCGATGGGCGTCTTTGAGTTCCCGGCCTTCGCCAAAGGAACATTTGGCATCGCGCAGGCTCTGGCCGAATCGCAAGCGGTGACCATTGTCGGCGGTGGAGAGTCGGTCGCGGCCGTACAACAGTCTGGCCTGGCAGATCGCATCACCCACATCTCTACAGGCGGCGGCGCTTCGCTGGAAATGCTGGAAGGATTGACCCTGCCCGGTGTGGCGGCCTTGCTTGATAAATAGCCGGTGAGTGGTCTATGCCTCGCATGCCCCTCGTCGCTGGAAACTGGAAGATGCACAATACGGTTGAAGAAACCCGCCATCTCGTTTTTGCCCTGGGAGGACCTTTGCGCATGGTCGAAGGGGTGGAAACGGTCATCTGCCCACCCTTCCCCTCGCTGCTGGCCGCCGCGGCCTTACTCAAGGGAACAGGGATTGGCCTGGGGGCGCAAAACATGCACTGGGAAGACAAAGGCGCCTTCACCGGTGAGGTTTCGCCGCTGATGATCAAAGAGTTCTGTCGCTATGTCATCCTGGGACATTCCGAACGCCGTGCCTGCTTCTGCGAGACGGATGAGATCGTCAACCGCAAGCTCCTGGCGGCTCAGAAGCACGAGCTGATCCCGATCCTGTGCGTGGGGGAAACGCTGGAAGAGCGAGAGAAAGGTGAAACCGGCGCTATCGTAGAGCGACAGGTTCGGTCGGCACTGCAAGGGGTGAGGCGGGAATTTGCAGCGCATCTGGTGATCGCCTACGAGCCGGTTTGGGCGATTGGGACCGGGCGCGCGGCTCGGGTGGAGGATGCGGCGGAAGTCATCGGCAATGTAATCCGCCCCACCCTGGCTGAAGCCTTTGGGGAGGAGGTGGCGCAATCGGTTCGGGTCTTATATGGCGGATCCGTCAACGCCTCCAACGCGGCTGCGTTTCTGCAACACCCGGAAATTGATGGCGCCCTGGTCGGAGGTGCCAGCCTGAAAGCGAACGAATTCATTGCGATTGTTCAGGCGGCCCAGAAGGTTTGAATCTCGTGCCTATGGCCGCCGAATTCGACGGTCTGATCTGGTTTGCGCTGGCGCTGTTGGGATTGACGTTCCTGCAGCGCCTTTTGCATTCGGAAGTCCAGTTGCTCCTGATGTATCTGACGCGCAACTTCCAGTGGACAATTCGACTCTTCGCCCTGCTTTTCCTGCCTGGAGTGCTCCTTCATGAGCTGAGTCATTACCTGATGGCGAGACTGCTGGGGGTGCGCACCGGCCGCTTCTCCCTCATTCCCCGTCCGCTTTCGGATGGTCGCCTGCGCCTGGGGTATGTCGAGGTCGGGGCGACCGATATGATACGGAGCACGCTGATCGGCATGGCCCCGTTGATAGCCGGCCTGGGCTTGATCTTCGTCATTGCGCAGGGGATGCATCTTGCCCCATTGTGGGCAGTCCTGCGAGATGGAAACTGGCCTCTCTTCTGGTTTGGCCTTTCCCTGTTGCCCCGTATTCCCAATTTTCCATTCTGGTTCTATCTTACGCTTGTGATCAGCAGCACGATGCTCCCCTCGGAGTCTGATCGGCATGGCTGGTTGCCGCTGGCTTTGCTTTTGAGTTTCCTGGCCGGCCTGATCCTGCTGGGTGGAGGGGGGCCGTGGTTAATGCAAAATATCCTGGCGCCGCTCAGCCAGTTCCTGCGGGATGTCTCTTTGCTCTTGTTCTTCAGCATCCTGGTCCATCTCCTGGCTTACCTTCCTCTTGCCCTGCTCAGACGCCTGCTTTTGCGATAGGGCAATCAGTGAGCAGGTGGGGAACTACGACAAACAGGCGCGTCCACCTGCACATCAGGATATAATAGCCCTGAAATCCGCTGGAGCCGAACATGACTCGTTTGCATTACGGAGATCGCATAAGCAGATATGGAAGGCTACGCATTGGATGCTCGGCGATCCTCTTTGACGCAGCCCGTCGCAGGGTCTTGCTCACCCGTCGCGCCGATAACGGCGAATGGTGCCTGCCGGGCGGCGCCATGGAGGCCGGTGAAAGCGTTGAAGAGGCCTGCGTGCGCGAATTTTACGAAGAGACAGGGCTGATCGTTCGCCCGGTGCGCCTGGTGGGAGTTTATTCCAATCGTGACCTGCTCATCGAATACCCGGATGGGAATCGGATTCAGATGGTCGTCCTGCACTTTGAAGTCGAATGGCAAAGCGGAGAGATGAAACTCAGCCCGGAGACCCTCGAAATCGGCTTCTTTGACCTGGAGCAAATCCAGCACATGAAGCTGTTAGGCCATCACTACCAGCGCATTCTTGATTCCCTGGAAATGCGCCCCTCTCCCATTTTGCGCCCTTGAGGAACCCCCATGACACTCTCCAACCCTGTTCTGGAGCTGATCCATCGCCACGCTTCTGTGCGCCATTACAAGCCCGATCCATTACCCAGGGAAATGATCGAGGCCATTGTGCGCGCCGCCCAACGGGCCTCCACCTCCTCCAATTTGCAGACCTGGAGCGTGATTGCCGTCACCGATCCGGCCCGTCGCGAGCGCCTGGCCGCCCTCTGCGGCGATCAAAAACACATCGCCGAGGCGCCGCTTTTCCTCGCCTGGTGCGCCGATCTGGCGCGCCTGGAGCGCGTTTGCGAGTTACGCGGCTATGTCCAGGTCACCCGCTACGTTGAAAATTTCCTGATCGCGGCCCTGGATGCGGTGATTGCGGCGCAAACCGCAGCCCTGGCCGCCGAATCCATGGGGCTGGGCATCTGCTACATTGGCGCCATCCGCAACAATCCGGGTGAAGTCATCGAACTTCTCAAACTGCCCCGCCTGACGTTCCCGGTCGTCGGTATGACGGTCGGCTGGCCGGCGCGTTCACCGCGACGGAAACCACGTTTGCCTTTGGAGGCCATGTTGCACTGGGAAACCTACAATCCCAACCAGGATGAAGCGCTCAAAGCCTACGACCATGAGATGGCCATGAGCGGCATTTATAATCAACGCCAGGTCCCAGCGCCCGGTAAAAGCGGAGAAATGGAAGCATATGGCTGGATGGAACATTCTGCGCGCCGCGCGTCGCAGGCGCAACGCACGCACTTACGTCAATTCTTGCGTCAGCAGGGTTTTGAACTGGAGTGATGAGCTGGCTGTTCGGAACTCCCCTCTCCTTTCTGCGAACTTTCATTTCCCATCATGGAGGCTACCATGACCATGACCGGTTTCCCTGATCTGAATGCGCCTTCCCGCGTGTTGCTGGGACCAGGCCCTTCGATGGTACATCCGCGCGTCCTGCGAGCCATGATGGCGCCGCCCGTAGGGCATCTTGATCCCTATTTGCTCCATCTTTACCAGGAAGAACAGTCCCTGCTACGCTATGTCTTCCAGACCCGGAACGCCTGGACCTTCGCCCTGAGCGGCACCGGGACTTCTGGGATGGAGGCGGCGCTTGCCAATCTGATCGAGCCGGGGGATGCTGTTCTGGTGGCGATTCACGGCTATTTTGGTGAGCGCATGGCGGAGATCGCCGCCGGCCTGGGCGCCGAGGTGGATCGCATCCAACGCGCCCCCGGAGAGATTTTCACCGTAGAAGAGATCGCGTCCGCGCTCGCGCGCCGCCGCTACAAGCTGCTGGCGCTTGTCCATGCTGAAACTTCCACCGGCGCCGAGCAGCTTCACATCGCCGAGATCGCGGCTGCGGCGCATCAACACGGCGCGCTGCTGGTACTGGATACGGTCACTTCCCTCGGAGGCATCCCCGTCAAAGTGGACGAGTGGGATGTGGATGTGGCCTATTCGGCCAGCCAGAAGAACCTGGGAGCCCCTTCCGGTCTGGCGCCGATCACGGTCAGTGAGCGGGCGCGTCAGGTCATCGAGCGGCGCAAAACGCCGGTGGTGAGCTTTTACCTGGACCTGAAACGTTACGCAGCGTATTGGGGCGAGGCCCATGCCTATCATCATACAGCCTCCGCCAGCCTGCACTATGCGCTGCGCGAGGCGCTGCGCCTGGTGGCAGAGGAGGGCCTGGAACAGGTCTTTGCCCGCACGCGCGCCCATGCCGAACTGCTATGGCAGGGCCTCGAGGAACTCGGCGCATCGCCCTTTGTCCCGCTGGAATATCGCCTGCCGCCGTTGACCACAGCCCGTGTGCCGCAAGGGGTGGATGCCCATCGCCTGCGATTGCGCCTGCTGGAGGAATATAACATCGAGATCGCGGCCGGCTTCGGCGCGCTGCGCGATACAGTCTGGCGCATTGGCCTGATGGGATACTCCAGCCGTAGAGAGAACGTCACGCTGCTCCTGGCGGCGATGCGCGAACTGCTCCATAACTGAGATGCGAGTCCTTCTGACCCTGCTCCTGCTTTTTCTGGCCTGCACGCCTCGCCAGACCTTTCAGGTTAACATTCTGGATGGCGAGCGAGTGCTGCGCATTGAGACGGAGGCGCGGCGTCCCGAAATCTGGTTGCAGGAGGCCGGCCTCCATCTCCAGCAGGGCGAGCGGTTGCTCCTGCATGGCCTGCCGATAGATGCCTCCCAGGAGCTTCCACCTTTCGGATCGCTTACGCTGCAAATTCGCCACCCGCACCGCCTGACTCTACACGCCGCGGGGGAGAGCCGCACGTTCTACACCGCCGCGGAGACGATTGGGGAGGCATTGCGTGAGCAAGGGTACGAGCTATACGCCGCCGACCGCTGCCTGCCCCCGCTTGCCACGCCCCTGGAAAGCGACCTGGAGGTCACCTGTTCCTTTTCCCGCCTCATCACCATCGAGCAAGCCTCTCAGAGCTGGAGCTGGCGCACGGCATCCCAAACCAGCGGGGAGGCACTGGCTGAAGCCGGCCTGCCGCTGATCGGCCTGGATTTCAGCGAGCCGCCCGCTGAAGCGCCTTTACCCGCTGATGGCCGCATCCGTGTCCATCACGTCTGGGAAGAGGTGCAGATCAACCAGAAAAGCATCCCCTTCCGCACGGAGTTCGTCGCTTCGCCAGACCTGGAGCTGGATCAGCAGCAACTGCTGCGCCCTGGCGAGGAAGGGATCCGCATGGAACGTGTGCGCATCCGGTATCGGGATGGGGAAGAAGTAGCCCGTCAGGTGGAAAGCGAAAGCGTGATCCGCCCTCCGCAGAATCGGTTGATCGGCTATGGCACCAGGGTCGTCGTCCGCACGGCGGTTGTGGATGGCGTCACCATCGAATACTGGCGGGCCGTGCGGATGTACGCTACTTCTTATTCCCCCTGTCGTTCGGATGCAAATCGTTGCTACCCCTTCACAGCCAGCGGCAAGCGGGTTGAGCGAGGCGTTGTGGGAGTGACCCTGCAATGGTACTACCAGATGCGCGGCCAGGCGGTTTACATTCCCGGCTATGGGCGAGCGACCATCGAAGATACCGGCGCCGGAATTCCCGGCCGGCTCTGGATCGATCTCGGCTATAGCGACGCGGATTACCAGCCCTGGCACCAGTGGGTGACCGTCTATTTTTTGACGCCGGTTCCCAGTAACATCCTCTACATCCTGGAATAATTCCCTGCCATGTGGAGCCTGCACAAGAGCGTAATCACCCGGCACTCCCATCGTTGTTGCGGTAGAAAATTTTCCACCGTTGCGGTAGAAAATTTTCTATCGTTACATTGCGAGCCGCCACAGGTGGCGAAGCACTCCCCTTATTGGCCAGGAGAGTGCTTTCCCCACGCTGCGCTCCACCACGCGCCGCTCGTGGCAGGCGGGACATGCGCTGCGCTTGCAATGACAAGAAGCATAGGGTTCTTCATTGCCTGTGGCAGGTAGCCCCCAGGGAGACTTTTTGCTTTCTGGTCAGCGGGAACGCCGCGCATCTCTCGATCAGGGAAAGCAATTTCGCAGGCAAGGGAGATAAACCGTGACAATGAGCCAGCGTTTCCGTCCGGCCGTGCCTCCTTTAGCGGTGGCCCAACTGCTGCGCCAGTTCGGATTGCGCCCGAAAAAAAGCCTCGGCCAGAATTTTCTACAAGACCCCTTCTTGCTGGAGGCCATCGTCCGGGCTGCGGAAATTCAGCCCACGGATTGGGTGCTGGAGATCGGGCCTGGATTGGGCAGTCTGACGCGCCACCTGGCCAATGCCGCCCAACATGTCATTGCTGTTGAAATTGATGAGACCTTTTTCCCCATCCTCGAACAGGTGCTGGCGCCATGGGAGAACGTGCGATTGATCCGCGGCGATATTCTACGACTCTCGCCGGCCAGCCTTATCCCGGTGGAAAATTACCTGGTCGTTGCCAATATCCCCTATTTCATCACCTCGGCGCTGATCCGCCATCTGTTGGAAGCCTCCCGCAAACCGCGCCGCATGGTGCTGACCGTCCAGAAGGAAGTGGCAGAGCGCATTTGCGCCCAACCAGGAACGATGAATCTGCTGGCGCTGAGCGTTCAAGTCTATGGGCAGCCTTCGATTGTCTTACGCATTCCCGCTGGGGCCTTTTATCCCCCTCCCAAAGTGGACTCTGCGGTGGTACGGATAGACCTCTACGAAAAACCCCTTTTGCCGCAGGAACAACTGGAAAGGTTCTTCCAGTTGATACGCGCCGGCTTCTCCCAAAAGCGGAAGACGTTGCGCAACGCGCTGGCTCACGGGCTGGGGATGAGCGCGCGAGAAGTGGAAAGCTGGCTTCTCCAGGCCGGCATCCCGCCGCATCGCCGCGCCGAGACCTTGAGCCTGGAGGAATGGGCAAAGCTGGTGGAGGCAAATTTTCCATGAAACTCTCCGCAAGGGAACGAAGCCTGGAAATTCGCGCCCTTTCCATTCTTCTCCGTCCATTGCCTCGCGTAAACTTTCTTCACCTTTACGTTTTCGTGCCTTCGTGGTGAGAAAAGAATAAACCACCAGGCCACAAAGGCACAAAGTTTTTCCTCGCCCCTCGTTCACTGGCGGTCTTCTGGCAGGCTGAAAAGCCTGCCCTACCACCGTCCACGGTTTACCGTCCATCGTCCATTTCGCCGTCTGCCGTCCGCGGTCTGCGGTCTGATTCGTT
>JAGHYK010000099.1 GCA_017743695.1 Chloroflexota bacterium
CCCAGCATCGTGCCAATCTCTCGCTTGCCTTCTGACAACTTTTGCGTGCACACCGTCAGCTCTTTCAGGCTGATTCCTGTCGCATCTTCCTGATGGAAGAGGACAGCGCGAGCCTGCGCTGTGTCGCAGTTTCAGGGGAAGCTGCTGAAGCCTTGCTCCATTTTCGCCTCGCGTTGAACCAGGGCGTTACCGGGAGCGTTGCCCTCAGCGGCCGGGCAGAGATTGTGCCAGATATGACGCGCGATCCAAGAGCCATTCCCGTCCCGGGTACAGAGGATTCACCCGAAGCGGCGATGTTTGCGCCCTTGAAATCGGCTGAGCGTATCCTGGGGGTGATCAGCGTTCATCGTCAGGATGTGGAACATGCCTTCTCTCCCTCCGATCTGGAATTCCTGCAGGCCTTTGCCGCGATGGCCTCCTCAGCAGTCCAGAACGCTCTACTTTTCGAGGAACTCAAACAACGCCTCTACGAATTAGAGAGATTGCATGAAACGTCCGAGCAATTGAGCAAAGCGGTCAACCTGGAGGAGATGAAACAGGTTGTCCTTCGTTCCATGATCCAGTTGACAGGGGCTGAAATGGGCATCCTTTACCTGCGGAGCATCGAGGGGGAATGGGTGGCGCAGGGCTGGGAAAATGCCCAAGGGGAATGGCAAGCCCCGCCTGTGTCCCTGCGATGCCGGGCGGGGGAGGGATTGACCGGCTGGGTGGGAGAGCGAGGCGAAATGCACATCACGCAGGATTGGCGCACCGACCCCTTGCAAGTTTCGCCTCAGGAAAAGACATTTCTGGAGGCGTATCACAGTGGCATCTCACTCCCTCTGCGCAGCGGCGGAGAAACCATAGGAGTTCTCCATCTTTGGTTCTCCGGCAGACGGGAGATTGAAAAAAGCGAGGAGCGTTTGCTCATGGCCCTGGCCGATATGGCCGGAAACGCTGTCCAGCGGGCGCGATTGTGGGAGGAAACCCTGCAGCGCATTCAACAACTGGAGGCCATCGCTGAAATTGACCGCGCCATTCTTAACATCGAGAGCCTTGATCTTGTCCTGGATGTTTTGCTCCGCCGTGTCATCACACAGCTCAAGGCCAGTGCCGCCGGTATACTTCTCTTGAGCGAGGGGAACAATCTGCTGCAACCTGCTCGCTGTAGCGGTATGGCTCCCGGAAGTTATTCAGCACCTTTGTGGGCGGGGGAAGATGTAGTGAGCAAAGCAGCGTTTGAGCAGCGCCCCCTGTATCTTCCCGATCTTCAATCCCCGACGATTCGATTTGCGCGTCCGGCTCTCCTGAAGGAGGGTTTCCGCTCCTACGCCATGATGCCCTTGCGGAGCGGCTCCAGTTTGCTGGGTGTGCTGGAGGTCTTCCACAGGGCTGAGTTTTCCTTTGATGCGGAATGGAAACGTTTGCTGGAGATGCTGGCGCAGCAAACAGCTATCGCGGTGGAGAAAACGCGCGCCATTGAAAACTTGCGGAAGGCTCATATGGAACTCTCGCTGGCCTACGAGGAGACCATTGAAGGGTGGTCGCGAGCGCTGGATTTGCGCGATCAGGAGACAGAAGGACACACCCAGCGCGTCACCGAACTCACGCTGCGCCTGGCGCGTGCCATGAACCTGCCGCCCGAGCAGCTGGTACACATCCGCCGCGGCGCGCTCTTGCATGATATTGGCAAGATGGGGGTGCCGGACGCCATTCTGTTCAAAAAAGGCCCCTTGACCGAGGAAGAATGGGAGATCATGCGTCAGCATCCAGTTTACGCCTACGAAATGCTCTCCCCTATTCGTTACTTGCAGCCGGCGCTGGAGATCCCCTACTGTCATCACGAACGTTGGGATGGAAGTGGCTACCCACGGGGATTGAAAGGGGAAGAAATCCCGCTGGCAGCCCGCCTGTTCGCGGTGGCGGATGTCTACGATGCATTGACCAGCCATCGCCCCTACCGGCCGGCCTGGACGCAAGAAGAGGCGCTGGAATACCTGCGCCAGCAGGCGGGAAAACTCTTCGACCCCAGGGTGGTGGAGCTTTTTCTGAAGATTGTGCGCGAGAGATAAAAGCGCATCCTCGCAGCCGCAGACATCAACAGGAATTTCAGGCATGGCCTGTAACGACGCAGGGAACAGGTGGTGTGGTGGATGGGCCAGTGGAGAGACCGATAGGGGATTACATTTTCTTAACATGAGCATTCTACTCGCTTAACCAATCCTTCAGAGTTTCCTGTATACTTCGCTACGACTCGCCGATCTGCTTTCCGCCCGCAGCGACTTACCATCCCCATTGCAAGTCGTCGCAGGCGGCAGTTTTTCGGCGAAGCGCTCTCCTGTTTGTCAGGCTAAATGGACTTGCCTGGAGATTGCGCAACTACTCAGCCATGTCATTGCGAGCCGTTTTTGGGCGAAGCAATCTCCCGTTTATCAGGCCAGCTTGACCGCCTGGGGATTGCTTCGTCGCAAAGAACGCTCCTCGCAATGACATCCCAAACGGTTTGGATGCAGGGCTGAATAGTTACGAGATTGCTTCGTTTTTGATGGAGAGCTGAATGGTTACGAAATCGGCTGGAAACCTGCGTATATCGTGGCGCAGGCTGAATCCTGGGTGTCCGCGTCCAAAATAAAACCCGGCAGGAGTGCAACATGCCCCGATTGTTACTGGTTGAGGACGATCAAAACATTGCGCAACCGCTTATTTTTGGATTGCAAAAAGAAAATTTCGAGGTCTTCCATGCCACCACCGGCCCTGCAGGGATAGTGATGGCGCGCCAGTACCATCCGGACGTGATCTTGCTGGACATCATGCTGCCGGAGATGGATGGATATGAGGTGTGCCGCGTGCTGCGCAAAGAATCCAACGTGCCGATCCTGATGATCACGGCTCGAGGTCAGGAACTGGAGCGGGTGATGGGATTAGAAGTCGGTGCGGATGATTACATCGTCAAACCATTTAGCTTTCGGGAGCTGGTGGCTCGAGTGCGGGCTTTGCTGCGGCGGGTTGAGCTGGATCGCCAGGAGGCGCCACCCAGCGATCGGTTGGTGATCGGGGAAATTGCCCTGGATCGGGGAGCACGCCTGGTCACCCGCGCCGGTCAGCCGCTCGAACTGAGTCGCCGTGAATTTGAGTTGCTTCAGGTGCTCATGGAACATGCCGGACAGGCGCTTTCGCGCCAGGAATTGCTCGACATTGTTTGGGGAGAGGACTGGATCGGCACGCCACGAACGCTGGATGTACATATCCGCTGGTTACGAGAGAAACTGGAAAAAGACCCGGCCAACCCTCGCTACATCGAAACGGTGCATGGTTACGGCTATCGCTTCAACCGCCTGGAGGAATAAAATGCCTCGCAGCCTGAAGGGTCGCCTGATCGCTACCTATCTTTTTCTGATCCTGGTATCCGTGGGTGGAATGGCAGGCTGGATCGCGCCCCAGTTACGGCGTTCCATCGAGGAAAAGACCGAGCACGAACTGGAGATCGAAGCGCACCTGGCAGCCATCGTGCTCAGGGAAGCCATTGAAAAAGAGTCTGAAGGCAAAGCACAACCGGCTGATCTGACCCAAACGCTCGAATCCTATGCCAAAGCCTTTAACAGTCAGTTACGGATCACGGTTCTGAATGCCGACCTGGCCATCCTTTCGAGTACCGATGCGCAGGTGAGAGCTGGACATGAGGATCGCCATCCTGAGATCCTGGCCGCCTTGCAGGGACGGGAAAAGCATGACATCCGCCTGGACGAGTATAGCGGCCAGGAGCGCATTTTCACCGCTGCGCCGGTGGTGGAGGGCGAGAAGGTTATCGGGTTTGTACAGCTCTCTTATCCGGCTGCGCCCATGTGGTTAGAGATCTCTCGCGCCTGGTTGACGCTGTTCGGCATGATCGGGATTGTGATCTTTGGCACCCTGGGGGCAAGTCTGTGGCTGGCCAGGCAGATCACAGCCCCATTAGAAGAGCTTACCGCGCTGACCCAGCAACTGGCCGCCGGCGATCTCAGCCGGCGTGCTCCTTTGCGCGGGCCACAGGAAGTGCAGCGCCTGGCTCAGGCCTTCAACGAGATGAGCGAACGCCTGGAGCGATTGATGCAGCGTCAGCGCGATTTTGTAGCCAATGCAGCCCATGAACTGCGCTCCCCTCTGACCTCTATGCGCCTGCGCCTGGATTTGATCTTGAACCAGATTCAGGAGGATCCCCAGGTTCAGCGCCAGTACCTTGAGCAATTGCTGGAAGAGATCGAGCGTTTGAGAAAGACCAGCGATCAATTGCTCATGCTCTCTTCCGTAGATGAGGGCAATCGTATACCGCCGGAGGTGATAGACCTTTCGCCCCTCCTGTATGAGCTAAGCGATGAAATGGCGCCTTTGTTTCACGCGCGTCGGCATCAGTTTACCGTCGAGGTGCCGCCCCATTTACCCACCGTCCGGGTCAACCCGGAACAGGTGCGGATCATCGTGCGCAATCTCCTGGATAACGCGGCGAAATATACGCAACCAGGAGGGTTTATCGAATTGAGAGCGGAAGCGGAGGGTCGCCAGGTGGTTATTTCGGTCAGGGATAACGGTCCGGGCATCTCGGAGGAAACGCTCCCTCACATTTTTGATCGCTTCTATCGCGGGGATAAAAGCCGTTCGCGCACCGCAGAGAGCGGCAGCGGATTGGGATTGTCGCTGGTCAAAGAGCTGGTCGTGCTCAATCAGGGCACTATAGAAGTGCAAACGGCTCCTGGGAAGGGCTCTACATTCATGGTTCGTTTTCCGATTTGGGAGAAACGCGCATGAGCTTTTACGAAGAGGCCAAACGCCGTACAGTATTGGTCGCCGGGCAGGTGGTTCCCGATGCAGCCCGCTGTGTTCAATGTGGCATTTGCTCGTTCAACTGCCCGATGGGAATTGACGTGCGCGCCCACGCCTGGCGAGGTGAGCCGGTGGTCAACAGTCGCTGTCTGACGTGTGGTGAATGCGTGGCGCGTTGCCCGCGCGGGGTGTTGCGCTTTGAACGCCTTTCTATCTTCAAGGAGAAATGATGCGCTACGTGATTGTTGGAAGTGGAGTGGCCGGCATCGCAGCCATAGAAGCGATCCGCAGCCTGGACGATCAGGGTGAAATCTGGCTGATCCATGAGGATCCGCACGGGTTTTACTCTCGCCCCGGCCTGGCCTACTATCTGACAGATGAGATCCCCGAAGAGCAGCTTTTTCCCGCTTCCATAGACTGGAAACAGTATCGCGTGCAGCGGCTATGGGGTCGGGTCACGCGCCTCTATCCGGAGCAATCGGCCATTGAAGGGGTACATTTTCGCCTGGCGCGTAGCATTTTTGGAAGCAAAAAAGTGCAGGAAGAAGCGTTTCGCCTGAGCTATGATCGTTTGCTCCTGGCTGTTGGCTCGCAGGCGATTCCGCTGAACATTCCTGGAACGGAAAGCCAGGGAGTGGTCAAGATCGATCATCTGGACGATGCGCGCCGTATCCGTCTGCTCGCCCGACGCAGCCGCAAAGCGGTTGTCGTAGGGGGAGGGATTACCTCCCTCGAACTGGTTGAAGGATTGCGTGCCCAGGGAGTCGAAGTCCATTACCTGATGCGCGGCGAACGCTACTGGAGCAATGTGCTGGACGAAACTGAATCTCGCATTGTGGAACATCGGCTGGAGGAAGAGGGCGTGATCCTGCACCATTTCACAGAAGTGAGCGAAATCCTGGCGCAAAAAGGGCGGGTGGTCGGGGTTCGGTTGAAAGATGGTCAGGTGCTCCGTTGCGATATGGTGGCCTATGCGATTGGTGTACGTCCGCGCCTGGAGCTGGCGCGCCAGGCATCCTTGCAGACCGATCGCGGCATTCTGGTCAACGAATATCTGCAGACCAGCGTTCCAGACATTTTTGCTGCCGGGGATGTGGCCCAGGTTTACGATCCGCGCAGCGGTAAAGCAATGCTGGATTCTCTCTGGGGGCCGGCTCGTGAACAGGGATATTATGCTGGCCTGAACATGGCCGGGCTGAAACGGCCCTATCTGCGCGGCGTGCCGTTCAATGTCACGCGGCTGGCCGGTATCACCACCACGCTCATCGGTCGCATCGGGGAAGGACGCGATGAGGATACCCTTGGGATCGTGCGCGGAGATAGCGAAACATGGCGCGATCTGCCGGACGCACTGATGGCTCAAAGCGGCTTCGATGTCAACCGCATACGCCTGATCATCGGGGAACGCACGCTCCTGGGGGCGGTCGTGATGGGCGATCAGACACTCTCCTTCCCGCTCCAGCGCATGATTGCTGAAGAAGTAGATATTCGCCCGATCCGTGATCGTCTGCTTTCCGCAAACGAAAAACCGGCAGAAGTGCTGGCGGAGTACTGGTCCAAATTGACGACCTCCACCGCTCCGTCGCTGGGACGCCCGGTTTTCAAATTCTCTCGTGCATGAGGAGGCCGCATGTTGAAAGGCAAAGAACTCTGGTATGCCTTTTTCGCGGCGCTGGTCATCACTGCGGTTTACGCAACGGTGGTGATCCTGACACGGGAAATTCCACGCGCCAGCGGCTTTTTTGGTCATACGCTTGGCATCTTCGGCTTTATCCTGATGCTGATGACAGAAACCCTCTATAGCCTGCGCAAGCGCAGCCGCAGTGCTCGCTGGGGACGCATGAAAGACTGGCTGGAATTCCACATTTTCACCGGGCTGGTGGGACCGTACATGGTGCTGCTGCATACTTCATGGAAGTTCAACGGTCTGGCCGGCGTGGTAACCGCATTCACCGTTACGATTGTCATCAGTGGCTTTGTTGGACGCTATATCTACACCCGCGTCCCGCGTACCCTGGATGGGACAGAGCTGGCCGGTGCAGTGCCTGAAGAAGTGCTGCGACGCACACGGCAATTGATGGCCCTCTGGCACACCATTCATGTTCCGATAGGCGTCGCGCTTTTTGTCTCTGCGTTTGCGCACATCGGCGCAGCACTGTATTATGCTACTTTCCTGAAGTGAGGAGGTCATATGAAGCGCCTGGGCTGTCTCACGACGAGCGGTTTACTGGCCGGCCTGATCACTGCCCTGGTGATTGCCGGCATTGCCATTGCCCAGGGGGGCGTGCTCTTCAATCCCGGTCCCCTGAACGCACAGGAAGGGCCAGCCCTGGGCGGCGTAACCTCTCATGCCATGATCGGCGGCGAATGTAAGGCCTGCCATGTTGCGCCCTGGGAGCAGGGAAGCATGGACGACCGCTGCCTGCGATGCCACCAGGCTATCGCCGTCGAAAAGGGCAATCCCCAAAGCCTGCATGGTGCGATCTATCAGCGCAATCCTGGCGTCTCCTGCCGGGCCTGCCATACCGAGCACAAGGGGCCGGATTCGCCGCTGACCCACGTCTCCATGCAGGATTTCCCCCACGAAGCGGTGGGTTTTTCGCTGGCGGCGCATCAGCAGAAAGCAGACGGTCAGGCGTTCGCCTGTACGGATTGTCACACGCAGGGATTGCAAACGTTTGACATGGCCTCCTGTGAGAACTGCCATCGGCAGAGGGATGTGGGCTGGATGGCCAGCCACATCCAGGCATATGGGAACAATTGTCTGGCCTGCCATGATGGAGTGGACAGGTTTGGGCGTGGGTTTGTGCATCCGGCTCGCTTCCCGCTGGAGGGGAAACATGCGACGGTGGGCTGTGAAGGGTGTCATCGTGGGGCGCGCGCCGTTGCCGACTTCAAGGTGTCTTCTGCTTCTTGTGTTTCCTGTCACCAGAAGGACGATCCCCATCAGGGTCGTTTTGGGACGAATTGCGAGACCTGTCATACGACGGCGGGGTGGAAGCCGGCCACCTTCGACCACAATCTGGCCGCCTTCAAGCTGACCGGGAAGCACCAGCAGGTGGCCTGTGAAAGCTGTCACCAAAACGGCGTGTTCAAGGGTACGCCGATGGATTGCTTTAGCTGCCATCGCCAAAACGATCCCCATCAGGGTCAAATGCCCCAATGCGAGACCTGTCATACGACGGCGGGGTGGAAGCCGGCCACTTTCGACCATAGCCGGAGTCGTTTCCCATTGACCGGCGCGCATGTCCAGGTAGCCTGTCGCAATTGCCATCAATCTCTGGCGTTCAAGGGCACCCCTACGGAATGCATCGCCTGCCACCGGGCGGATGAACCTCATCAGGGTCGCTTTGGGACGAATTGTGCACTCTGCCATTCGACCTCCGCCTGGAAGCCGGCCACTTTCGATCACAATTTGAGTGGCTTCCCGTTGACGGGCGCCCATGCCCGGCTGGCCTGTGAAAGCTGTCATCGGGGCGGCAATTTCAGCGGACTTCCGACCTCCTGCGCCGCCTGTCACGGTGAACCGGCCTTCCATGCCGGAGCATTTGGCACCAATTGTGCCTCCTGCCACTCTACGAATGCCTGGCGACCGGCAAAATTCAACCTGCCGCATCCCGAGCCGAGGGTGAAAGAGCATGGAAGCGGGATCAATCATGGCGGCGCAAGCTGTCGCACCTGCCACCCCTCAACAGTCCATACCTACACCTGCACAGCCTGCCACTCTAGGAATCCAGGCGGTGGTGAAGGAGGCGGTGACCACCATGAAGGAGGCGGTGACGACGATGATTGAATCTTGAGCTGCGATCCCTGCTGACGTTCCGGAAGGCCAGTTCATCGTCGTCCGCAGCCTGCTTACTGCCGTCCATCTGCCTGCTGAGAAGCCCGTCCTGCGGTCGTTGGTGGTCTGGATTTCAGGATTTATCATCCACTGTGGATTGACACAGGCTTTATGGAGTTTAAGAAATTATTACGGTAATCTGGCAATCTGCGACTATCCACCGTCGTACCACCGACCTTTGGTCGGTTTGCCAGGCAGAGCCTGGTGATACCCTGTTTGCTCCTGCCCTGCGCTCGCATTTTGAGCCGGGGTAAAAGCCTTTTTGGTCACGGGCGGGCGGAGTCGGCTTCCAGCCGACTTCCATGTGCTGAGGCGGGGGATTGATCCCCCCGCCGGCGCCGGAGAGAAAGTTGCTAGATTATTTTTTAAAATTTCATAAAGCCTGTGCTACCATCCTCCACCGTCTATCGTTTGACCGGCTGGAAAGCCCGTCCTACAGTCTTCCCTCTACCGTTTGACGGGCTGGAAAGCC
>JAGHYK010000100.1 GCA_017743695.1 Chloroflexota bacterium
GCCGTCCGCGGTCTGTTCCTCATTGACAGTTTTCCCATCTCCTCCACAGACAACACTTTTAGCGTTATAATAAGAGCAAACTCACGGAATTACGCCAAATATGGAACTATTCAAACGCACCATTACCCAGAAACTGCTCAATGACTTCTTCCAGGGACGCGCACTCATCCTGGTCGGTGCGCGGCAGACCGGCAAGACGACCCTCGTCCGCATGGCGCTCGAACAACTCGGCGACCGTTACACGGTCAAAACCATCAACGGCGATGACCCCCTCGAGCGCGACGCCCTGACCGACAAAAGTCTGGATTACCTGCGCCGCGTGCTGGGCGATGCCCAAATCCTCTTCGTGGACGAAGGGCAGAAAATCCGCACCATCGGGCAATCCGTCAAACTGCTGGTGGACTACTTCGGTAGCCAGCGGCAAATCATCGTCACCGGCTCTTCCACCCTCAACCTGCTCGATGCCACCCAGGAGCCGCTGACCGGGCGGAAATTCGTCTATACGCTGTATCCGCTTGCCATCTCCGAAAATTTCCCCCGCCCTGATTTTCTCGACCTGCAGAAGAACCTGGAAGAGCGCCTGCTTTACGGCTCCTACCCGCGCGTCGTCCAGCAGACCTCCTTCGAGGCCAAAATTCGCGAGCTAAGGGAACTGGTTGCCAGTTATCTGTACCGTGACATCCTCGAACTCCAGCAAGTCAAAAGCCCCGACTTGCTGCACAGGCTATTGCAGGCGTTGGCGCTGCAGATCGGCTCCGAAGTCTCCTACACAGAACTGGCCCAAACCGTCGGCGCAGACAAGAACACGGTGGAACGCTACATTCAACTGCTGGAGCGCAGTTTCGTCATCTTCCGCCTGCCTCCCTATGCCGCCAACCAGAGACGCGCCATCTCCAAACTGCGCAAAATTTACTTCTGGGATACCGGCATTCGCAACGCCCTGATCCAGAACTTTAACCCCCTCGACCTGCGCACCGACAGCGGCGCGCTCTTTGAAAACTGGATGATCGCCGAACGCCTGAAGCGCAACGCATACGAAGGGAAACTGTTCACCTCTTACTTCTGGCGCACCTACGATGGCAACGGAATTGACTACCTCGAAGAAAGCGGCGGACAGGTGCAGGGATACGAATTCAAGTGGCGGCCCGCTGAAACGCGCCTGTTTCAAAAAGGCGGATTCTCTGTTACCCTCATCACACCGTACCAGATCATTCCGTTTTTATACGAGTAAACGGATACTCGCACACGTAGCGCAGCCTTTGACTTACGCAGACAGAGCAGAAACCTGTCCGACAACCCTGCCGCCTCTCGTCTAACCCCGATACGGACAGGGCAGCAGCGTCAAGCTCTCGATAAAGCGGGTAGTGTATCTTTCCTTCAGGAAATTCCGAGAAAGAAAGTAACCATACCCCCACTGCCATCGTTGTTGCGGTAGAAAATTTTCTGCCGTTACATTGTGAGCCGCCGCAGGCGGCGAAGCAATCCCCTTATCGGCCAGGAGATTGCTTCGCTTCGCTCGCAATGACAGGAGGCGGAGGGTTTTTATGGCTTGTGGTAGCCAAACCCCATTCCCCGCAAGCGGGGTTAGGGGTTCCTGCCCCGTAAACGGGGTTGGAGGTCGAGCGACTTGCTGCGAATTTCCTGAACGAATGATACAGTATCGCAAATAAAAAATGTGAGCAGCACATCCCTCTACGCCTCAATAACCCGGTTCTGCAAGTTCCACAGCAGGCGGAAGAGTCCATCTCGTTGCAGCAGTTCATGGAAGGTGCCGCGCTCCACGATCTGACCGCCATCCAGCACCAGAATTTCATCCACGTTTTCCAGCCCGATCAGCCGATGGGTGATCAGCAGGGTTGTTTTCTGGCGCATGACGGCGAAAAGCGTCTCCAGCACCTGTTGCTCCGTGAGGGGGTCGAGGTTTGCGGTGGGTTCATCCAGGAGCAGGATGGGCGCATTTTTGAGGAGCGCCCGCGCAATGGCCAGCCGCTGACGCTCGCCGCCGCTCAAGCGCACGCCTTGCTCGCCGATGCGGGTACGGTAACCCTGGGGCAGCGAGAGAATAAACTCGTGGATTTGTGCCTGTCGCGCCGCGGCTTCGATTTCTTCCTGCGTGGCAGAAGGCCGCGCCAGGCGCAAGTTTTGCGCCACGGTGGCGTTGAAGAAATACGAATTTTGCGAGACGACAGCGAATCGCGCCCGGACTTCGGCGGGTGACAGCTCCCGTAGCGAGCGCTCCCCCAGGCGGATCTCGCCCGATTCGTACTCCCAGAAGCGCAGCAGCAGATGAACCAGCGTGCTCTTCCCGGCTCCACTTGGCCCGACAATCGCCAGCGACATTCCCGGCTGTAAGTCAAAACTCACCTCCCGAAGCGCAGGACGCTCCTCACCGGGGTAGGTGAAGGTGAGATGGCGAACCTGCAGCGCCAGGGAATCCTGCGCCACAGGGAGGGCCATTTCGCCGCCCGGCGCTTGCTCCCTGACCGCTGGTTCCGCGTCCACCACTTCAAACAGGCGGCGGGCGGCCTCGCGCACGGCGTTCCACATCTGCGCAGCCAGCGGTAGCGGCGTCACGGCCTCAAAGGAAGCCTGGGTGAGCAGCGCCAGCGATCCCAGCATCACCCCGGCCATGCGGCCGCTGTTCACCGCTGGAATGGCCAGGTACAACACGCTCCACAATCCCAGGTTGGTCAGCAGGGTGCCCAGGGCGGTGTTGATACCGCTGACGAGCGCCATGTGCTGCTGCGTGCGGCCGTAGGCGTGACTGGTCTCTGCCAGGCGCTGCAGACGTTCCTGCGCCTGACCGTAAGCCAGTAGCTCGGCCAGGCCCTGAATGCCATCGGTGACCTGGATGTGCAAATCGGCGCGTTGACGGATGAGCCGCTCCCCTGCGCTGCGGCTGACGACCTGGGCCAGCAAGGGCAGGATCAGGCCGAGGGCGAGGAAGAAGCCGATGAGCGCCGCGCCCAGCCGGGGGTCGTAAGAAGCGAGGAAGAGGGCGGTCGCCGCGCCGACGAGCAGGGCAGTCAGCGGAGGGGCGATCACGCGCACGTAGAAGTTTTCCAACGTCTCCACATCGCTGACGATGCGCGCCAGCAAATCGCCGGCGCGGTATTCCATCAGGCGAGCCGGGGCGAGGGGTTCCAGCTTCTCGTAGAACCAGACGCGCAAGCGCGCCAGCAAGCGGAAGGTGACATCGTGGGAGACCAGCCGTTCAAGATAGCGGAAGACGGCGCGGCTGATGCCGAAGAAGCGCACGCCCACAATGGCCACGTTGAGCTCGGCGATGGAGGGATGCAGCGCAGCCATGGCGATCAACCAGGCCGAAGTGCCCATCAGCGAAATGCTGGCGCCGATGGTGGCCGCACCCAGCAACACCGAGAGCGCCACCCGTCCCCAGGAGCCTTGCAGGAAGGAGAGCAATCGCAGGAAGATGGAACGCGGGCTGGAGGAGAACGGCTGCGGCAAAGCGCTGACCGCTGGAGCAGGCGACGCCGTCTCCCGCGATGAAAGGGTCAACGGCGCTGCGGAGGTGGCCGATACTTTGCGCTGGTAGGCCCTGACCATGGCGGCGTAAATGCCATTTTGGGCGAGTAATTCGCTGTGTGTGCCCTGTTCACGGATGCGCCCCTCTTCCAGGACAACGATTTGATCGGCCTGGAAAACGGTGTTGAGGCGGTGCGCGATGGTGATCACGGTGCGCCCTTTCATCAACTCGCGGGTGGAGTCTTCCAGCAGGGCCTCGGTGCGCGGGTCGAGGCTGGAGGTGGGTTCGTCGAGGATCAGAATGGGAGCGTTTTTGAGAAAGGCGCGGGCGATGGCGAGACGTTGAGCCTCGCCGCCCGAAAGGCGGGCGCCGCCTTCCCCGATCACCGTCTCGTATTTCTGGGGCAGGCTTTCGATGAATTCGTCCAGGTGCGCGGCGCGCGCTGCGGCGATCACCTCTTCCTGGCTGGCATCTGGCCGTGCCAGGCGGATGTTGGCGGCAATCGTATCGTGGAAAAGGTAGGGTTTTTGAGGTACCCAGGCAATTTGCTCGATGGGAGGGGGGCCCGCGATCTTTTTGCCATCAACGATGGTGTAAATGTTCCCTTGCGTTGGACTCAAAAAGCCGAGCAACAGATTGACCAGCGTCGTTTTGCCGGCTCCGCTGGCGCCTACCAGGGCCAGGTGCTGCCCGGCTGGGATCGTCAGCTGGATATTCTCCAGCGCGGGTGTCGTTTCATCGGGGTAGGTGAATGAGACGTTCTCGAACTGGATGGCTGAAATCTCTTTGCCCGTGCCTTCTTCCCTGGAGGAGGCTGGAGCGGTGGGGATCGGTGTGTTCAGGATTTCAAAAATGCGCCTGGCGGCGGTTGTCCCGGCCATGCCAGCGTGGAAGCGTGCCCCTAACATGCGCAGCGGAAGATAAAATTCGGGCGCTAAAATAAGGATAAAGAACGCCTCGCGGAATTCCATTCGGGCATAGAGCAGGCGCAGGCCGATCTCTACGGCGATGATGGCGGTGCTGATGGTGGCCAGCAATTCCAGCGCCAGGGCGGAAAGGAACGTGATGCGCAAAACGCTCAGGGTGGTATCGCGGAATTGTTCGCTGACGCGGGCAATGCTTTTGAGGTGATCTTTGGAGCGACCGAAGATTTTGAGCGTGGTCAGGCCTTGCAGGCTATCGAGAAAGTGAGCGCTGAGCAGGCGCAGCGTGTCGTATTGCCGTTTGGTGACGATCTCCGCGCCTTTGCCGATCAGGATCATGAAAAAGGGGATGAGCGGGCCGGTGATGAGCAGCACCAGGCCGGAAAGCGGATCGCTGGGGAAGACCAGGATCAGGATGCTGATGGGGAGCAGGGCAGTGATGACCAGTTGCGGCAGGTACTGGCTGAAATAGGCATCCAGGGCCTCGATGCTTTCGGTGGCAATGCTGGTCAGTTCGCCGCTGCGTTGACCGCGCGCATAGGCTGGCCCCAGGCGCAGGATGTGCGCAAAGAGTCGCTGGCGCAAGTCGGTTTTGACGCGCACGGCGATGGCGTTTGCCGCCACCTCGTTGAGCCAGGTCAGGGCGCTGCGTGCAGCGATGATCAACAGCAGCCCGATCAGCAGGGGCATCACCTGCTCCAGGGTTCGGTTCCCCAAAAAGACGTCGTTGACCGTTCCGCTGAGCAGCCAGGCCTGCCAGATGGTCAACAGGCCAGCGGAAAATCCGCTCAGCACGGTGAGCATCAGCGCCAGGCGAGAATGACGGGCAAGTTCGAGAAGTTTTCGATGCATCTGAATTAGTTACATTGTGTCAAAAAACACAAAAAGCACACCCCAGATGCTCTGGGGTGTGCTGGGAATTAGTACACCAGCGACTTTTTATCTGTGCTGATGCGCTTGCGGAACATGTAGTAGGTCCAGCCCTGGTAGGCGAGCACAATCGGGACGAAGATCAGCGCCACGATGGACATGACCGTGAGCGTATATTGGGAGGACGATGCGTTGTAGATGGTCAGGTTCCAGGCCGGGTTCAGGCTGGAGATCATCACGTTGGGGAACATAAGGCTGAAGAAGGTGACCTGGGTGAGCACAATGTTAAGTGCCACCAGCGCAAAGGACCAGCCTTCCATCTTTTGGCGGATAGTGTAACCGGCAGCCAGCAAGACTACCAGCGCAGTGATCGGCGCGATGCCAGGGTTGACCATCCCGCGCGCCCAGTAGCCGGAGATGTATGTGAAGATCGCCAGCAAGATATAAAGAACTACAGCCACTCCCCAAATTTTGCCTGCGGCGGCGCGTGCCTCTTCGCGTAACTTGCCATCCAGTTTCAGGCTGAGGAAGTTGGCACCGTGCAGCAGGAAAACTGCAGTAGTGGTCAAACCGCCCAGCAGGCCATAGGGGTTGAGCAAGGTGAACAGGTTACCGGTATAAGTCATGCTCTGGTCAATCGGCACGCCGCGCAGAAGGTTGGCAAAGGCCGTACCGAGCAAAACAGAGGGCAGGAGGGAACCGGTGAAAATCATCCAGTCGAAGCGGTTGCGCCACTTCGGGTCGGGGTTCTTGGAGCGATACTCGAACGAGACGCCACGCAGGATCAGACCGACCAGCAGCAGGAAGAGCGCCAGGTAAAAGCCGCTGAACATGGTGGCGTACCAGTGCGGGAAGGCCGCAAAGGTCGCACCGCCTGCCGTGAGCAGCCAGACTTCGTTCCCATCCCAAACCGAGCCGATGGTGTTGATGATGGCGCGGCGCTCCTCGTCTGTTTTACCGAGGAAAGGCAGTAACATTCCCACGCCGAAGTCGAAGCCTTCCAGGAAGAAGAAGCCAATCCACAGGATGGCGATCAAGATGAACCAGATGGTTTGAAGGGTTTGGTGAGACATGTTGAACCTCCGATTAATCATCCGCGCCGGCGAAGGCCGGGGCGACATCCACCGATTCATGCATGGCCAGGTCAGGACCAGCAGTGGCATATTTCTTCATCAAACCGAACATGACCACAGCCAGCGTACCATAGATGGCGGTATAGCCGATGAGCGAAATCCACAGCTCGAGCGGTGTCAGATTGGGAGAAACGGCATCCTGCACTTTGAGCAACCCATACACGATCCAGGGTTGACGCCCCATTTCGGTCAGTACCCAGCCGGAGATATTGGCCAGATACGGCAGGGAAATCGCCCAGAAGGGCAGCCATTTAAACCATTTGGCATTTTCGAAATCCGGCTTGCGCAGTGTCTCATAGAGTGCCCAGGCAGCGACAGCGATCATGATGAAGCCGATGGTCATCATGATGCGGAAGGTCCAGTAGGTCACCACCATCAGCGGGATGTAATCGCCGGGGCCGTATTTCGCCTCGTATTCTGCCTGCAGTTCGTTCACCCCTTTGACTTCGCAGGAGAAGTTATTGCAGGCCAGGAAACTGAGCACCGCCGGAAAGCGAATAGACCAGACTTCGCGTTTCCCGCTGAGATCGCCGATGGTGAGAATCGAGAAATCGGCAGGAGCGGAGGTCTCCCAGTGGGCTTCGATGGCCGCAAATTTCATCGGCTGTGATTCGTACATGTATTGCCCCATGGTGTGACCACCCAGGAAAACCAGCACGCTGGCAATGGTGCCGACCAATGCAGCCATCTGGAAGGAGCGTTTATAGACATCCACGTACTGTTTGCGCAACAGATGCCAGGCGCTGATGCCCATGATGATGAAGGATGCCATGGCGAAGCCATCGGCCAGGGTATGCCAGATGAAAATCCACGCTTTGGGGTTGCCGATCACCGCGAAGAAGTCGGTCATCTCGGCGCGACCGGTGACCTCGTTAATGACGTAACCGACCGGGTGTTGCATCCAGCCGTTGGCGATCAGAATCCAGATCGCTGAAAGGTTCGAGCCGAGCGCAGCCAGCCAGATGGAAGCCAGGTGCACTTTTTCCGGCACGCGACCTTCGCCGAAAATCCATACGCCCAGGAAGGTGGATTCCATGAAGAAGGCCAGCAACGCCTCAATCGCCAGCGGGGCGCCGAAAATATCGCCGACGAAGCGGCTGTATCCGCTCCAGTTCATGCCGAACTGGAATTCCTGGACGATGCCTGTGACGACACCGACGGCAAAGTTGATCAGGTAAAGTTTGCCCCAAAACTTTGCCATTTTCCGATACGTCTCGTCACGCGTCTGGTAGTAGCGGGTTTGCATGTAGGCTACGAACCAACCCAGCCCCAGCGTAAGCGGGACAAACAGCCAGTGGAAAACGGTCGTCAGGCCGAATTGCCACCGTGATAAGAGTAAGGTTGTCGAATCCATCGTATCCTCCGATTGAAAAAATGATTGAATTTGCAAAGGGTTCTCAGTGGGTCTGAAAAGTGGAAATGTTGACGGACCAATGAGCCAATCTTCCTATGCTTCCTCCTCTTGATAGGTTTGAAGTGACGGAATGGTTGTAACCTCCTCCAGATCGCTGGCATCTGCTGCCAGTTCGGCAAAGGTGATTTTGTCCAACGCCAGGCGCACCATCCCATCCAGCCGTGACCAGCGCAAGCGCACCGGGCAGCCCACCTCGAAGGGACAGATGACATCGCCATCCATGCATCCTGAGAAATGGATCGGCCCCTCGAAGAATTCCACCACTTGCAGCAGGGTGATCAAATGAGCCGGGCGTGCCAGCCGAATCCCTCCCTCGCGACCGGCATAGGTAAAAATAAACCCGCCGCGGGCCAGGTCGGCTACGATGCGACCGGCCAGGGCTGGCGGGATGAGCATTTCCTGCTGAATCGAGGGGGTGGACACGCGGACCTCCTCGCCGCGCCGGGCGAGGGCCAGCAGAACCCGAATGGCATAATCCGTTTGGCGATTGACGCGAATCATTCCCTTGCCTTTCTAAACCATTACTAAAAGGGTAAATGACTACTTGTATTGTAAAGGTAATACTGTCACAAATATAGTGTGTTTTGTCATATCTATCTTGTACAAAAATCATAATTTTCACAAGGGACGATAGTGTTGCGTTAGGTTAGATTTTGCGCTCCTGGGAACTCTTTGTTCGTTCTCCGTAGGACAGGCTTTCCAGCCTGTCTTTCCAGCTTCTCGGTCAAGTGGACGGTCTGGAAAGACCGTCCTACGTAAACGGTTCAATGCTGCCGTTTGAGCGATGCGGGTTGTGCCACAGCCATCGGTAGATGGGTGAGAAGATGACGGCAAATCGCCGCTCTCTCTGAGATATAAGCACAATACTGCCTCCTCGACAATGTCCAGTGAAACGTTTGTTCGATAAAACTCTACGCATTCCGTCACTGCAAGCGAAGCGCATCTCCCGCCTGCCACGAGCGGAGCGTGGTGGAGCGCAGCGTGGGGAAAGCCGTCGCCTGGTCTGCTCTGAACCATCACAAAATTTTATTTCTCTACCGAACGGTCGGTAGAGAAGAAAATCACTTTCTTCTGATGACTCAGGGCTTTGTCATCAAAGGTCACCTGCCGAATTCTCTGGAAAACCCGCCCGGCTACGGCCTGTGAATCCGCCTCTCCCCCGACGGGCTGGAAAGCCCG
>JAGHYK010000101.1 GCA_017743695.1 Chloroflexota bacterium
TTTTGCCGGATGTTGAAGGAGTTTTCTTATGAGCGCTGATACCCATCCTACAGGAATGCGCGTTCGTACCGCAGGCAGCGGCAGGGTTGTGTCTCTGGCTCCAGGCTACTGGCGCCTGGGGCTGGAAGCAGGCTCAGCGAGAACATACCACCTGGCGCAACTGGATGATTATGGCGGGTTACCACGCAGCAAGTTTCCCAACCGCCCACCCTGGCAGATCACGCTTCAGGCGCGGGTTTCGCAGGCAAATCTTGCAGGGACGTGGGGTTTCGGGCTGTGGAACGATCCGTTCGGATTTTCGCTGGGATTCGGCGGCGCCCCCTGGCGACTTCCCACGTTGCCCCAGGCGACCTGGTTTTTCCATGCCTCCAGGGAAAATTTCCTCTCGTTTCGGGATGCGATGCCGGCGAATGGCTTCCTGGCGCAGGTCTTCCGCAGCCGTTTTCGCTGGGATGTTCTCCGCGCCATGGCTGCCTATCCGTTTTCGCCCTCCAGGGCACGACAATTGCTTGCTGGCTGCATTGAGGAGGCAGCCAGAGAGCTTGCGTGTGATGTGACGGAGTGGCATACCTACCGAATGCGATGGCTGGAAGATCAGGTGCACTTTGAGGTGGATGGGGAAAGCGTGTTTTCCGCGCCCTTTTCACCTGTGCCACCGCTGGGACTTGTGATCTGGATAGACAATCAATTCGCCGCATTTCCGCCCGATGGAGGCCTGCGCGCCGGAGTGCTGCCGATCGCAGCGCGGTGCTGGATGGAGGTGATTCTCAGGTAGAGAGGGACTTGTGCAGTCTTCGGGCGGTTCATGAGGGTGCACGGTCTGAGGGCGGCGGTTCATTCGAGGAGGTCGTGAGCAGGCGCAAGGCCTCGGTGAGGACGGCCACACCGCGGAGATATTCATCAATGGGGATGTGCTCATGCGGCGTATGATCCAGGGCAGAGTCGCCGGGGCCATAGACGAGCGCCGGACAGCGCCAGTGGGGGGCGACGATGTTGAGGTCGGAGGTGCCGCTCTTTTGCACAAAGGCCACTTCGCCCCCTTGCTGCCGAATGGCGCGCATGAAGGCGCGCACCAGAGGGGTGTTTTTCTCGCATTCCCAGGCCGGCACGGCATAGCCCAACGGTTGAACTTGAAAGGGCGCCGCCAGATGCTCTAACTCACGATACCATGCCTGCGGCGGCAGGTCGAGGGGCAGGCGCGCACCCAGGCGCAGGCGCACGGAGGTGTAAAAATCTTCCTCCAGGGTGTTGAAGGCGCGCAGCGTGAGCAGGAGTTGATCGAAGAGACGCTTTCGCTCACGATTGAACGCCTCAGCCCAGGCTTGCAGGCGCAGCCAGAGAGCGATGGCCTGTTCTGCCGGGGTGGGGTCATGGTGCGCGGAATGGCGATTTTCGGCGCGCAGGTGTAGCTCGGCCCAGGCGCTGCCCTTGTAGGCCAGGGCAATGCGATGCCAGCGGTTCGGCTCCCCTACGATGAGGAAATGCGGGCGATAGTGGTCCAGCAGCGCACGCGCGCCGCGCGAGTCGCCCTCTTCGTCTACGGCCGCGATCACCACAAATTGCCAGCCCTGACGCGGGCCAAGCTGCGCCACCGCATCTACAAAGCACGCCAGCGGGCCCTTTGCATCCACAGCACCGCGGCCGAAGAGACAGGGACCAAGCTTTGGGTCGGTTTCGAGGCGCACAGGGATCCGCCCAGGGACGGTGTCAATATGGCCAAGCAGGATCACCTGGCGTGGGCCAGCCCCCATTTTCCCTATCCCATTCCCTGCTTCATCCTTTTCTACCTCGAATCCGAGCGTCTGCATTCGCTCCAGGAGCCAGTCCACCGCCGGCCCTTCGTGACCGGTGGGGCTATCGTGCTCCAGCAGGCCGAGTAAGGTGGTGAGATCAGGCATCGCTCTCCTCCAGATCGCGTTGCAGGACTTCAGCCAGGGCCTGGAGCAGCCAGTCTAACTGTTCGTAGGTGATCACCAGGGGCGGCAGGAGGCGCAGGACGTTCATGCCCGCGTTGAGCGCCAGAACGCGCTGCGCCTGCAAAGCGCGCAGGTAGGGGGCTACTTTGCGTTTGAGTTCAATGCCGATCATCAGCCCCAAGCCGCGCACTTCACGGATCAGCGGCGAGGGCAGGCGGCGCAATCGCTCCATGAGGTACGCTCCCTTTTCGGCAGCCTGACGCGGCAGGTCTTCTTCCTGGATGGCCTGAATGGCTGCCAGCGCTGCAGCGCAGGAAAGCGGGTTGCCGCCGAAGGTGGAGCCATGCACGCCAGGAGCCAGATTGCGCACACGCTCTCCCAACAGGACGGCGCCCATGGGCACGCCGCCGGCCAGCGATTTGGCGCAGGTGAGCATATCCGGCTGGATGCCATAGTGCTGATAGGCGAACATCTTGCCGGTGCGCCCAAAGCCGCTCTGGATTTCATCGAAGATCAATAAAGCATCGTATTGATCGCACAATCGGCGCGCTGTTTCCAGGTATTGCGGCGTGGCGGGGTAGATGCCTCCTTCGCCTTGAACGACCTCGAGGATCACGGCGGCGACGTTTTCATTCATCGCCTCTTCCAGCGCTTCCGGGTCGTTGTAGCTGACATGTTCAATCTCCGGCACCAGCGGCTCAAAGCCCTGCCGATAGCGGGCGGCAAAGGTGGCCGAGAGAGCGCCGTAAGTGCGCCCATGGAAGGCGCGTTTGGCTGCCAGAATGCGCTTGCGCCCGGTGGAGAGGCGCGAAAATTTCAACGAGGCTTCCACCGCCTCGGCGCCGGAGTTGCAGAAGAAGACGCGATCCAGGCCGGGCGTGAGCGAGGTGAGTTTGAGCATCAGGGCGGCGCGCTGATCGTTTGGATAGGTCTCGAAGAGGGTGATCAGACGCTGGGCCTGATCGGCAATGGCGGCGGCCACCCTGGGGTGAGCGTGACCCAGATTGGCCACGCCATGCCCGGAGGTACAGTCGAGGTAGGCATTGCCCTCGGCATCGAAAAGCAGCGCCCCCTGGCCGCGTACAATGGAAATCGGTTGTTTGGCATATACCCCGGCTCCGTGCCGGGTTTCGATGGTATAGGCATCCATAGGTGACTCCTCTCAAAGATGGATGAGTGTACCCTCGCCCTGCAAAGCACGTTGCAAGGGGTTGGAGATGCGCCCATCGGCGATGAGGACGCGGGGCACACCGCCGCTCAGGGCCTCTTCTGCAGCCAGCACTTTCTTTTTCATGCGTCCCTGCGCCGCCTGATGGGCCTGGGAGATTTGGGCAAAAGGCAATTCGCGGATCAGGCTGCTTTCATCGGGGAAGCGCTCCAGCAACCCCGGCGCTGCGGTGAGCAGGATGAGCCAATCGGCGCCAAGCGCAACCGCGATCTGGGCGGCGGCGCGATCGGCATCTACGTTTAGCGCTTCGCCCTGCGCCCCGACGGCCAGCGGCGCCACCAGCGGCAGGTAGCCGTTTTCGAGCAACCAGCGCAGCAGGGGCACATGGACGCGCTCGATCTTGCCGCTATAGTCGTCGCGAATGATCTTGCGCTTGCCGTTTTCCACGCTCTGGATGGCCTCCTTGCGCGTGCCCTGAAGCAGGCCTCCATCCAGGCCGCTCAGGCCAAAGGCATTCACGCCGCGCCGTCGCAGGCCCTCTACCAGCAGGGTGTTGATCTTCCCGTTGACGGCCATGATGAAAACTTCCAGCGTGGCGCGGTCGGTATAGCGCGAGGTGTGACCGGAGGGGGAGACGATAAAGCGTGGAGGCCGTCCCAGTTGTTCGCCCAACGCCGTGGCTTCGGCAGAGCCACCGTGCACCAGTACCAGGTTTTGTTCCCGCTTCCAGTGTTCTGCCACATCATCCAGGATGGCGTCAGGATTCACGCCTTCCGTCCCGCCGATTTTCAAGACGATCAGAGCCAAAGTGCACCTCCCAAACAGGATTTCCTTGCATCACGGATGCAGGCCGGGGAATTCCAGCCCCAGGGTCTCTTCCCAGCCCATCATCAGGTTCAGGCACTGCACGGCGGAGCCGGCAGCCCCTTTCATCAAATTGTCAATGGCGCAAAATGCCACCAGATGCCCGCTGGCTTCATCGTATTCAAAGCCAATATCGGCGTAGTTCGAGCCGGCCAGGATTTTCGGATCGGGGACGCGATAGATGCCGCGCGCTTCTTTCACCAGGCGCAGGAACGGATGTTCCTGGACCACCGCCCGGTATGCCTGCCAGAGCTGACGCATGGGAAGGCCAGGGGGCAGGTCCAGGTGGACTGTCGCCATGGCGCCGCGCACCAGGTCTACCGAGGTCAGCGTGAGCACGACGTTTTTCAGGCCGCATTCCTGCATGATCTCTGCGGTGTGGCGATGACCAAACGCGGAATAGGTGCGGATGACGTTGGCGCGCTCGGCGTGGATCGAGCCGATGTTGCCTTCAGCGCCGGCCTCCGAAGAACCTACCTTCACCTCGGCGATCACCTGCTGATCGGGGTGAAGCCAGCCGGCGCGCAGGATGGGCAAAAGGGCCAGATTGGTGGCGGTGGCGTTGCATCCCACCCCGCTGACATAGCGCGCCTGACGCAGCGCCTCCCGATGGAACTCCGGCAGCCCGTAAACGAATTTTCCCAGCCAGTGCGGCGCGGCGTGGGGCGCACCATACCAGCGCTCATACGCAGCGGCATCGCGCAGCCGAAAATCCGCCGAAAGGTCTATGATGTACGTGGCCAGGCCGGCATAGCGATCCACTTCCTTCTGAAATTCGCCGTGCGGCAGCGCCGCAAAAAGCGCATCCACCGGCTGAAGTTGCGCCGGATCGCTGAATTTGAGGGTGGTGCGTTTGCGCAGGTTAGGATGCACCTGATAGACGTACTCTCCCAGATGGGAACGTGAGGTGACCTGGGTGACGGTAACCTGGGGATGATCCAGGAGCAGGCGCAGCAGTTCGCCCCCGGCGTACCCTGAAGCCCCCAGGATGGCGACAGAGACGCTCATACGCCCTCCATGACATGCTGACGGGCCACCTGAAGCGTGTAGGCGACGATCTCATCGGCGATGTCCACGCCGCTCAGGGGCTGCGCGGTGTGAAACTCGGTGGTGTGATTCACTTCGTTCACCAACAGGCCGCGCTCAGGATGCTCCACCAGGTCTATGCCCAGCACGCCCCCGCCGACTGCCGCTGACGCCTTCAGGCAGAGCGCCTCGATCTCCGGCGTGATCGGGCAAAGCGTCCCCTGGCCGCCGCGCGCCGTGTTGGTGATCCAGTGCTCCGCGTTGCGGTAGATCGCCGTCAGCACCCGATCCCCAACCATGATGGCGCGAATATCCCGGCCTGGCTTGGGGATGTATTCCTGGATGTAGTAAACGTTCTGCTGGGCCGAGCCAAGCGTGGCGCGATGCTCCAGAATGGCTTCGGCGGCCTCGCGGTCGTTGATCTTGGCCAACATGCGCCCCCAGGAGCCGACCACCGGCTTGAGCACCACGGGATACCCCATCTCTTCGATGGCCTGCATCGCAGCCTCGACGGAAAAGGCCAGGCGCACCCGCGGCTGTGGCACGCCGGCCCGCTCCAGCGCCACGCTGGTATTCCACTTATCCCCACAAATTTCGGCCACGCGTGCGGTGTTCACCGTCGGGATGCCCCATCCCTCCAGGGTGCGTAGCGCGTACAGGCCACTGTAATAGCTGATGCTGCGTTCCAACACGGCGTCAAAGCCCTGCCAGAACTGCGGGTCTTGCAGGTTGAAATGAATTTCGCGGTCGTCCAGACGCTCATAGTCCACGCCGCGGCGCTCCAGGGCGGCGAAAATCCACTTTTCCTCCACCCGCAAGCGCGTATACAACACACCGATCCGATACCGCCTTCGCATGTTCTCCTCCAGAAAAGTGGGATAGGCGACAGGGAAGTCTCAGACTCCCCCATCGCCTGTCTGCTATTCTCCCCAGTCTTCCTGCTCCATGGGTGCCAGTTCCAGCATCACCGGTTGAAGACTGGTGACCTCGAGGTCCACCCCGCAATCCGGGCAAACCACGATTTCGCCGATCTCGGTGGAATCGGGCAAGACGATTTCGGCTGCGCATTCGGGACAGGTAGATTGAAACATGGGAACCTCCTAAGAATGAGAATTTTGGGATTTTAGAAGCGAAGATGCCAGTTGCAGTTGGGCGCGCACGGCCTGGGGCGCGGTGCCGCCCCAAACCTCTCGCCGCGCCAGGGAACGCAACGGATCCAACACGACCTGGGGCTGGATCGCGCCCCATGTGGCAACCTCCTGCAGGGTTGCCTGTTCCAGGCTGATCCCCTGCTCCAGCGCCTTGCGCACCAGCTCGCCGACTTTTCGATGCGCCTGTCGGAAGGGTATGCCCTGGCGCACCAGCTCATCGGCGAGATCGGTGGCCAGCATGAAGGCGTCAATCTTCATCCGTTCGGGGTGGACGCGTAGCTCGCGCAGCGCAGCGGCGATCACCGGCAGGAGCAGGAGCAGCGTATCGGTGGCCTCGAAGACGTAACGCTTATCCTCTTGTAAATCCTTATCGTAGGCGGAAGGGAGAGCCTTCAGCAAGTTCATCGCCCCGTTCAGCAAAGCGTTCAGGTAGGCTGCTTTGGCGCGCGTCAGTTCAAAGAGATCGGGATTTTTCTTTTGAGGCATCAGGCTGGAGCCGGTGGCGAAGGCATCGCTTAGCTCGAAGAAGCCAAATTCGGCGGTAGTATAGAGCACGATTTGCTCAGCAAGCCGGCTCAGGTGAACGCCGATCAGGGCGGCAATGAACAGGTACTCTACCACGAAGTCGCGATCCGCGACCGCGTCCAGGCTGTTGGGGGAGGCCTCCAGAAACCCCAGTTCGCGCGCCAGGGCATGGCGATCCACGGGGAAAGGGCAGCCGGCCAGCGCGCCGCTCCCCAAGGGCAGGATGGCCAGGCGCGGGCGCAGGTGCTGCAGTCGTTGCCGATCGCGCTGCAAGGGCCAGAAATGGGAAAGGAACCAGTGGGCCAGGGAAATCGGCTGGGCGCGCTGCAGATGGGTGTACCCTGGCATCACCGTTTCCACGTGTTCAGCGGCCCGCTGGAGCAGCACGGCCTGCAAATCCTGAAGCGCCGTCTCCACCTGGGGCAGCGTATCCAGCATCCACAGGCGAAAGTCCGTCGCCACCTGATCGTTGCGACTGCGCCCCGTATGGAGCTTCCCGGCGACTTCCCCCACCAGTTCCCCCAGGCGTCGCTCAACGGCAGTGTGGATGTCTTCATCCGTTTCCTGGAAAACGAAGCGTCCCTGTGCAAACTCCTCGGCGATCTGCGCCAGCCCCTGATGGAGACGTTGCGCTTCATCGGGCGTCAAAATGCCGGCTGCCTGCAAAGCATTCACCCAGGCCTGGGAACCGCGCACATCCTGCAGCGCCAGGCGATGGTCCACGCTCAGCGATTCGTTGAGCTTCCAGGCCAACCCATGCATGGATTGCGAAAAGCGTCCACCCCAGAGCATTTTCCCTCCTAATCGCGCTTGAAGCGGCTGTAATCTGGCTGCGGCAGGTCGAGGCCGGCGACGGGCAGGTTGTTCAGGGCGCGCACCTTCAGCGGCAGGCCAAAGAGACGGATGAACCCCTCGGCATGGCTCTGATCATAGACATCTTCCTCCCCAAAGGTGGCGAAATCCTCGCGATACAGGCTGAAGGGTGATTGGCGCCCGGCCACGATGATGTTCCCTTTATAGAGCTTCAGCCGCACCGTCCCCGTGACCGGCCCCTGCGTGGCGGCGAAGAAGGCATCTAAGGCCTCGCGCAGAGGAGAGAACCACAAGCCGTAATAGACCAGCTCGGCATAACGGATGGCGAGCATGTCCTTGAAGTGCATGGTATCGCGGTCAAGGGTGAGCGATTCCAGTTCGCGATGCGCATGGACGAGGATCGTGCCGCCCGGCGTTTCGTAGACGCCGCGCGATTTCATCCCCACCAGGCGATTCTCCACCAGGTCCGCGCGGCCGATGCCGTGGGTGGCGCCGATGGCGTTCAATCGCTGGATCAGGGTGGCCGGGGAGAGTCGCTCTCCGTTCACTGCGACCGGCGTGCCGCTCTCAAACTCGATCTCGATGTATTCCGGCTCATCCGGCGCGTTTTCCGGCGAGGTCGTGATCTGATACATGCTCTCTTCGGGTTCATTCCAGGGGTCTTCCAGAGGCCCGCCCTCGTGGGAAAGATGCCAGAGGTTCCAATCGCGGCTGTAGATGCTCTTGACGGTTGCGGTCACGGGGATATTGCGCTCCTGGGCATAGGCGATGGCCTGCTCGCGGGAGCGGATATGCCATTCGCGCCAGGGGGCGATGATCTTCAAACGCGGGTCGAGGGCCATCACGGTGACTTCAAAGCGCACCTGATCGTTCCCCTTGCCGGTGGCGCCGTGGGCGACGGCATCGGCCTGGAACTCGTGCGCCACATCTACCAGGTGACGGGCGATCAACGGGCGGGCGATGGAGGTGCCCAACAGGTACTTGCGTTCGTAGACAGCGCCAGAGCGCAACAGCGGGAAGAGATAATCCCTGGCGAATTCTTCTTTGACGTCGCGGAGCACAAAGTGGCTGGCGCCGCTGCGCAGCGCCTTCTGTTCCAGGCCGCGCAGGTCTTCATCTCCCTGCCCGATGTCGGCGCAGAACGCGATCACCTCACAACCGTAATTCTCGCGCAGCCAGGGGACGATGATCGAGGTATCCAATCCCCCCGAATAGGCCAGAACGACCTTCTTGACAGATGGTTTTGATTTGGCGGACATATACACACTCCTGAAAGTGGATTTAAAAAGCGATCAGCCCTCCGAGAAGGAGGGCTGATCGGGTATGCCAGGAGAATCAGAAGTTCAGGGCCTCGCTCCAAACCCGTCAGGCCCACCTTCTCGGTGGGAGGTGGGCTTTGGACGACGGGAACGTGGAGCGAAAGAGGTTGCCATAAGATTGCGCCTGATTCTACACGGAAGCGGGGATTTTGTCAATGATTTTGGGATGCC
>JAGHYK010000004.1 GCA_017743695.1 Chloroflexota bacterium
CAGGCGTTGCGGTGGGCGCTTCGGTACTGGTCGCGGCAGGGGTTGGGGTAGCAGGCATCCAGCCAAAGGTGGAAGCAATTTGCAGGAAGACGGCGCTTTCCAGGGCCTCATCGTAGAGCGGCAGCGGGGTCTCCAGCACACCAGGGTTGACGGATTTCAAAACGAAATCCAGGCTGACGCAAATACTACCCTGTTGGGTGGAATAGGCAGTCCATTTATAAGTATGACCGGATATGCCCTCTTCACCAAATTGTTTCAAGAAGGGAATGCCGTTGAGGGTTATATTTTCAGTACCCCGCAAGATGGAGCGGCTGGCCAATGGGCTTTGACAGACCTCCACGTTTTCGGCGACATGTACCTCCAGGTATTTTTCGCGCAGGTTGGTGGCGGTGTCAAACGGGAGGGCCATATACAGATAGTTATCCGTTGCATTGCTGATCTGCGCAGCCGGCGGATAGCGGAAGAAGAAGCCGTAGCGAGTGTTGGTATAAGTGGGCCAACTGGCTGTAATGGGAGTGGGTGTGGGGGTGAGGGTAGGTGTGGGAGTGGGAGTGTAGGTAGCCGGCGGGGTGATGGGATTGGGGCGGAAGATGCGTGGAGAGGCCCAAAGGGCGCGATCATTGTTTGCCGAGCCACTGGCCAGCAGGGTGAGGATGAAGCGCACGTTCTGCCCAACCAGAGGGGTGAGGTCTATATCTGCTTTATAGACGCGACCCTCGTTGTTTTCGTACCATGTCCAGAAATTACTGATCAGACCGTTCATGGTCATGTAATCGAGGCGGAAGGTCACATAGCAGGGGATACCATACTCGCAGCCGACGGTGACCTGGAAACGATCACCGGGCTGGACCAGGAAGAAGGGGTAAATGCCCTGGATGTAGCCGTTGTAGCGATTTTGAGGGAACGTCAGCAGCGCTGGCGCCAGGCTGCCATCTTCCAGTCTGGCTGAATCCAGACGCAGGACAAAGCCATTCGGATCGCCCTCACTTCCGGGACAGGGAAGCGCACCCGCTCCGCTTTTCCATTGAGCAGCGCAGACATTGGCGAGAAAATCGTAACCACCAGCAGGGGCTTCGCCGCTGACTTTGATGCTCACCCAGAAGGGAAGATCCGCATTCGGGCCGATGCCGAAAAGCCTTCCCGATGCGTTTTGCAGAATCCACGAGCCGCGATATTCCCCTCCAGAGGGTGGGGCAATCATGTTGACGCTGAGGTCAACCGTCTGGCCAGGGAAGACCGACCAGGGCAGATTCACGACGGTTGGCGCGCTCATCCGTTCGCCGCTGTAGAATACCAGACGGTAAGCAGTGGTCCAGGTGCACCAGCCAGAATTGCGCAACCGCCAGGTTTTGGTGAAACTGGTGCCGGGCGCCAGAAGCGTGCCATCGGGGATGGTTACATCGCTGATAAAGGTGGCCCTATCGCAGCCGGCGGGCGCGATGGTGGGAAGCGGCGTATCGAACGGCGTTGCGGTGGGAGTGAGTGGCGGCAGAGGGGTGAGGGTGGGGGGTGGCGCTGGGGGCGTTCCGCTTCCCAGGCGGACGATGCGCGGCGCGCCCCAGATGGCACGATCCCCATTGGGGGAACCGTTCGAGAGCAGGGTGAGGATGAAGCGAACCTTTTGCCCGGCCAGGGGAGTTAAGTTCACGTTGGCGCGGTAAAAACGGCCTTCGTATCTTTCTACCCACGACCAGAGCGTGCGTACCGCACCACTGCTGGTCATATATTCGAGGCGAAACGTCACATAGCAACGGGTTGCCCCGAATTCACAGTTCACCAGGCTTTGAAAATAGTCACCAGCCTGAACGGAAAATTCGGGATAAATGGCCTGAATGTAGCCGAAATACCGGTTTTGGGGAACAGCCAGCAGGCCGGGTTCAATATCCACGGTATCCCCTTCCAGGTGGGGATTGTCCAGACGGAGGGCATAGCCGCGATAGTCTCCGGGTGTACCGGGGAAGGGCAAGGGACCGGCGCCGCTTCTCCACAGGGCATAGGGGGCATTGGCGACGAAATCAAAAATCACGGCACTGCTATCGGCGACGTTGATGTCCACCCAAAAGGGATCATTGCCGGAAGCGCCGATGCCAAACCTGACGCCTGCGCTGTTGCTGAGCTTCCACAGGCCGCGGTAATGGCCAATCGCTTTGGGGGCGATCAGATTGACGGAGAGATCCACCATCTGTCCGGGGGCGACCGAGACGGGAAGGCGCACATAGGCCGGAGCGCCGAGGGAATCGCCCCCCACAAGCACCAGCCGATAGGAAGTTGTCCACGTGCAACTGCCGACGTTCATCAGCCGCCAGGTTTTGGTAAACGTTGCTCCGGGGGAAAGGGTCGTCCCATCCGGGATGGTGAGATCGGCCACAAACTGAGCCTGGTCACAGGCTGTTTGTGCCGTAATGCTCGCTAAACTTTGGGTTGCCAGCAAACTCGCCACCAGCAGGGCAAAGAAAAATTTTGGGAAGCCCATATGCTCTCCTGATCGATCAGGGTAGGAAACCTGATCCTCAGTACCAATGTACTGGAAGGTGGCTGTGTCAAACTTGCAATTTCATTACAGTTTTTCTTAACCGTCAGCCTTTCTTTCTGGAAGCCTGTTCTGAGTTTTCTCTTTCACCTCGTAGTTGACTCTAAATGTGCACCTTGAAAGCTGGTCGCTGAATTTGTTGCTCGCAATCAGACCGTGGAAGAGTGAAGAGGCCAGCAAAGAGTTTTACAGGCTGGCAGAGCAGTTCTTCGGCCCGCCAATCGGTGACAGCAACAATCGCGAGAAATACCATCGCCGTTATCCGCCTGGAGTTCCTTACACGCCGAATTGCCCAACGTTGGGCGCGCGGCCTTGCGAAAACCTTGCCACACTGTGGAAATCGGTTATAATAACGTCAGCTCTCGGAAAATTAGATCCCAAAAGCAATAAAACCACCCCACCGGTGGCGGTCATAGCATATGCACCCCCCATATCTTGCGGGCGTCGCCAAGCGGTAAGGCATCAGCCTTCCAAGCTGACATTCGCGGGTTCGAATCCCGTCGCCCGCTCTTTTTTTCGAGGGGAACACTGGCGGGCCCATAGCTCAGTGGTAAGAGCAGGCGACTCATAATCGCTCGGTCGCAGGTTCGAATCCTGCTGGGCCCATTCCCCAGGAGGGGCTATGCCATTTTATTCTGTTGCTGCCAGCGGTCACACGCATGTCATCTTGCTTCTGAATATGCGGCGCTTTCTCTCCCAGGATGAGCGCAATCGTCAACGCTTTGAAAGTCTGCGCGGGACAGATACCCTCCACCAGATTATCCAGGAGTGGAGAAAAAACCTGAGTTCCCAGTGTACCTTCTCTATTCTGCAGCAGACTGGGAACGAGATACCGGACGAAGAGACAATGACCCCCGAGGAGATTGGTTTCGCCACGGGGGTTTTTCGTTCCATTGCTCGAGAGCGGTATTTCGATCCCGTTTACAAGGTGAACAAAGAGGCGTTCAAATTTCCCCCCGATCTGGTAGCAAACCTGCAATTCAAGAAACTGTTTCTCCCTGTCTGGGAGCGCTGGGAGGTCTATATCCGGCCGAGCATGACGGGCTTTTTCGTCGTCCGCCTGACCTGGCATTATCCAAAGCCGCGCTCCCTTCTGCAAATTGCCCGTGAAACCCATCGCCTGCAATCCCCCTTTGATGTTCCGAGTGCCTTGCAGTGGCGGGAGAAGGCACGTCGGGAGTATGCCGACGATCCGGAGCGCCTGGAGCGAACGGAACGCTCGATCTCTTGCCTTTTGAAGTGGCTGGGCGCTGAGGAAGAAGCGGATGGTGTGCCTGTTTACTATCCGGTGCACTGGCGGCTGGCGATGGAAGTGATTAATGAGTTTGTGCGCGTGCTTTCCCCAAAAATCTCATATTCCTCTGGCAGGGAGTCCGCAGAGATCCCACTGGCGGAGGCCCCTATCAGCCCCTCCATTCCCCTGCACGATATTTATATCCTTCACCATTTCGACAGGCTCTACGTGCCATCTCTGGAGGCGCATAAAGCCGGAGGCAGCGAGGCGCCATCTTCTGGAGCGCGCAAAGCGTCCCCTCCCGATCCGATGCGCCAGGTCCCGGTGAATATCATACGAAATTCAAAAATCGTACGCAATCAATTGACGAACCTGCTGGAAGGGAGTCTCTTGCGCCCCCTGGGCGATCCTCAAAAGCCGGCAGATGCTTCGGATGAGTTACTTTTTGAGTTTCCTTCGCCGCGCTGGAAACTGGCGGATGAGCTTTTGGAACGCAATCTCGCCACCTGGAGCGACGAATTCTGTATTCTGGGGCCGAGACTGGGAATCATCATCCCTTCGCAAAAATATGAGGGGTACGAGCTGGGCGTTTCCACCCTGCCCAAACCCACGCTTAAAGTGAAATATTCTCGTTACTGGGAGGCCATTGAGCGCCTGGTGGAATTTGTCTTTGAGACGCGGGTGTTGGCCCAACTGATCGAGAGCGATAGCTATCGCTTGCTTCAGGATATGGCGAATAAGCTCGAAGAAGTGCGCCAGGATATGTACCGGGGAAACGTTAGGGTGGATGAAACGCTCAGAGACCATGCCATCCGCGCGGCGCACCTCATGCGCCTTTCAGCGCTTGTCCAGAGCCTGGCGCATCCGTTTTTCTGGAGCCGCGCCGAGTACGCAGCCCGCAAAGCCCAGTCTCTGATCGAAGAGCTGGACATGCCGCGCATCCTGGAGCACATTCAACACAACATCGAAAAAGTGAGCGATCTGGCCTCCCATGTGGATGAGATTTACGTCGCCGACCTGGCGGAACAAAGTAACCGCCGGGCCACTCTTCTTTCCGTTGTACTGGCGGCTGTCTCCCTGACTCTGGTGGTGCTGATGATCCCTTCCTTCCTGCAAGATTTGACGCAATTTTTCGACCCCGACAAGAAGGGTTTGTACATTTTCCTTGCCGCTATCTGTGCCCTACCTCAAATTGTTTTTTCTGCCTGGATGCTGTTTAAGACCTTTCGCAGACCCTGTCGTATCTTTTCAATCATCAATGAGCTGTTAGACTGATTCCAGTTCCAGGGTGCTTGTCTTTTAGCTCGTAGAAGTATGGGTGGTCCGAATGGGGAAATTCTATCAAGAGGGTAACTGTTCAGTCTTGCATCAAAACGGTTGGGTATGTCATTGCGAGGAGCGTTCTTTGCGACGAAGCAATCCCCAGGCGGTCAATCTGGCCTGATAAATGGGAGATTGCTTCGCCAGAAAACGGCTCGCCATGATATGGCTGAACAGTTACTCAAGAGGATGCTTCCAGCGGCGCCTGTAGCTTCTCTTGAGAAAGCACCTCTGAAAGCCAATGGTCCTCTTCTGGATGGAGCAGGCGCATCAGGCCTTCGTGCTTCAGGAAGGCGACATTGCTATAGAGGGGATTGCGGTAATCGTCAATTTTTCCGCTGCGGATGGCCTCGATGACCTGCAAAATGCCCTGCTCCAGCGTCCACTGCGGTTGAAAACCAAGCACATCTCGAATCTTGTTGAAGCTGACCCAGTAGTTTCGCCGGTCGGTGCTTTCCTGGGAGTGCACAATGCGCGCTGTGGGCACAAGACGCTGGATCATTTCCCCCACCTGGTTGATGGTGTAGTTTTGCTCGTTGGAGCCAACGTTGAAAATCTGATTGCGGACAAGCTCCCTGGGCGCTTCCAGCGCCAGCAGGATGGCCCGCGCCGCATCCTCGACGTGTACAAACGGTCGCCACTGATTGCCGCCAAAGATGGTGATTTCCTGATCAATGACCGCTTTCGCAGCCAGCAGGTTTACCACCAGGTCAAATCGAGGGCGGCCAGAGATGCCGTAGATGGTGCCAAAGCGCAGAATGATCGGCGTAAAGCGATCATCCGCCATCTTGAGCAGCACGCGTTCTGAGGCGATCTTGGTGCGGGCATAGAGGGAAACCGGGCGCAGTTCGGAGCGCTCATCGAGCTTTTCCTCACTGGCGCCATAGACGGAGCAGGTGCTGGCAAAGATGAAGGGCCCCACGCCGCTGCCTTTGGCCACCTCGGCGATCATGCGCGTCGCCATCAGGTTGATCTCGATGGTTAATTGCTCGTTCAAGGCGCAGGCCGGATCACCGACCAGTCCCCCCAGGTGGATCACCGCGTCCATGTTCTGCATGGCCTGCACCACTTTCTCCACTTTGCGGAAATCCTCCTGCATGATTTCCAGGTTCGGGTGGTCCAGCCATTCACGGATCGGCTCTGTGCCGTAGATCAGGAGGTCGAGCAGGCGCACGCGGTAGCCTGCTTTCAGGAGATGGGGCAGCAGCGCCGAGCCGATGTAGCCAGCGCCGCCGATCACGAGCACGTTCTCGATCTTCCGGCGCGGCGTCGCTTCAATCTCCGTGCGCGTGATGCGCTTCCAGATCGTGGACCAGACTCGCGCCCCGACCAGCAAAAGGACGCTCAAAGCCCAGGAAAGGATCAGAGCGCCTCGCGGGAAATTAAGCACCTCTTTGAGGTTGCCAAGCCAGTCGCTCTGCGCCAGGTAGGTCAGGAAACCGAAGAGAACATAGGCCATGCTGACCGCCTGGAAAACGATCAGCACCTTATAGCGCCCGCGATAGAAGCGACCGTAGGTATAAAAACCACTGGCCGCAAAGATGAGCAGCGAAAGCAGGGTGAACAACCAGGCGTTGTTCAGGTAGATGCGCTCATAATAGAGCAGGATGACGCGATAGGGCGCCGCATCCGGTTGATCATCGGCGATCAGCCACAGGAAGCGCACGATCAGCGAGGTGACCAGGGCCAGGTTGATCAGCAGGGCATCGGCCACCATGCGCACGATCCCCTGGATAGTTAACACCTTTTTCATCCAGCTAACGAATCCGCTCATTGGGAATTGAGTTTTTCGCGCACGCGACGGGCGTTCTCATACAGGCGCTCAAAAGCCCGGCAGATTTTCCGCGCCACCTCTTCGCTCATATTCGACCACATCGGCAGACTCAGGCTGTTTTCGGAAAGCCAGTCTGTGTTGGGAAGCGGCCGACCATCGTAATACTGGCGATAGGCGGTCTGGCGATGGATCGGTGGATAGTAGTATTTACGCGTATCAATGTTTTCCGCAGCCAGCGCCAGAGCGATCTCATCACGGTTCAGGCCAAAAGCCTGGGGATCAATCATCAGGGAAAGCTCCCGATACGAATGGCGATCCCCCGGCCGCACTTTCTGGAAGTGGATGCCAGGCAGGCGCCCGAGCAATTCCTGGAAGAGGGCGACCGTCTCGTTGCGATGACGGGCAGCCGCCTCCAGGCGCTTCAGGCTGTGCAGCCCCAGCAAGGCGTTGAATTCCGGCATTCGGGCATTCAGGCCAGGGAAGGCGCTATCGTAGTTTCCATCGTTGCCATATTCTCGTCCCATGCGGATCCGTTCGGCCAGTTCGTCATCATTGGTTGCCACAATGCCCCCTTCGCCCGTGATCAGGAGTTTGGTGGGGCTGAGGCTGAAAATTTGTGCATCTCCCTGCCGCCCGACCGGTTCCCCCTGATAGCGCGCGCCGAAGCCGTGGGCAGCATCGAAGATCAACTTCAGGCCGTGACGCGCGGCGACGCGCTGCAGGCCTTCAATATCCGCAGGGTTCCCGAACTGATGCACCGCCACAATGGCTACCGTTCGGGGTGTGATGGCCGCCTCAGCAGCAACCGCATCGAGGTTGTTCGTCTGGCGATCCACGTCCGCAAAGACCGGGCGCAGACCCGCCCACACGGCGGCGCTGGCGGTGGCCATGAAGGTGAAGCTCGGCAGGATCACTTCCCCTTCCAGCCCCAACGCTTTATGCACCAACATCATGCCGGAGGTACAACTGGAAACGGCGATGGCATGTTTGACGCCCAGATGTTCAGCAATTTCCTGCTCAAACTGGCGCATCAGAGGGCCTTTGGTGACCATTCCGCTTTCCAGGATGCGCCGAATGCCTTCGCTCATCTCCTCAAACGCTGGCAAGACCGGGCGAACCATGGGGATTTTTTCAGCGAACAGCGGTTCGCCCCCCAGAATGGCAGGTAAGGTAGCTGAGGAATTTGTGCTCATAGCGCAAGCATTATACCAGAGAGGGCAGGATGTTTGGCTGCGGGCGCGGCAGAGAGCCCGGGTCGGGAGGGATTGCGTTGGGCGCAGGCGCCTTTATGCGCCAGAACGGTGAGCCTCCCGAAAGGCCTCTACCGTGCGCGCCAGACCTTCTTCCAGAGATATATGGGCCTGAAACCCAAGTTCGGCAGCGGCGCGCTGCGGGGAGCCGACCGATCGGTAAATATCGCCAGGGCGCGGCGGTTCAAAGCGGTGAAGGCGACGAGGCGGGATCAGGCGATAGAGCGTCTCCACCACGTCTAACAGGCGGGTTTCCCGACCGGTACAGATGTTGAAAACGCGCCCCGCGATGTTCGGAGTCTGGGCGGCCAGCAGATTGGCACGTGCCACGTCCTCCACGTAGATCAGGTCGCGCGTCTGACCGCCATCCCCAAAGATGACGATTTCCTCCCCATCCAGCAGAGAGGCGATGAAGCGCGGGATAGCAGCCGCGTAGGGCGAATCCGGCCGCTGGCGAGGGCCATAGACGTTGAAATAGCGCAACGCAACGACTTCCAGCCCCAACTCCGTGAACAGCGAGGCGTACAGCTCATCCACCCATTTCGAGGTGGCATAGGGGGAATGAGGACGGGGCGGTGTACTTTCTTGCAGAGGCAGTTCCTGCGAATCCCCATACACGGCGGCGCTGGAGGCCAGGATCACCCGTCGCACCCCGGCGCGGCGCGCCAGCTCCAGCAGCAGAGCCGTGCTGTTGACGTTCACTTCCAGGCAGGTGAGCGGATCCTCCAGCGATTGGGGGACAGATACGAACGCCGCCTGATGGAAGATGACTTCGATCCCCTCCAGTGCCCGTTGCAGGGCAGAAGCATCCCGAATATCGCCTTCCAGGACCTCCAGCCGCGGCGCCGAGCGGGGAAGGTTGGCGCGGCGCCCGCTGCTGAAATTATCCAGCACGCGCACCTGCGCCCCTTGCTCCAGGAGCATGGCCACAAGATGAGAACCGATAAAGCCGGCGCCGCCGGTGACTAAGGCGCGCATGTTATCTTCCTCGCAAGCCGAAAATAGTGCCTATTGTACGCAGCAGGATCACCAGGTCCATCAGCATCGAACGGTGCTTGATATAGTAGAGGTCATATTCCAGTTTGACCCTCGTTTCCTCCACTGTGGAGGCGTAGCCGTAATTGATCTGCGCCCATCCGGTCAGGCCGGGTTTGACCAGCAAGCGGGCGCGGTAGAAGGGAATTTGCTTCTGGAATCTGGCTACCAGCTCCGGGCGTTCTGCACGTGGCCCGACCAGGCTCATTTCGCCGCGCAGGATGTTATAGAATTGCGGGAATTCATCCAGTCGCGTGCGGCGCAGGAACGCGCCCACTCGGGTCACACGGGGATCGTTTTCGCTCGCCAGGCGTGGCTGACCATCGGCTTCGGCATCCGGTACCATGGTGCGGAATTTATACATGGTGAACGGTTTACCGCCGCGCCCGGCGCGTTGTTGGGCAAAAAGGATGGGACGGCCGCTTTCCAGGTAGATCGCCAGGGCGACAAAAGGCCACAGAATGAGAAAGATCACCATGCCAAGCAGGCCGCCGATGAGATCGAGCAGGCGCTTTCCCATCTCATAGAAACTGCTCACACGGGCCTCGTCTACAAAGGAGCGGATCAACCAGTCCGATTCCAGGTGCTGCACAGGAACGCGCCCCAGCAGTTCTTCGTATACCGTGGGCATACGCGTCACCTCGATCCCCTGCTCCTGGAGATCGAGCAAAGTCTGGAACGTTTCGCCGCGCATTTCGCCGGTGATGGCGACGATGATCTCCGAGATACGCTGTTGCTCGACAATGGAGGGAAGATCGCGGCTGCTGCCCAGGACCTGCAGGCCGTCAATCTCCTGGCCGATCTTCGCCGGGTCGTCGTCAATGAAACCGACGAGTTGAAAGGGGGGCGCAGCAACCTGGGAATAGGCCTTGAGCAAGGTCTGGCCAGCTTCCCCCGCCCCTACGATGAGCACGCGGCGGAGGGCTCCCTGGGTAGCATAGATGCGAATATAGAGCAGTCGCCAAAACAGGGTCAGGATCGCAGAATAAAACAGAAAAGCGCCGACGCCCACGCGCGGCAGCTCATTCGGATTCTTGTAGAACAAGAAGAGCGTCGCATAGGCCAGCAGGGCAATCAGCACTGCCAGGGCAACGCCGCGGAACGTGCGTCGCGCTCTGGCTGCCTTTTGCGGATCGTATAGCTCCACCAGCAACAATGCCCACAGGAGGGGAAGCAGGTAAAACCACCACGGGACTTCTACGTTGAGCAGCAGCTCCACACGCCGTGGCGGGATGCCGCTCGCCAGCAGGACGTATCGCTGATAGCGGTACCAGGTGTAGATGGCCAGAGCGACGGAGGCAGAAGCCGCAAGCAAATCGCCGATCAGCAGCAGGATGCGATGCTCGGCGGTTCGCAATCTCAAGAGAGGGGAAGGAAGGTCAGCCATGAAGCATACTCCAGAGGAAAGCTCCTCCCCAGGCAAAGTGAATGGAGGGGAATGCCAGGAGCAACCCTGGGAATAACCACGGATCGCGATGGCGTATCGCCTGCTGCAGGGAAACGAAGATTAACAGCCCCAAATAGAGCGTCATCTCCAGACCCCAAAGCCAGGCAATCCACTGCACGAAAGGGCTGAGCACAGCACCGATGAGGCAGGTAAGCACAAAAAGGGGCGGCACCGCCTGCCGCCAACGGAGCGAACGCGGGTAGCGTCGAAGCATTTTCCATTTCCAGTAGCCATAGCGGGCGTACTGACGGATCAGAGCGGCGAGGGTCGTCCGTGCATAATACACCGAGCGGATGTTCGGATCGAGCCAGATGTGTCCACCCTGCTGACGGATGCGGGTGTTGAATTCATAGTCCTCGTTGGTGAGCAGGCTCTCATCAAACGGGCCAATGCGCTCGATCAGGGAGCGTCGAAAAGCACCAAACGGCACGGTGTCCACTTCCCCAGCCGGCCCTTTCAGGCGATAGCGTGCATCGCCTGCGCCGAGCGGATGCGATACGGCGACGGCAATCGCCCGCGCCATCCACCCCTCGCCCCCTGGGCGGATCTCCCAAATGCCCCCCACGTTATCGCCCAATCCCTTTTCCAGGGCCTCTACGCAGCGTTCCACGTAATCCGCTGCCGGATGCGAGTGGGCATCCAGGCGCAGCAGGATGTCGCCGCGGGCGGCCTGGATCGCGACATTCAGCGCGGCCGGAATGATGCGCCTGGGATTGGGGATCACCTTCAGGGAGAGATCGGGGTGTGAGGCTCGGAAGGCCTCGATCACCTCTCGACTGCCATCCTCCGAGAGGCCATCGGCGATGATCACTTCCAGCCGCGAGCGCGGATAGGTTTGCTCATAGATGGCCTGAAGAAGCCCTGGTAACGTCTTTGCCTCGTTGTAGCATGGGATCAGGATCGAAACCAGGGGATCCTTCATGGGATGTTCGCCGCTCATGGAAGGCGTGCGATGGCCTCGATTTCGACCCGTGCTCCTTTCGGCAGGGCAGCAACAGCGACCGTGCTGCGAGCCGGCGGATTTTGGGGGAAGAATTCAGCATAGACCGCGTTCATTCGCGGGAATTCCGTCATATCTTGCAGGAAGACGGTCGTCTTGATCACGTCGCTCAAAGAGGCGCCGGCGGCCTCCAGGATGTGCTTGAGGTTCGTCAACGCCTGACGGGTCTGATTTTCAATGTCTGGGGCGATCAATTCGCCACTTTGCGGGTCCAGGCCGATCTGGCCGGCGGTGAAGATCAACGAGCCAACCCTCACCGCCTGTGAGTATGGGCCAATCGCTTTCGGCGCTTTTTCTGTCTGGATAATCTGCTTTTCTTGAGCCATCCTTAGCTCCTTCTGTGCATCTTGGGGATTGCTTCGTCGCAAAGAACGCTTCTCGCAGTGACATGCACCCCCAAGTTTAACACCATTCGCCAGCGAGTGGGGAGGTTTACTTCGTCACGCGCTGGATTTGAGCGCCCAGTGCCCTCAGTTTCTCGTCCACGCGCTCATAGCCGCGGTCAATTTGCCCCACATTGCGGATGACCGATGTCCCATTGGCGGCCAGCGCCGCCAGGAGCAGGGCCATGCCGGCGCGAATATCGGGGCTTTCCAGTTTTTCACCGTAAAGAGGGGTGGGGCCCTGCACCAGACAGCGATAGGGATCGCACAGGATAATGCGTGCTCCCATGCTGACCAGCTTATCGGTGAAATACATACGCCCGGAATACATCCAGTCGTGGAACAAGATGGAGCCCTGCATTTGTGTCGCTACCGTGATGGCGATGCTGATCAGGTCGGTGGGGAAGGCCGGCCAGACGTTGGTTTTGATCTCCGGGATCGCCCCATCCAGGTCTGGGATGATGCGTTTTTCCTGCTCTGCGGGCACGAACAGATCGTCTCCCTGCACTTCCCAGCGAATGCCCATGCGGGCGAAGACGTGAGCGATCATCTCCAGGTACTGCACGCCGGCGCGCCGGATCCAGATTTCCCCGCTGGTCAGCACGGCTGCGCCGATAAAACTGACCACTTCCAGATAATCGGCGCCGATGGTGAATTCCGCACCGTGGAGAGCGGGCACTCCTTCGATGTGCAAAATGTTCGAGCCGATATTTTCGATGCGCGCCCCCATGGCGTTCAACAGGTGACACAACTCCTGAACGTGGGGTTCTGAAGCCGCATTGCGGATGACGGTTGTACCTGGAGCGGTCACGGCAGCCATGATGGCGTTTTCGGTGCCGGTGACGGAGGCCTCATCGAGGAGGATCTCTGCGCCGTGCAACCCGCTGGTTTTGAATTCAAACGTGCGCTGATAGGTGACTTCAGCGCCGAGAGCACGCAGCGCCAGGATGTGCGTATCCAGGCGTCGCCGTCCGATCACGTCACCGCCCGGCGGTGGCAGATGCAGATAGCCGCTGCGCGCCAGCATCGGCCCGGCTAACAGGATCGAGGCGCGAATGCGTCGGCATAGATCCGGGTCCAGGCTGGCCGGGCGCACCGAGCGCGCGTGGAGTCGCCAGCTCCGTTCCCCAATCGTTTCAATTTCCACCCCCAGGCTCTCTAACAACTTTCTCATATCGAATACATCGCGAATCTGGGGCACATTATGGAGCACAATCGGCTGGTCGGTGAGCAGAGAGGCGGCCAGCAAGGGCAGGGCCGCGTTCTTGTTCCCGGCTGGCGTCACCTCTCCCCGCAAGGGAATTCCACCTTGAATGATGAACTCTTCCATGGCTACAAATTCTCCTGTGAAGACATGGACTGTTACGGGGAAAAAAGAGACACGAAGAAAGGCGCCTCCTTCGTGTCTCTTGAAAGTGTTCCCCTGTTCGCCGGCCTACCGCTTCTTGATCCCGAAAAGCACGGTCTGGCCATCGAAAGATGCCTGCCGTTGGGGCAAATCAGAGGCAGGTTTCTCAAAGTGCAATTCTACCGTTAAAGTTTCGTTCTGGATATAGTCGCGGTAGGTTTCAATGGCGCGGCGCAGCCCTTCACTGGCCTCGACATAGAGCACGATGCGATCGGTGATCTCCAGATCCGCCTGTTTGCGCAGGTCTTGTACATAGCGCACGAACTCGCGCGCCAGCCCCTCGGCGATGAGTTCCGGGGTCAGCTCGGTGACCAGCGCTGCCAGGTAGGGCCCTTCTTCGGCGACTTCAAAGCCGCTGCGCGCCTGCGCCCGCACTTCCACTTCCTGCGGCAGAATTTCATAGGTTTCGCCATCTACCTCCACCTGCAGGGATTGGCCATTCAGCAGGGCGCGCGCCGCCTGTTCCGCATCCAGGGCCAGGATCGCTTTCTGGATGGCGGGGAAGCGGTTGCCGTACTTTTGGCCAAGCTGTTTGGGCAGCGGTTTCAGGCTATGGGAGACCGCTTCTGTGCTGGCATCCAGCAGGCGCACACTTTTGACGTTTAGCTCGTCGGCGATCAGATCGGCAAAACGCTCCACCGCAGCCCGCTCCTGCACATTTCCGACGGAGAAGGCCGCCTCACGCAGTGGTTGACGCACGCGCCGGTTTGCCTTCTGGCGCGCCGCATGGCCTAAGGAGACCAGGCGCATCACCAGCGCCATATCCCGATTCAGCGCTTCCTGAATGCGCTTTTCATCCCAGGCCGGCCAGGTGGTCAGGTGCACCGATTCCGGAGCGCGGGAATCCACCGCACGCACCAGGTTTTGGTATAGCTCCTCGGCCAGGAATGGCATGGCCGGCGCCAGCAGTTTGGCCACCGTCACCAGGGCCGTGTACAGGGTATAGTAGGCGGCTTCTTTATCCGCATCGGAACCGGCCTTCCAGAAGCGCCGTCGGGAGCGTCGCAAATACCAGGTGGAGAGCTTTTCGACGAAATCCTGGATCGGGCGCGTGGCATCCGGGACGTTATAGTCCTCATAGGCCTGGGTCACATCTCGCACCAGCGCGTGGAGTTCGGAAAGCAGCCACTCATCGAGGGCGGTCAAGGCAGTCGGGGGCTGAGCCGGGGGTCGCCAGTTATCCAGGCGGGCATAGGTGACGAAGAACACGTAAACGTTCCACAGGGTGAGCATGAATTCACGCACCACATTGCCCACCAGGTCGGCAGAGAAACGTCGCTCATTGCCGGGCGGACTGGCGGTATAGAGATACCAGCGGAAGGCGTCCGCGCCATGGACGTTGAGCACCTCCCACGGGTCAATGATATTGCCGCGGCTCTTGGACATCTTTTGCCCTTCCGCATCCAGGATCAATCCCAGGCAGATCACGTTGCGGTAACATTCGCTATCGAAGAGCAGGGTGCTGATGGCATGGAGCGAGTAGAACCAGCCGCGGGTCTGATCCACCGCCTCGCAAATATAATCGGCGGGGAACTGGCGCTGGAACATCTCCTGATTTTCAAACGGATAGTGCCATTGCGCCACCGGCATTGCCCCGGAATCGAACCAGACGTCAATCAGATCGGGGATGCGGCGCATCACGCCCCCGCACTGCGGGCAGCTCCAGGTCACTTCGTCCACATAGGGGCGATGCAGATCGAGGTGGGACAGATCGCGACCCGCAAACTGTGAAAGTTCGGCCACCGAGCCGATCATCTGCCGATGCTCACAGGATTCGCATTCCCAGATTGGCAGGGGAGTGCCCCAATAGCGCTCGCGGCTGAGCGCCCAATCAATGTTGTTCGCCAGCCAGTTCCCAAAGCGTCCTTCTTTGATGTGCTCCGGCACCCAGTGAATGCGCCGGTTCAGCTCGACCAGGCGCTCCTTGTATTCGCTGGTGCGGATATACCAGGCTGGACGGGCATAGTAGAGCAGCGGCGTCTTGCAGCGCCAGCAGAAAGGATAGGTGTGGGTATAGGTTTCGGCGCGGAAGAGCAAGCCGCGCGCCTCCAGATCGCGAAGGATCAGCGGATCGGCATCTTTGACGAACAGGCCGCGCCACGGGGTGACCTCGTCAACGAACGTGCCGTCCGGCTTCACGGTCATCAGGATCGGCAGATCGTTTTCCTGCGCCGCCTGCATATCCTCGGCGCCGAAAGCCGGCGCCATATGCACCAGCCCCGTGCCATCCTCCACGGTCACGAAGTCGCCCAGCACCACATAATGCGCCGCTTTTTGCGTCGGCAGGAAGGTGAAGAGCGGGCGATAGCGCATCCCCTGCAGTTGCCTGCCCTGGTAGCTTTCCAGGATGCGCACCGTTTCGCCGCGGAAGACTTTTTCCACCAGCGGCGCAGCCAGGATGAGTTTCTCGCTGCTGCCATCCGAACGCTGGCGCTCCACCGTGACATATTCGACCTGCGGATGGGCAGCGACGGCGACGTTCGCCGGCAGCGTCCACGGAGTGGTGGTCCATACCAGCAGCGAAGTATCCGCTTTCTCAACCAGCGGCAGGCGAACAAAGACCGAGGGATCGGTGGCCTCGTCATATCCCAGGGCAACCTCGTGATCCGCCAGCGGTGTCCCACAGCGCGGACAGTAGGGCACGACCTTGTAGCCCTTATAGAGCAGGCCGCGATCCCAAAACGTTTTCAAAATCCACCACACCGACTCGATGTAATCGTTGGTGTAGGTAATGTACGCGTTTTCCAGGTCCACCCAGAAGGCGATGCGTTCGGTGAGCTTTTCCCAATCTTTGATGTATCGGAAGACAGATTCTTTGCACAGGGCATTGAAGCGGGCGATGCCGAACTCTTCGATCTGGCGCTTGCTGTTAAAACCGAGCTGTTTTTCAACCTCCAGCTCCACCGGTAGCCCATGCGTATCCCAGCCGCCGCGGCGGATAACATGATAGCCGCGCATGACCTTGTAACGGGGAAAGATGTCTTTGAAGGCGCGCGCCAGCACATGGTGCACACCGGGGCGTCCGTTCGCCGTGGGCGGCCCCTCATAGAACACATACTCCGGTTGCCCCTCGCGTGTTTCCAGCGTTTTTTCAAAGATTCGGTGTTCGCGCCAGAAGCGCAAGATCGCTTCTTCCATGGCGACAAAATTGGGCTTTGATGATACGGGTTTGAACATAACCACCTCCAAACCAGGATAAACAAAAACTCTCGTCCCTTCCTCAGAGACGAGAGCCATTGGCTCGCGCGGTACCACTCTGCTTCCTGCAAAAGCAGGCACTCTGTCGGGTACGGCCTTGCTGGCTTATACCCGCATCCACGAACGGGGGATGTGCCGGCGTTCTTACTCTCCGCGGCGGATTTCAGATTGCAGCTCCGGGAGGATTTTCCGCCTGCGCTTCGCCCCGGCTCGCACCGTTCCCGAGGTCGCTGTTGCCGCTGACAGGCGTACTCGTTCCCATCATCGCCTTTGAGCGTTTATTTTACCACAACCTATCGTATAATCAAAAACATGCTGCGCCTTTTATCCCTTCTCTGTATCCTGCTGGCATTTGCGATTCCAGTTCAAGCAGAAGGCGAAGAGGAACCCCCCGCTGGGGCTGTGGTCTGCGCGCCGGAGCTTTATCCCCGCTACCTGGCCGAGTGCCTGCCTGCGGGCCCCGCTGTCCAGATGGACCGTTGGGCTGCGGAGGGGATCCCGATGCCGCCGCGCCCCTTCAGCGCGTTTCCTCCCGATCCCTCCCTGAGCGATCTGCCTTACCGCTACTTTCGCCTTAACCACGAACCGGTACCCCTGTTTTCCTCCATTCCTGAGGATCCCAATCAGCCGGGCCAGCAAATCATGCCGGCAGGCTTTGTGTATGTCACGTACATTGAGCGCGTGGATACCGGCAAGGGCATTTACTATCTGACGCCTTCCGGCTGGTGGGTGCCGGGTCGGGGAGCGCGTGTTTCCGAATATTCTCATTTCCAGGGATTGCAATTTGCTCGCCCTCCTGAAACTTCCTTTGGCTGGACCTTTGAAACCGTGCCCATCCGCGCTGCGCCGGATTTCAATGCGCCCGTCGTGCGCACCGCTCCGACATACACCGTTTTGCAGATTTACGCCACGCAGATCGTCCAGGGAGTGGCCTGGAATCGGGTGGGCATTCACGAGTGGGTGGAGGCGCGCAAAGTGGCGCAGGTCATCCCGGCCGCCGCGCCCCCCGAAGGCGTCACCAATGGGCGCTGGATTGATGTCAACCTGGAAGAACAAACCCTGGCAGTTTATGAGGACAATCGCCTGATCTTTGCCACGGTCATCGCCAGCGGCATGAAACCTTTCTGGACACGTCCGGGGTTGTTTCAGATTTCCCAGAAAAAAGAGGTCGAAAACATGCGCGGTTCTGATCCTTCCGATTTTTACTATCTGGAAAACGTGCCCTGGACGATGTACTTTGACGGCGCGCGCGCCCTGCACGGCGCCTACTGGCGTACGCGCTTCGGCTATCCCCAATCCCATGGCTGCGTGAACCTCTCGGTGGGCGATGCCCACTGGCTCTTCAACTGGGCCAGAGAAGGCGATTGGGTGTACGTCTACGATCCCTCGGGTCAGACCCCTACCGACCCGGCGCTATACCCTTCCTGGGGCTATTGAAACAGGAGGAACCATGAAGCGAATAGCTGTTCTGACCGGTGGTGGGGATGCACCTGGCCTGAATGCGGTCATTCGTGCCGTCACCAAAAGCGCCATTCAAGTTTATGGCTGGGAGGTGCTCGGCGTGCGCGATGGCTTCGATGGCTTCCTGAAGCCGCAGGGCGTTTTCCCGCTGCGACTCGAAGATATCCGCGGCATCCTGCCGCGGGGCGGCACCATCCTGGGCGCGGCCAATCGCGGCAATCCCTTTGCCCGTAAGGTGATTCGCGAGGGGAAAGAAGTCATCGAGGATGTCTCAGGACAGGTGGTGCAGCGCATTCAAGACCTGAATCTGGATGGGCTGGTGGTGATCGGCGGCGATGGCACGTTGCATATTGCCCTGGAACTTTTCCAGCTCGGCGTTCCGGTTGTCGGCGTGCCCAAGACCATTGACAACGATGTCGGAGGCACGGAAGTGACATTTGGCTTCGATACCGCTGTCAATATTGCCATGGATGCGATTGATCGCCTGCATACCACTGCGGAGGCCCATCACCGCGTGATGGTCATCGAGCTGATGGGGCGCGATGCCGGTTTCATCGCCCTCCAGGCGGGGATCGCTGGCGGCGCAGATGTGATCCTGATCCCGGAAATCCCCTTCCAGTACGAGCGCATTCTGGAAAAAATCCGCCAGCGCATTGCCGATGGGCGCCTCTTCAGCATTGTCGTTGTCTCGGAGGGGGCGCATCCATTGGGAGGGGAAAAGACCTACCAGCGAAGTGGGGATGCGATCTATGCGCCGCGCCTGGGAGGCGTTGGTTACAAGGTGGGGGAATTCCTGGAAGCGCAAGGGTTGGAAACGCGCGTCACGGTTTTGGGGCATTTACAGCGGGGTGGCTCCCCCACGGCCTTTGACCGCTGGCTGGCCTCGCGCTTCGGGGTCGCGGCGGTGGATTTGATCGCCCAGGGGCGCTTTGGGAACATGGTTGCGCTGCGCCATGGCCGGATCGTGGACCTGCCCCTGGAGGAGGCGCTGCGGGAGCCCAAACGCGTCGATCTGCAAGGGGATGGCGTGCACACGGCGCGTCAACTCGGCATCTGCCTGGGAGATTAAAGCCGACTGCCACTCCGAAGAGTGGCAGCCCGTTGGCGCGCTGTGGCCTTATCCCTGAATGAGGAGGGATGCCACAGCGCTACGTTCAAAATACTTACTATCCATGGCAGGACATCACCTCCTCTTCGTAAAGATAGCAACCCCTTTCAATCCCCCCAAGCAGGGTCATGATAGTCGAGAAACGCCGAGGCGTCAAGGTTTTTATGAAGGGTCGCTGAAGAGCATTCATTGCAGGTCTATTCACTCTCAGCGTTTACCATTTTCCGCTTTGCATTTCCCTGCCAGCGATGGAGCCATTCAGGCAGGCGTTGTTCAAACGTTCCATCCAGGATCGCCTGCCGGATTTCCTCCATCAAGCGGGTCAGGGTGCGGATGTTATGGATGGAGAGGAGGGTGCCGGCCAGCCATTCCCCGGCGATAATCAGGTGCCTCAGGTAGGCGCGGCTGAAATGGCGACAGGTATAACAATCACAGGCCTCGTCCACGGGACGCTCATCATCGCTATAGATAGCGCTGCGCAAATTGATCCGCCCCTGGGAGGAGAAGGCTGCGTGATGACGAGCCAGCCGCGTTGGCAATACGCAATCAAAGATGTCTATGCCCCGCGCCACCCCTTGCAGGATGTCTTCCGGAGTGCCAACCCCCATCAGATAGCGCGGCTTGTTAATGGGTAGAATGCCGGTGACAATATCCAGCATGGCGTGCGTCTCTTCCTTGGTTTCCCCGACTGAAAGTCCCCCAATGGCAATGCCGGGCGTATCCAGGGAAGCGATGAAGCGTGCGGATTCGGCGCGTAATTGGGGATCAATTCCCCCCTGGACAATGCCAAACAGAGCCTGATCGTCACGGGTTTTGGCCTGCAGGCAGCGTTCCGCCCAGCGGTGGGTGCGCTCCATGGCGATCCGCGTATAGGCGCGGTCATATGGATCGGAACATTCGTCGAAGGCCATGATGATGTCAGCGCCCAGATTTTCCTGAATGGCAATGGCCTTTTCGGGAGTGAAGCGGTGGAGAGAGCCGTCAATGTGGCTTTTGAACGTGACCCCATCGTCATCCACGCGCCGGGTTGCGGCCAGGGAGAAAACCTGAAAGCCTCCGGAATCGGTGAGGATGGGATGAGGCCAGTTCATGAAGCGATGCAAGCCTCCCAGGCGGCGGATACGCTCATCCCCAGGGCGTAGATAGAGGTGATACGTGTTCGCCAGGATCAGGGTGGCGCCGGCCTCTTCCACCTGGGCGGGCGTGAGCATCTTCACCGTGGCCTGCGTTCCTACCGGTGCGAATACAGGCGTCAGCAACGTTCCATGGGGCGTGACAAAACGCCCGGCCCGTGCCCGTCCACAGGTCGCTTCCAGAGTGAACTCGAACATGCCCCGAATTATACCCGCGGCGCATCATCCTGCTGCAAAAACTTTTCCATCGTCCTCCCGCCCTCTGTCGTTCGCGGTCCGCGCTCATTCGCGCCCGAACTTTCAAGACTGTAAGTAACACGGCGTGCAATTTGTGCGATAATCAGACCATGGAGGTAGCATGACGGCGCGAATCCTGATCGTAGATGATGACCCCTTGCTGATTGAGCTTTTTTCCATCCTGCTCAAAGCCCATGGTTATGAAGTGCTGAGAGCCGGCAATGGAGTGGAAGCGCTGGAGAAGATCGAGAAGGAAAATCCCGACTTGATCCTTCTCGACCTGATGATGCCGGACATGGATGGTATCGAGGTCTGTCGAAGGGTGCGTGCCCAACATCAGGTGCCCATTCTCATCATCTCAGCCCTTGATCATCCGGGCACCATTGCGGAAGCGCTGGATGCCGGCGCCGATGATTATCTCGTCAAGCCGGTGCCGGGCGGCGTGCTGCTTGCCCGCGTTGCCCGTCTTCTCTGGCGTGCCCGGGCGGCGCAATCTCCTGAACCACAGCGGATAGAAGAAGGGTGAGACGATGCAAACCTGTTCGTTGTGTAACACCTCCACCTCTGACGATGCGGTGCAGTGCCCGAATTGCCAGGCGGATCTGCGTGAGCATTCCCTGACAGCAGTGGCACTGAAAGCCCTGCGTGCAAATCCGCGTGTACGCGCCATTCGGATCAGCGTGGCGGCGGATGCCTGTTCGTATTGCGCCGGGCAGCCCGGCACCTATCCCAAAGATCAGGCGCCGCGCCTGCCTCACCCTGGCTGTTCCCATCCCCAGGGTTGTCGTTGTTTCTACGAGCCGGTGCTCGAACAAATCTTCCCCTGAGTCTCATCCAGTCCCAAACTGACGGTCGCCGGCATCTCCCAGGCCTGGGACAATATAGCCGCGTGCGTTGAGATGCTCGTCCACTGCGGCCAGGTAGATGGGGACATCCGGGTGCTGCGTTTGCATGAGCTGGATCCCTTCGGGTGCGCCGATCAACCCCACGAACTTGATGCGCGCCACGCCCCAGCGCTTGAGCATCTCGGCGGTGACCACGGCTGATCCCCCGGTCGCCAGCATTGGATCCAGGATCAGACATACCGAAACCCGTGGCGGAGGGGAGAGCCTGTTATAGTATTCCACTGGCTTCAGCGTTTCCTCATCGCGATAGAGGCCGATATGCCAGACTTCCGCCTCAGGCAGCAGTTGTAAAATCCCATCCACCATTCCCAGGCCGGCGCGCAGGATGGGCACCAGCCCTACCCGATCTGTTAGCTCGTATCCCCTGGCCGTTGCCAGCGGTGTTTCTATATCCCGCGGGCGCAGATTCAAATCCAGGGTTGCCTCATAAGCCAGGAGCATGGAAATTTCCCGCACCAGTTCGCGAAACCTTTTGGGGGGCGTATCCTTCTGGCGCAGATGGGTCAGTTTATGGGCGATCAGGGGATGGCTGGAAATATGAAGGTGGGACATGAGCCTCCGAAGGAGCAGGGTGGATTAAAGCGGACGGACGATCACGGCCTCACGCTCCGGGCCTACGGAGATCCATCGCACCGGTACGCCGATGAGCTGTTCAATGCGTTCGACATAGCGTCGTGCAGGGGCAGGAAGCGACTCATACTCTCTGACATGGCCGATCTCCTCCTGCCAGCCTGGCAGTTCTTCATAAATCGGTTCCACCTCGGCAAGCTGATAGCTATCCAGGTCCGCATAATGCACCACCTCTCCCTGGTAGCGATAGCCAACGCAGACCTTAATGCGTTCAAAGGCGCTCAGTACATCCAGTTTGGTCAGGAACAACGCATCCACACCGGCGATCTGAACGGAAAAGCGCACGATCTCGGCATCAAACCATCCGGCGCGTCGCCTGCGCCCGGTAGTGGCTGCGATCTCCCCAAGCACCTGGAGCGCCTGCGGATCGTCGTGGATCTCGGTGGGCATGGGGCCGGCGCCGACGCGCGTGGTGTAGGCCTTCGTGACCCCGATGATCTGGGTGATGGCGCGCGGCGGAATCCCCAGGCCGCTGGTCGCGGCGGAGGCGATGGTTGTAGAGCCGGTCACAAAGGGGTATGTACCCCAATCCGGGTCCAGGCAGCTCCCCATCGCCTGTTCGAGCAGGAAATGTTTGCCCTCGCGCAGGCCTTGCTGGACGATGGGGAACAATTCGGTGATAGAGGGGCGCAATCGCTCGTAGTACCCCATATATTCATCCAGGATGGCCTCCAGGCTGAGCGTTTCGCCGCCCAGGGCGCGGATGATGCGGTTCTTCAGTTCCAGTTGGAGCGCGAGCTTCTCACGCAGCCTGGCGGGATGGCGGAAATCGCTCCAGCGAATGCCGTTGTAGCTGATCTTATCGGCAAAGGCCGGGCCGATGCCGCGCCGTGTCGTGCCGGTCGCTGCCGCTCCTTTGGCCTCCTCATAGAGGCCATCCAGGATTTTATGGTAGGGGAAGATCACATGCGCCCGAGGCGAGATGAAGAGCCTGCCTTCCAGCGGAATGCCAGCCTCTTGCAAGGCTTGCATCTCCTCCAGAAGCACCTTCGGGTCCATCACCATTCCGCCGCCCATCAGACAGCGGGTGTGCAGATGGAAAACGCCAGAGGGGATGAGATGGATTTTGAAGGTGCCGTATTCGTTGATCACCGTATGCCCGGCATTGTTTCCTCCGTTGAAGCGGGCCACATAATCGTAGTCGGCGGCGAAGAAGTCAACCGCCTTTCCCTTCCCCTCATCCCCCCATTGCATTCCAGAAAGTACCGTGACGCTCATCGTTCCTCCTCAGGATTGAACCCTCTCTTCAGAAACACGATGTGGAGACTCTCGCTCCGTGAAGCCGCAGATCAAAATCAAGGCGCTGGCGACGGTCTTGCCGGGATTTCGCCAGCGATGGAGCAGATGGGCCGCAAAGAGCAGACTATCACCGGCTTCCAGCAGGTAGTACTGGTTTTCGACAAAATACTCGATCTGCCCCTGCAGGCAGAACACGAATTCATGGCCGCTGTGACTCACATTAAAAGGCCCGCTCGATCCACCACTTTCCAGAGTCAGCAGGAACGGTTCCACGCGCCCGATGAAGGTTTCTCCCCCCAACCCTTCCCACAGGCCACGGCTGAAAGGGACACGACGTCGAGCGTCCTGTTTCACGAAGACGATGGGTTGGCGGACATGTTCTGGGGCAAAAAACGCAGTGATAGGGACGCCTAAAGCATCTGCGAGTTTATAGAGCGTGCTGACAGAAGGAGAAACCCGACCCCGTTCAATGGTGCTTAGCGCATTGGGCGAAAGGCCGCTGCGCGCTGCAAGCTGTCGCAACGAAATTCCCTTTTCTTCCCGCAGGCGTTTTAAAACTTCGCCCACATTGATTGAAAGAGCATCTCCCATTTTTTATCCTTCTCGCTCGCGAATGTTGTGGCGGAGCGCCGCTTTCATTTTACCTGACTTGACTGCAAAAAGGTGAACTTTCTCACTACCGGGTTCAAAAAGACCACGCAGGTAACTGCCTACCCTAAGCGGTTGAAGAACTCTCTAACTCCTGTCATTGCGAGCGAAGCGCATGTCCCGAGCGCAGCGGTGCAAAGGTGCAGGTTATGGTTGTGTGTGAGGGGCCTGCCAGGCAGGGGATTTGTGGACGTGTACCACTTTCCAGGCGCCATCCTGCTTGATCAGGACGCGGCTCTCATTGTGGGCGGCTACCTTTACCCCCTCGGGCGTCGCCGTGCTGATCAACAACGTATAGCTGGCGATGGCGGTATCCCCATACCGCTGAATGCGCAAATTCGCCAGATCGAAGCGAGTTGGGGCATGTTCTCCACCCTCTGCACCGAATACCGTACCCCGCGCGGCATTCGCCTGCATCATGAATTCGTGGAAGGGCAATCCCTCAATCCGATGTGGCGTCACCCACCATTCATAAAGCGTCAGGTCCTCTGCCGTCGTGGCGCGATAGGTGGCAATGTCATTTTCCTGGATTGCCTGCAAGTGGCGTAAGAGAAACTCAAGCACTTCTTTTTCCATAAACCCGTCTCCCGAAATCAGGAATGAGCTGCCTGCGGCGCGCTTGCTCAAAGTTTACCACGGCCTTCGATGTCTGGGGTCTATCTTCGCCATCTGTACCGTTATCATTTCCATCCTGTTCGCCGCGGTCCGCCGCTTTGCAAACCTTGACAATTTTTTAGCTTCCCCTTTAGAATATCCCCATCCGCGATGACCGGGACGAGTAAGTGCACGGGTCACCGACAGGGAAAGAAGGCCATAGACTGAGAGCCTTCTGCGGATGGCTGGCGCTGAAAACCCCCCGCGAGCGAATCCCGGAACCCCGTATTCGGGCAGTATGGGAAACGGCTGACCTCGTTATCGGTCGCAAGAGATGCCCTGAAGTGCTCAGGGCAAATCGGGTGGAACCGCGTGAGTAAACCTCTCGCCCCGAATGGGTGAGAGGTTTTTCTATCTCTGGCTGGAGGTTTGAAATGTCACAGCAACGCTATCAGGATTCCCTGCTCTATCGCATTCGCCATTCAGCAGCGCATGTCATGGCGCAGGCGGTGCTGGAAATGTTCCCGGAAGGCAAGATCGCCATCGGGCCGCCGGTTGAAGATGGTTTCTATTACGACTTTGATTTGCCACGCTCGCTCACTCCAGAAGACCTGGAGAAAATCGAGGCGCGCATGAAGGAAATTCTGCGCGGCAACCATCCCTTCATCCGTAAAGTGGTCACGGCGGAGGAGGCGCGGCAAATCTTCCGCGATCAACCTTATAAGCTCGAACTGATTGACGATCTGGAACGCGGCGAAATGGATGAACATGGTCAACCTCTGGCAGAGAAGCCGGAGATCTCCATCTACCAGCACGATACTTTTGTGGATCTGTGCCGCGGCCCCCATGTCGAAAATACTTCCCAGATCAACCCTGATGCGGTGAAACTGCTCTCGGTCGCCGGCGCTTACTGGCGTGGGGACGAAAAAAACAAGATGCTCCAGCGTATCTATGGCACGGCATGGGAGACAAAAGAAGAATTGGAGCATTATCTCTGGCAGAAGGAGGAGGCGAAAAAGCGCGATCATCGCAAGCTGGGACGCGAACTGGAAATCTACTTCTTCGATGACGAGGTTGGCCCCGGCCTGCCGCTGTGGATGCCCAACGGCGGCGTATTGATCGAGGAGCTGGAAAAGCTGGCGAAAGAGATGGAAGAACGCGCCGGGTATGTACGCGTGCGTACACCGCATATCACCAAAGAGAATCTCTACATCCGTTCCGGCCACATTCCGCTCTACCAGGATTCGATGTACCCACCCATGGAGCTGGAAGGGGTGCGCTACTATCTCAAGCCGATGAACTGCCCGATGCACCACAAAATCTTCGCCAGCAAGTTGCGCACCTATCGCGATCTGCCGCTGCGTCTGGCCGAATACGGTACCTGTTACCGCTACGAAAAATCCGGCGAGCTTTTCGGACTGATGCGCGTGCGCTCCCTGCAAATGAATGATGCCCATATTTATTGTTCGGAAGAGCAGTTCGAGGAAGAATTTATGGGCGTGATCGCGATGTATCAGGAGTATTTCCGCATCTTTGGCATTGAAAAGTATGTCATGCGCCTCAGCCTCCACAGCAAAGCCGGATTGGGGAAAAAGTATGTGGATAACGAGTACCTCTGGCAACGTACAGAGGACATGGTACGGAATGTGCTGCGTCGCCACAATGTGCCCTTTGTCGAAGCAGAAGATGAAGCCGCATTCTATGGGCCGAAGGTGGATGTTCAAATCTGGAGCGCTATCGGGCGGGAGTTTACACTGGCGACCAATCAGGTAGATTTTGCGGTGCCGGCACGCTTCGACCTCAAGTTTATCAACCGGGAAGGAAAGGAAGAAGTACCCCTGTGCATCCATCGTGCGCCGCTCTCCACCCACGAGCGCATGATCGGCTTCCTGTTGGAGCACTATGCCGGCGCCTTCCCGCCCTGGCTGGCGCCGGAGCAGGTGCGCGTCATCCCGATTACCGATGCGCAGAATGAATATGCGGAAAAGATCGCCCGACGACTGCGTGAAGAACACATCCGCGTTCAGGCTGATCTCGGCTCGGATCGCATGAACGCCAAAATCCGCGATGCGCAACGGATGAAAGTGCCCTATATGCTGATCGTCGGCGCGAAAGAGATGGAGGCGGGCCGCGTCTCCCTGCGCCTGCGTGATGGCAGCCAGCAGAACAATCTGGAGCTGGAGGAATTCATCGCCCGCATCCGTGACCGCATCGCGCGCCGCGCCCCGGAGCTGTGAGCCAGGGGCAGCAAAAGCACACCAGCTGGCGGAGATTCGCTCACCCTCCGGCATTCCTCATCCTTCGTGGACGGTAGAAGGGGGAAGCAGCCCGTCCACAGGGGAAGGATGGCGAATAGACGCCGGGGGAATGGACACGGGAGAGGGCAGACCAGAAGGCCGCAGGCAGGGCCCCCCCAGCCTGTCAAACTGAACCCTGGCCTGGGGATTGCTTCGTCGCCTGGAACGCTCCTCGCAATGACATACACAACCGGACTGAATCGTTACCTTCCCTGCAGGACTTCCTGATAGACTTCTACAATGCGGGGAGCAATATGTTCCCAATGGTAAGAACGGGCATAGCTGGCGGCTTGCAGGCTCATGCGCTGGCGGGTTTCCTCCTGGGTCAGCAACAGCAACATGCGCTGGCAGAGCGCTGAAACATCCCGATCCGGGACGTGAAAGCCGGTCTCCCCATCGCGCACCAGGAAGGCCAGCCCTCCCACCTGCGAAGCAATGACCGGCGTGCCACAGGCCATCGCCTCCAGCGCCACCATTCCGAAAGATTCGTAATGCGAGGGCACGACCACCATTTCAGCAGCCGAGTAGTAATAGGGGAGTATATCCTGACTGCGTTTTCCCAGAAAAAGGACCCGGTCATCGAGGCAAAGCTCGGTGCATAACTGCCGCAAGCGTCGCATTTCGTCATCCATCTTTTCTGCGTCTTGATCCGGATCACCTCCAATGATGATCAGGCAAATTTTGCTGATGGAATGCCTCTGGCGCAGGCAGGCCATGGCCTGGATCAGCGTTTCCAGGCCTTTCAAGGGTTCAATGCGCCCGACAAAAAGGATGAAGCGCTCTTCCTCTGGCAATCCAAGATACATTTTTGCTTCATCCTCAGGAATAGGATAGAAATGCGCCCCATCTACGCCTGGAGGGATCACACGCAGGCGACGCCCAGAAGCACGGTAGAGCAATTTGAGCTGGGCCTCCTCCGCCGGCGTGGCTGCGATCACGCGTTCGACGCGACGCACCAGATGATGTTCGGCGCGCAGCCGTTCGGGGGGCTCCTGTTCCGCTGGACTGTTGGCGACGCGGTTTTTCATCTCTCCTAAGGTGTGAAACATGTGCACGATGGGTGTTTCCCCCCAGGCCTCAGAGAGTTTTTCGGCAGCCAGGCCTGAAAGCCAGTAATGACTGTGAATGACATCATAGCGAATGTTTCGCTCGGCCGCGAAGCGTTGAATCCCTTCCACAAATTCGGGCAGATAGCTCAAAAGCTCATGCTTCGGGCGCGGTTGTTCCGGGCCGGCCGGTACATGCACCACTCGATTCCCATAGCCCAGGTCATGCACGATGTGGGGCACATGTTCATCTTGAGAGCGGGTGAATACATCTACGTGGATGCCCATCCTGCCTAACTGGCGGGTCAGATCGCGCACATAAACGTTCATCCCGCCGGTATCCTTCCCGCCTAAGGTCGCCAGCGGACAGGTGTGATAGGAGATCATGGCGATATTCAGCGTCATAATGTCCTGAGCCAGTGCCTGGGATAGTGGTTTTTCAGAATTCCCTGGACGCGTTTTCCCCATCCGAGCGGCCAGCCCTCCACGCAGACCAGCACCCAGCCATCGCTGCCGGCGGAGGGGAGAGGTTCCCCTCGCAGATAGGCCGCGATCTCGGCGCTTTGAGCGGGGAAATCCATCACTTGCTGCACCTCCTGAGGGCGCAGAAAGAGCGCCAGCGCATGGGAGGGTTCAAAGCGATTTTTCTTGAAGCTACCCACCCATAGCCCACGGTTGACATGACGCAGGCCTTCCAGAGGGGGCAGAGGAAAAGGGGAAAAATACAACCGCTCACCCCATACAAAGAGGGGCGATGATTCGTTCAGGCGCGAGGACGGGGAAAAGACCTGAGCGGCGAACTCTTGCCAGAGCCTCCGCTGCAGCGAAGAAAGAGCCGCAGCAGGCGTAGCGACAGGGATATGCGCAGAGGATGGGGCATCTTTGCGCTGCAAAAGGCACAGGAAGTGACCCTCCGCAGGCAGGCGATGGGGAAACAGGCGCAAAGCCCCCTCCAGCGCTGCGGCGATGGAGGCAGAAGGCGGGCGGGGCAGCCAGTCCGGACGTCCTCCCATAGCGCCCTCCACGCGAGGGAGAGGCAGCAGCGTGAAATGGGGATGTTCCTCCAGAAACTGCGCAATCACGCCTTCGTTTTCTTCCGGCGCAAAGGTACAGGTCGAATACAGCAGCCATCCCCCCGGTCGAACCAGGCGAGCCGCCAGGCGCAGAAGCACGATTTGACGCGCGGCGCACCCCTCGATCATCGCCTCAGACCAGTAGGAGGGAGCCTGTGGGTCCTTGCGGAACATGCCCTCTCCTGAGCAGGGAGCGTCTAAGAGGACGCGGTCGAACGTGTCGCCGAAATGGGATACCAGGCGTTCTGGTGATTCGTTCGTGACGATCACGTTGGGCGCGCCCCAGCGTTCCACGTTCATCACCAGTTGCCCGAGCCGTTTTTCTTTGATCTCGTTGGCGATGAGCAGCCCTTCACCTTGCATCAGGGATGCCAGATGGGTTGTCTTGCCCCCAGGGGAGGCGGCGAGATCGAGCACTCGTTCGCCTTGACGTGGGGCAAGCGACTCCGCGACTGCCATTGCCGAGGGTTCTTGCAGATAATACAGCCCGGCCAGATGAAAGGGATGTTTGCCGGGGCGGTCCTCCGCCGCAACCAGGAAGGCGGAAGGGCACCATGGGATACCAGATTCCAGCGTGAAGGGGCTGATGCGAGCGAAGGCTTCCGCAGAAAGTTTGAGCGTGTTCACCCGCAGACCATTCTGCGGCGGCGCTGAGAGCGACTGATAGAAAAGGGGATATTCATCCCCCAGGAAACGGCGCATCCGTTCAAGGAAGAGGGGAGGAAAGCGTTCCATGCGTTCCATTATGCCATAATGGAAAAGGAGGCAGAGGGAGCTCTCTCAGTAAATGGCGCAGGGGGCGGCGCCTGTGGGCGCGGATAGTATACGCACTGTTCAATCCCTGAAGAAAAGGGGTGGACTTCTCCACCCAGGGAGAAGTCCTTTTGTCCGCAGAATGGCTTGATTGAAAACGCTAATGAAAAGCCTTTGTTCGGAGCCGGCTGGAGCGCGAGGCCTCAGACTTTGATGCCGCGATAGCCCAACAGGCGCAACCCATTCAGCACTACGATCACTGTACTGCCCTCATGGCCCACCACGCCCAGAGGCAGTGGCAGGTTGAAGCCAAAGGCAGAGGCCACCAGGATTACAATCACCGCCAGGGCAAAGGTCAGGTTTTGACGTACCACCCGCTGCGCCTGACGCGCCAGTTGGATGGCAAAAGGTATCTTCCGCAGATCGTTAGACATGAGCACCACATCGGCTGTCTCAATCGCTACGTCGGTGCCGGCGCCGCCCATAGCAATTCCTACGTCGGCAACAGCCAGGGAAGGAGCATCATTGACACCATCTCCCACCATGCCGGTAGGGCCGTATTTCTGGCGTAACTCACGCAGGACGGTCACTTTGTCTTGCGGCAACAGAGCGGCATGGAATTCATCTACGCCTGCCTGGGCTGCGATTTGGGCTGCCACGCGCGGGTTGTCTCCGGTCAACATGACGATCCGCTCAATGCCGATGGTTTTCAGGCCCCGGATCATGGCGATTGCGTCTTCGCGCAGCGTATCGGCAATGCCCAACAAGCCTAAAAAGCCCGGAGAGCACTTCCCATCTTTGGAGCCAGCGCAATATACAAACATCACAGTCTGCCCTGAATCTTCCCAGGCGCGAGCCTGTTCCTGGAGAGAAGAGGGGATGGGGATATTGCGTTCCTGGAACAGGCGCTCCCCTCCGATCCAGAACCAGGGATCGCCATCCTCCCCTTCCACCCTTCCCTCCACTCCCTGCCCTGGAATGGCGCGGAAATCGTAAGCCTGAGGCACGTTCAGGCCGCGCTCCTGCGCTGCCGCAACCACTGCATGTGCCAGGGGATGTTCGGAGCGTGATTCAATCGAGGCGGCCAGGCGCAAGAGTTCGTTTTCATTTCCGCGTAGCGCGTAGATTTTTTGCAGGCTTGGTTTTCCTGTGGTGAGCGTGCCGGTCTTATCGAAGGCGATCACTTTCAGCGTCGCTGTTTTTTCCAGATGGATTCCGCCTTTGAAGAGGATGCCGTTACGGGCAGCATTGGCAATGGCGCTCAGGATGCTGGCCGGCGTGGAGATGACCAGCGCACAAGGCGAGGCAACCACCAGCCAGGTCATGGCCCGGTAGAAGGTGGGATGGAAGGGTTGCCCCAAAAGCAGCCAGGGTATCAGGATCAAAAGTGCGGCCGCACTGAGTACGAAGAGAGCGTAATATTGCTCAAAAGTATCCAGCGCGCGTTGCGTGTTGGCCCTGGTGGCCTGCGCCTCTTCGACCATTTGCACGATGCGCGCCAGCATCGTATCCTGCGCCAGGCGCGTCACCCGAATCTCCAGGGCGCCGCTCCCGTTTAAAGTGGCAGCAAAGACAGGATCGCCGGGCGCCTTATGCACAGGGGTGCTTTCCCCGGTGATGGTGGCCTGATTGACATCCGATTCCCCTTGCAGCACCTCCCCGTCTATGGGGAAACGCTCACCCGGCCGCACCAGCACCACGTCGCCGAGGCGCAGCGCTTCTACAGGTACAACTTCCAGACGCGATCCGCGGCGCACCGTTGCGACAGGCGGGCGCAAATCGAGGAGTTTTTGAATCGCCTTGCGACTGCGATCCAGGGCATAGGCCTGCAACGTGTTCGAGAGCGAAAAAAGGAAGAGCAGCGTCGCCCCCTCCGCCGGGGAACCGATGAAGGCCGCACCCAGCGCGGCCAGGATCATCAGCAGGTCTACGTTCAAAACCCTTTCTTTTAAGCCTTCTAAGGTCTTTAAAAACCCAAAGTATCCCCCGAAAAAGTACGAAAGCGTGTAGAGCAATGCGACGAGCCAGAGCGGCCCTCCCGCTTTTGCGCTGAGCCATGCGGAGAGGCCAAAGATGGCATTGAAGGCCGTGAAAAGCATTTCGATTTTCTCAGGAGCGAGCCAGAGGCGGGATTCGACCTTCCCGGCAGGCGGAAGCGCCTGGACAGTGGCCGTAGCGCTTTCCGCTGGCATTTCCTCCCTTCGCAGGGATGCCTGGATTACTCCCTCACGAAAACTCACCTGAGGCGATTCGCCCGCGGCGCGATAGTACTGCAAGAGCCGCTCCTGCATTTCCCGCGTACAACCGGCGCAGGCTTCCAACCCGGCTTGCTGCTTGCTCAGGCATTGCATGACGCGCTGGGTCGCAATGATCGCCGACTGTTCGATCAGGTTTTGCGCCTGTTCAGGAGAAAGCCGGTGGGGATCATAGACCAGTTTCAGCGCACCGTTTTCAACATCAAAAGCAACTTCCTGCACGCCCTGATAGCCGCGCAGGAGATCTGTCAATACCTCCGTACAGCGTGTGCTGGCAGGAGGAAGAGGAATGGTATTTTCCATGTGCGTCATTGCGCTCCTCCAGCGGAGTGATGTTCATCTGCAAGGTTCTTTTTAGACTGACATTCCGGGCACACTCCATAATAAAGGACACGCGCGCCCAGAATCTTAAAACCGCTGTTCTGGGAAACTTCCTGATCCAGATACAGCACGTAGGACGAGGTTACATCCACGATGCGGTGGCAGATCACACAGGCCAGGTTGACATGCGGCGTGGTATCGGCGTCGTAATGCACCTCATCATCGCCAGCCTGACCCAACATGTTGACCGCGCCCAGGCTGACCAGCGCCTCCAGGGTGTTATAGACCGTAGCCGGGGAGAGCGACGGGAACTGGGGCTTGAGCTGTTGATAGATTTGCATCGCCGTGGGATGGGTTTTGCTTTCCGCCAGCAGGCGACAAATTGCCAGTCGCTGCGGCGTAAGACGCAACCCGGCTTGTTTGATGGCATGGAGAAGGGTGTCAACAGAAGCCATATTTATAACCATTATTATTTTGTACTGATTATAAATATTTGTGCTGTTTTTGTCAAGCCTTTCGGCAGACGATGGACGATAGACGATGGAGGGTGGATAGACGGCAGACCGCTGCAGGTCAGGCTTTCCGGCCTGTCAGGGGGGAAGCAAACCGTCAACGAATGGGGAACGAATAAACGAATG
>JAGHYK010000102.1 GCA_017743695.1 Chloroflexota bacterium
GGTTGGGGGTAGTCGGGTTCTCTCCGCGAATTTCCTGAACAAACGATACATTACCAATTCGCAACTCAACGTTGACATTTTCGCATCATTGCGTATAATAAGGCGCAACTCCCCTGGAGGAGTAGGCAGCCCCTCTGCGGACAGAGAAGGAGGTCAGCGGCTGAGAGCCTCCGCCGTTGGAGACTGCTGAAGGTCGCCAGGGTTGTCTGCCGAAGAAACCGGCCACCGCCGGGAGTAGAACGGCACGGGGATTGCCCGTTATCGCAATGCCCGGAGGATGCTCCGGGAGCGAGTGCGCCTTCTGGCGAAGAGAGGTGGTACCGCGGAGCTTGCGCTTCGTCCTCTTATCGGACGGAGCGCTTTTTATTTCGCGGGCATCGCCAACCTTGTGTTTTTCAGGAAAATTCCATCCGCAGGAGGAGTTATGGGCTACGAACTGCCGAAAACGTATGACTTCAAGTCCGCAGAGTCCCGCATCTACGCCATGTGGGAAGCCGGGGGTTATTTCAAACCCTGGAACGATCCTAACAAACCCGGTTTCAACCCCAACATCCGCCCCTTCGTCATTTCGATCCCCCCGCCGAATGTGACCGGTGAACTGCACCTCGGGCACGCCATGTTCGTCAGCGTGGAAGACTTGATGATCCGCTATCATCGCATGAAGGGCTATCCCACGCTTTGGGTGCCGGGGACGGATCACGCCGGCATTGCCACCCAACTCATGGTCGAGCGGGCGCTGGCGGCTGAAGGTCTCTCCCGTGAAAAGCTGGGACGGGAAAAATTCCTGGAGCGCGTCTGGCAATGGAAAGAAAAGTATGGGAGCATCATCACGCAGCAAATCCGTCGCCTGGGCGCCTCCTGCGATTGGGATCGCGAGCGCTTCACCCTGGATCCGGGGCTTTCGCGCGCCGTGCGTGAGGCATTTGTGCGCCTCTACGAAGAGGGCCTGATCTATCGCGGCCCCCGCCTGATCAACTGGTCGCCCGGATTGCGCACCGCCCTCTCCGACCTGGAGGTGGAATACAGCGAAGAAGAAGTGACCCTCTATTACTTCAAGTACCTGCTGGCCGACGGGAGCGGTGAATACATTCCAGTCGCCACCATTCGCCCGGAGACCATCCTCGGGGATACCGCCGTAGCTGTGAACCCGGCAGACGAACGCTATCAACGTTTCATCGGGCGCAGGGTGCGCGTGCCGATCCTGGGGCGCGAGATTCCGGTGATCGCCGATGATTACGTGGACCCGAACTTCGGCAGCGGCGCGCTCAAAGTCACTCCGGCCCACGATCCCCATGATTACGAGATCGCCTTGCGCCACAACCTGCCCGTGATCTCCGTCCTGGATGAGAGCGGCCACATGAACGAGAACGCCGGCCCCTATGCCGGCCTGGATCGCTTTGAATGTCGTGAGCGCCTATGGGCGGACATGCAGGAGGCCGGCCTCACCCTGCGCACCGAGCGTTACGTGACTTCCATTCCGCGCGCCCAGCGCGGCGGCGAGATCGTCGAGCCGATGCTTTCCACCCAGTGGTTCGTGCGCATCAAGCCGCTGGCCGAAGCCGCCATCGAAGCCGTGCGCAGCGGACGCATTCGCATCGTCCCGGAACGCTTTGAAAAAATTTACTTCAACTGGCTGGAGAACATCGAAGACTGGTGTATCAGCCGTCAACTCTGGTGGGGGCATCGCATCCCGGTCTGGTACTGCGCCGATTGCGGAAAAGAAACCGTGGCACGGGAAGACCCGACCCACTGCGCGCATTGCGGTTCCTCCAGCATCGAGCAAGACCCGGACGTGCTCGATACCTGGTTTTCCTCCGGCCTGTGGCCCTTCTCGACATTGGGTTGGCCTGAAGAGACTCCGGACTATCGCTACTTCTACCCCACTTCGATCATGGAAACCGGCTACGACATCCTTTTCTTCTGGGTGGCGCGCATGATCATGCTGGGGTTGAAATTCACCGGCAAAGAGCCCTTCCACACCGTTTATCTGCATGGCCTGGTGCGCGATGAGCATGGACAAAAGATGTCCAAAACCAAAGGGAACGTGGTGGATCCGCTGGAGGTGATGGAGCAATTCGGCACGGATGCGTTGCGTTTTACCCTGCTGGTGGGATCCACGCCCGGCAACGATATGAACCTCTCGCTCAAGAAGGTAGAGGCCAACCGCAATTTCGCCAACAAGTTATGGAATGCTGGCCGTCTGGTGATCGCGTTGATCGAAAAATCGCCGCGCCGGGCCGAGGCGGCCGCAGCCTACACCCTGGCGGATCGCTTCATCTTTGCGCGTCTGAAAGAGGTGATCGCCGATGTCGAACGCCTCTTCCAGAGCTATCAATATGGCCAGGCCGGGCAGGTGCTGTATGACTTCTTCTGGTCGGATTTTGCCGACTGGTACCTGGAAATTGCCAAGCTCCAGGCGACCGGTGCGGATGATCGCGCCTTCTACACCGCCGAGCGTTGTGTACAGGTCTTCGATGCGATCCTGCGCATGTTGCATCCTTTTATCCCCTTTGTCACCGAGGAGATCTACGGCCATGTGAAACAGGCCGCGATGGAACACTTGCCACACCTGTATCCCCTGTATGGAAAGTGGAATGAGGTGCTCATCACCGCGCCCTGGCCGCAAATCCTGCCGGTGGAGGGGTGGGAAGAAGCCTCCATCAAGGACTTTGAGCGAATGCGCGAGTTGATACGTGCCGTGCGTAACCTGCGCGCCGAGAAGAACATTCCACCCACTCAGCTTCTACCCGGCATCCTGGTCACCGGGCCGCGCTTATATGCCACCATCGAGCAGGAAAAAGAAACGCTGACAACCCTGGCGCGGCTGGATGCGGCGCGCCTGAAAATCTATCCCGAACTTCCAACAAAGCCGGAAAAGCACATCGCGCTGATCGAAGGCGAACTGGAGCTATACCTGCCCCTGGCAGAGCTGGTAGATGAGCAGGAGGAAAGAAAGCGCCTGGAAAAGGAATTGCGTCAACTGGAGGCCCAAATTCAGCGCCTGGAGAGTCTGTTGGCGGGCGAGTTTGCCCAAAAAGCCCCGGCGCAGGTGGTGGAAAAAGAGCGTCAGCGTCTGGAGGAAGCCCGCCGCGCCGCCGAAAAGATACGCGCCAGACTCGCAGAGTGAGCGAACGGGTAGGGGCAAAGCACCCGCTGCGGCACACTGCTCAGGTCGCACATTTGCCCTTCAGAACATTGACACACCCCAGAGGGTTGGTGTATCCTCTCGCAGGATGCACCAGCCCTCGTTGTTTTCTTCCCTGATCTGGACGGTGAGCGATTTGACGCGCTATCTGCGATCGCTGCTGGAAAGCGATCCCGCGCTTCAGGATGTCTGGGTGCAGGGGGAAATTTCCAACCTTTCGCAGCCGCGTTCCGGGCATGTCTACTTCACGCTGAAAGATCACGGGGCGGCGCTGCGTTGCGTCATGTGGCGGAGCGAGGCGCTCCGTTTGCGGATGACCCTTCAGGATGGGCTGGCGGTGGAGGCTCATGGAACCATCAGCATCTATGAGCCAGGAGGGCAATATCAGCTTTATGTGGATTGGATCCGCGCACGAGGCGAAGGGGAGCTATACCTGGAGTTTTTGCGTCGCAAGGAGCGCCTGGAAGCGGAAGGGTTGTTTGATGCGGCGCGCAAGCGTCCTGTGCCTCGCCTGCCGCGACGGATTGGGGTGGTTACCTCCCCCAGCGGCGCTGCGTTACGAGACATTCTGAGTACCCTGCAGCGTCGTCTGCCGCTGGTAGAAGTGGTGCTGGCCCCCTCTGCCGTTCAGGGTGAGGAAGCCGTTTCGCAGCTTGTCGCCGCACTGGAGGCCCTGAATCGCTACCAGAAGCCCGATGTGATCTTGCTCGCCCGAGGTGGCGGTTCGATGGAGGACCTGTGGGTGTTCAATGACGAGCGGGTGGTGCGTGCGGTCGCCGCTTCGGAGGCGCCGGTGATCAGCGGTGTTGGGCACCAGACCGATTTCACTCTGGTAGATTTTGCCGCCGACCTGCGAGCTCCTACCCCCACTGCCGCGGCGGAGCTGGCCACGCCGATCACGCTGAACGATCTGCTCGCTACCGTGGCCGAACTGCAAAAACGGCTGCGACTGGCTGGAGAGAGAGCCATCCGGGAAAGGGAAAACGCATTGCGCCTGCTGGAATCACGCCTGCGACTGGTTTCCCCCTTCCATCGTCTGCAAATAGAACAGCAACGCCTGGATGAACTCACTCGCCGCCTGAGCGTGGCGGTAGAGGAGGTGCTGAAAAAGAAAAAACTACAGGTAGAGGGGCTGGAAGAGCATCTGGAGGCGCTCAACCCGCTGGCCATACTGAGCCGGGGCTATGCCATCCTTCTAGAGACTGAAAGCGGCCGGCTCATCACCCGTTTACACCAGGTCAGGCCTGGAATGCGCTTCCGCGTGCAACTGAGTGACGGCAGTTTTGAGGCATGGGCGGGAGAAAAAGGAAAAGAGGAGGTGCCTGGATGAAAGCAATCGAAGAACTTTCGTACGAAGAGGCGATTCAAGAGCTTCTACAGGTCGTCGAGACGCTGGAACAAGGGAATGTCATTTCACTGGAAGAAGTGGTCCAGCTCTATGAACGGGGACAAAAGATCCTTCTCCGCTGTAAGCGTCTGCTGAATCAGGCCGAGCTGACGGTGAAGCAGATTTCGGAGGGCGAAACGCAACGCTTTGAAGCAACGGGGGAAGAAAATGCTGGCGGGTTTGCTGGAGAATAAAATACTCTTGACCGCTCTGATAGCCTGGGCACTGGCGCAAGGGTTGAAGCTCCCGATCATGTCGTTTATCCAGCGCCGCTGGAACTGGTCAGTGCTACTCAGTGCTGGAGGGATGCCCAGCTCGCACGCAGCGTTGATCGTGAGCTGCGCCAATGCGATTGGCTTATGGCAGGGGTACAATTCCCCCCTGTTCGCCTTAGGCGCTGCGATGGCGATGATCGTGCTCTATGACGCGGCCGGCGTGCGCCGTCAGGCAGGGATCCATGCGGCGCGCATTAATTTCCTCTTTGAGGAACTCCTGCAGGGTCACCCCTGGGACGAGGAGGAGCTACGCGAGGTATTGGGGCATACGCCGCTGGAAGTGCTGGCGGGAGCCGTGCTGGGGATTGGGGTTTCTACCCTGATCTGGGCGCTCTGGCGCTAGGGTTGTCTTTCTGCCGGTAAGACGACGTAAAACGTGGTGCCTTTCCCCAGCGCCGATTCCACCCAAACCCTGCCCTGGTGATTTTCAACAATGCTCTTCACAATCGCCAGCCCCAGGCCGAAGCCGCTACTTTCTGCCGTAACGTTGCTGGCGCGGTAGAATTTCTCAAAAATTCGGGATTGTTCCTCCGGAGGAATGCCAGGCCCCGTATCACTGATCTTAAAGACAATCTGGGAATCCTGCGGATACAGGCTGATTTCGATCCGCCCTCCAGAAGGCGTGTACTTGATGGCATTGCCAATCAGGTTCTCTAACATCTGACGCAAGCGCAGCGGATTGCCTCGCAGGGCCGGGAGCGGCGAGGCAATTTTGACCTCGAGCTGCAGTCCTTTCTGATCGATCAGGGGACGAAGCAGGTCCAGGGAATACGAGAGGAGAGCATCCAGGTGCACGCGCTCCCGACGCGTGTCGAAGCCGGCCTCCAGGCGGTTCAGGTCCAGCAGATCGTTCACCAGAGCGGTGATGTTTTCCACGCTTGTCCGAATGCGCCCCAGGAAAATGCGCTGCTGATCATTCAAGGGTCCCACGCGCTCGATTAACTCTGTGTATCCCAGAACTGCCGTGAGGGGAGAACGTAGATCGTGGGAGATGGTATTGACAAAGTCATTCTTCATACGGTCAATTTCTTTGAGGTAGGTGATGTCCTGGAATGTAATCGCCTGGCCAATGTTAGGGAGTGGCGTGATCTGGGCGTGATACACGCGCCCATCCGCGAAATTGATTTCATGGTACGAAAGGTGTTTTTCCCCGGATCGCGCCATCAGATCGCGCAGATCGGGATGCTGAATGGCCTCCAACAAGAGCTTCCCCTCGGCCTGTGCCTGGGTGATACCGAAGATACGCTGGGCTGCCGGGTTGATCATCAGAATTTTGCCGCTCGTATCTATCAGAATTACGCCGTCCTCGATGCTGGCAAAGACAATTTCATAGCGTCGGCGCTCGGCCTCTGAAAGTTCAATGCGCTTTTCCAGGGAAGCGGTGGTTCGTTTGACTTCATGCCGCAGCCAGTCGCCGAGCCGTCGGGCGCGTTGGAGGCTGCGCTCGATGGTTTGCTGCAGGTCTTCGATGCGCAACGGCGGGAAGAGATAACCGCTGATCCCTGTCTGCAGCGCGCGGCGATAGGAAGCCAGTTTTTCGGCCTCCTCATACAGCACCACAGGCATCGTCGGGAAGCGTTCCAGCAAGGCAGCCGCAAAATCCAGGCCGTTCTTTTCAAAGGAAGCATGGAGCAGCACCAGGGAGGGGATGGACTCCTGGAAAATCTTCTCGGCCTCGCTACCGGTCTCGGCCAGGGCTACCTGATAACCCGCAGAGCGAAGAGCACGTTCAAAGATCACTCGCTCGGAAGATTGTGGAAAAGCGATGAGGATGAGGGGAGATGTCATGAGGTGGATGCTCCTGAAGTGGCATCAGAAGCAGGGAGGGTCTGTTCAATCAAGGGCTGCAACTTGCGCAGCGAGGACTCGACCAGGCGCAACGCCCGTCGCTGTTCTTCTGTCAGAGGCCCAACCTGCTCTTTCAAGACCAGTTCCAGTGGATAGAGGGCCGTCTGGATTGCCTCGCTGACCGTTTTGCGCAGCGAAAGTCGCAATTCGACCTGGCGCCGTTCTCCCTGCTGCGCCAGCTCCGCCGCCTTTTCAAAGGCGCGGAAGAGCTGAGCGTTTACCAGCGAGATGGAAGCATAGTCTGCAATCGCTTCCAGTAAGTGTTGCTCCGCCTGTTCAAATGGTTTCTCAGCCGTGCGCAGAACGGATAAAACCCCGATCACTTCTTTTTGCACTTTAACCGGCACGATGGCTGCCGCCTTGCCCAGTGAGGCGACTTTAAAGCGTTGCAACGCCGCGCCGTGGATGACCAGCGTTTCGCCCGAAGCGATCACAAACTGGCTCAGCCCATCATCCAGCGGTTGATTCAGCTTTTTGGCCCAGGCCGCAGGCAAATTCTTGTGCGCCGCCAGAAGGTAGGCCTTACTCTTCTCTTCGTGTAACAGCAGCCAGGCGATATTTGCTTCGCTGACCTGGAGCGCGGCGTCCAGAATGCGCTGAAAAAGCAACCGTTGATCCGTCACCGATAACACGGCCTTGCCGAGAGCGAGCAACGTGCTGAGATCGCGCACTCGACGCTGCAGTTCCTCATTCAGGCGGCGCAATTGGGCATCCAGGCGCTCCCGTTCACGTCGTTCCCGGACGCGGCGCAGCGCGCGCTCGACGGCTGCGACAATCTCCGCATCCCGCGCCGGCCAGAGCAGGTAATCATGCGCCCCCAGACGAAAGGCCTGAATGACCTCCGGCTCATGCCCTTTGGGCGCAAGAACAATGATCGGCACATCCAGATTCTGCGATTGGAAAGCGACCAGCAAATCTTTTCCGCTCAGATCGGGTAGGGAAAGCGCAGTCAGGATCAAATCCGGAGGAGATTGTACGATCTGGCGAATGGCACCACCCGCCTCGCTGACGATGTCCACCCGATACCCCAAAGGTTGCAGGGTCTGACGAGCAATCACATCGCTGACATCGGGATCGCTTTCGATGAGTAAAATCCTTTCCCCGGCCATGAGATCAACTCCCGTGAGAGATGCCTTGATTTTAACCCATTTTGGGGACAAACGCGCCTCTCCAAAGCACATTTCGGACAAAAGGTAACCGAAGGTGGGAACGAAAAAATCTTTCGTCTGCCCTGCCCGGTGGCAAAAGATCGCCGCGCACCCTCTGCAAATGGAGTAAAATCTACCCGATTTGCTCCCCGCAGCGATAGCAACAACCCTGCTCCAAACCGGGGGCAAGAGATCGGGCAATGCCCCAAAGCCGGGATGCACAGACCCGAAGCAAAAGCCATCCCTGGAGGAAAAATGAACTACGCTCCATATCTTGAATTCGTCACCGACCTGGCCTATCGCGCCGGGCAGATCAGCCTGGGATTCTTTCGCCGTGGGATAAGCGCAGACTACAAGGCCGATGATACCCCGGTCACCGCGGCCGATCGCGCCGTGGAGGAATTCCTGCGCCAGGAAATCGAGCGCGCCTACCCCGGCTACGCCATCATCGGCGAAGAATATGGCGAATCACAGCCCCAGGATGGGCGCCCGGCCTGGATCGTGGATCCGATTGACGGCACCAAATCCTTCATGCGCGGCGTACCGTTATACGCAGTCCTGATCGGGTTAGAAATCGAGGGAGAAGTGCGGGTCGGCGCCGCCTATTATCCCGGCACCGATGAGATGCTCGCAGCCGCGGAAGGCATGGGCGCATGGTGGAACGGACGTCGGGCGCATGTCTCGCCGCTTGCGCGGCTTGAACGCGCCTGCGTCACCTATACAAGTTACAAAAACTTTCCGAAACGCTCCACCTGGGATCGCCTCTCTCAAGCGGTCTATATGCTCCGCGGTTGGAGCGATGCTTACGGGCTGCTCCTGACGGCGACCGGGCGGGTGGAGGCGCACATTGAACCCGTCATGGCCGTCTGGGATTGCGCCCCCTTCCCGGTGATCTTCAAAGAAGCCGGGGGCTTCTTCGGAGATTGGGATGGCACCCCCGGCCACCGGCACGGTCGGGCGCTGGCCTGCAATGCCGCATTGTTGCCCAGGCTAATCGAAATCCTGAAAGAAAGCGAGCAACACCCTCAGGAATCCGCATAGGGCAGGAATGCCAGAAGTCAGGCGGGAGGCCATCCATGAACCAGGAGCCTTGCGCATTTCCCGCAAACGGTG
>JAGHYK010000103.1 GCA_017743695.1 Chloroflexota bacterium
AGATGTGTATAAGAGACAGGCGTAAGGGATCGGAGAGGCGGGGATGGGGGATGGCGTGGGAGTACACCCCAGGAGCAGCAGCAAGCTCAAGAGGGCAGATTTCCAGGTGCGCATCGCGGCGCGGATAGCAAACATGTGCTTTCGCATGAATGGCCTGTGCCTGGGCTTTTGACCCACTCCCATTTTACCCCGAACACCCCCCCTTTGCCGTACTCGCAGCAACGGACGGCAGGGCGGCCAGGCTTTCCAGAGTTTTAGACGATGGACGGTAGACGACAGACCGTGACCATCTGCAAAGACTCTCTGGTCTGTCGAGAGGGCGAACCGTCAACGAATGGGGGAGCAAACCCACGAATGACGAATCAGTTATAATTGGGCGTGTAGGCTGACATGCCCTTTAGCCAGAGGAATGGATAGAAATTCCAATTTCATCATTGCTACAAGGAATGAGGAAGGGATGGGAAAATTTATTGACCTTGAGGCAGAATATTTTGTAAACCAGCTCTCGCAAGACGAAACCGGCAAACGACAGTACTATCGGCCTGTTTATTCGCTGCACAAATGGTGGGCGCGACGGCCAGGTGCATTGTTCCGTTCTATCATTCTGTTGGCAACGCGAGGAAACAGGGACGAAAAATCTTTTGCCCTTTTCGAGCGCACGCGTGACGGTTCACTCTCTGCCGAAAGCGAATATTTCAAAGAGCATCGCCTGGAGGACGTGGTAATCTTAGACCCTTTTATGGGGGGTGGAACAACGCTGGTAGAGGCCAACCGCATGGGGGCTAAGGTGATCGGTTGCGATTTGAATCCCGTTTCCTATTGGATTGTCAGGGAAACCCTGAAGCCCATTGATTTAGAAAAATTAGACAGGTATTTCAGGCAAATTGAAGAAACAGCCGGGGAAAAAATCAAAGCGCTGTATAGAACTCGCTGCGTCGAGTGCCGGCAAGAAGCAGACGGGATGTATTACTTTTGGGTTCGTTATGTGACATGCCCCCATTGCAAAAGGGACGTGTATTTGTACAAACGCGCTTTGCTCAACGAAGGCTTGAGCCGTAACAAGCCGATTTCTGCAAAAAATCCTGCAACGGTCTTTTGCCCTCAATGTTTTGCACTGAACGAGTGGGATGGAACCCACCCGTGTACCTGTAAAACCTGTGGATTTTCCTTTGACCCTGAGGCTGGAACATACGATCAGGGATTTTATGAATGCCCTCATTGTCACTCCCGTATTCGGCTTCTGGATACCCTGAGTGAGGGCCAAACGCTAAAAGAAAAACTGGTAGCCATCGAATACTGGTGCCCATCGTGCCAGGCTCGCCGCTACAAGTCGCCCGACGGGGAAGACGAAGCCAGGCTTGATTTTATCCAGGAAACAATGCGGGAGCTGTCCTACCCCTGCCCCGCGAATGGGGTTGGGAGTGGTCGCCTGATTTTTCCTCGCCAGAAAATTCTGGAGGGTGATTCATCGCTGCGCTGGAGGTTGCACAAATATACGCATTACTATCAGCTGTTCAACCCGCGCCAGATTCTCGCCTTTAACTATTTGTTCGAGAGCATCCTGGCCATTCCGGAAGAAGAATTCAGGAATTCTTTTATTACCGTATTTTCTAATTCACTTGAATACAATAACATGATGACGCCTTACAATTACCCGCACAGGAAATTGCATCATCTGTTTAATTATCATGCCCTGCCCCTCACCACAACTCCGGTAGAAAATGCCGTCTGGGGAGTGGGGGATGAAGGCGCAGGCACCTTTGTCAACTGCTATAAACGTTACCGGGCTGCGAAGCTGTATTGTCAGTCGCCGTTCGACCGGTTCAAAGACAGGCGCGGTATCGTGCGCACCGTGCCGTCCAGAGAATACATTGCCGCTGATTTCGTAGCCTCTTTTGACCAGCTCCAGAAAACGCCACGTTCCGCCATGCTGTTTTGCGGCGATTCCTCTTCACTCCCCGCAATCCCGGATCAAAGCGTTGATTTTATTATCACCGACCCACCGTACTTTGATAACGTGCATTACTCCGAACTCTCGAACTTCTTTTATGTCTGGCTGGCAGAATTAATCGTCCACCCATATTTTGAGGCCGAGCATGTTCCTACAGACGACGAAGCCATCGTAAACGGCAAAATGGAGAAGGGAGAACAGGAATATCAACAACTGTTGAGAAATGTCTTCGCGGAAGGGCACCGCGTCCTCAAAGAGAATGGCAGGTTGATCTTTACTTTCCATCACTCGAACTGGAGGGCCTGGTGGACAATTCTCCAGGCGATTGTCGGCAGCGGTTTTCGGGTGATGGACTCTTTCCCTGTGATGAGTGAGTACAAAGTCAATCCCCATATTCGCAACAAGCAATCCCTGGATATGGATCTGGTTTTGGTTTGCGAAAAGAACACCCTCCCGGTTGCGCCGCTCTCGTTAGACCCCGAAGATATTTTTCAACGCGTGCAAGAGAATTTCAAAGAAGACTTAAACGCTACAGAAAATAAGTGGTTTCTGCGTTTCATGGGTGAATTGCTCCGAGCAGCCAGCGCGTCTCCAGAAAAAGTAACGTATGAGTGGTTTTATAACTCTCTTGTCTATTTTAGCCACCGTTGGAAACAGATGCCTCCAGAGGAGCACCTTCTTCCCTCCCGGTTTCCTGAACCCGCTCAGATGAGATTGTTCGAGAAATAAGGAGCCTCCTGTATGAGTCACTCTCGACCACCGCGCCTGAGGAATGTTAGCAGAGCAAACCCACCCTATCCGCTTAATCAGTTCCCTGCTGATTTTGGTTTGAAAGTGGGAAAACACGTCATTTACATTCTTGCGACCAAAAGTGTGCCTGAGATCGCAGGCTCGGAGTGGGAACAAATTTTCGCAGATAGCATTGGAGCACAATGGCAACCATCGAATGTCGGACTGGCAGATGTCATTCTTGGAACCACAGCCTGGAGCGCGAAAACCATCAAAGCCTCTAACCCCCATACACAAAAAACAGTGCGTTTGATCTCCGGGCGTAATTCTCCGACCTATTCATTCGACCAGAAAAATTTCGATGTAGACCCCCAACTGATTGGGGATCAGGTGCTGCAAATCTGGAACGAACGAGTGAATGCCGTGCGCTCTAAATTTTCAAGTTTGCGCACGGTTGTCTTGATAAAGTCAAAGGACCTTACCAGACTGGCCATCTTCGAGTTTGAAACCGTGTTTTATCCGCCAGAACAATATATCTGGCAAACCAACGAAGAGGGTAATCTGGAAGGCCTGGAACGTGCAACTCGTTTTCACAAGTTCACCTGGCAGCCTCACGGATCGCAATTTACCATCATCGAGCCTGTGCCAGACGATTGCCTGCACATCACCATTAAGCCACCCCCCAGACTGGATAGAAACAATGTTCTGAAAGCGATCAATTACGACGATAGTTGGATTACCGTGAGCCGCAGAAAATGAGCGCTTTCCTCGAAGAAGCGCTTGCTCAGCGCTCATCATGATCGCTCACACCCTCTGACCAGGAGCCAGGCTTAGCACATGGGCGGAACTTCCAGCCTGGCGATCCACCTTGCCTTGCGCGCAAAGGTTTGCCCCTGAGGCCTCTTGAAGCTCCTCTCCCGCCTCACCGACCGTCCAGAATGCCGGCTTTCTGCTTTGCCTGCTTTTCACGATGGCGCAAAACCAGATGGCGCAGAGAGTCCAGCCCCAGGGCCGAGAGCCAGATCGAGACGCCCAGCGAGAAATGGCGCGGCAACAGCGAGGGAGCGAGGAACAGCCCCTGATGCCAGGAGCGTAGCGCTTTCCAGGCATCGCCACCGTCGCGCAGATAGCGTGCCTGCAAAAAGAACGCCCCGGCCCGGGCGCGCCTGCGGATCGGGCGAAGGATCCCCCCCAGTTCTGGCTGCGCCTCTGCCCAGTCCAGAATGCGAAACGCTTCTTCGCCGAAGGCCAGCGCCTGACGCCGATTCTTCGCCATCGGATGATAACGCGCCGCTGCCCAGAGCTGGGGCACATACACCATTTCCCCCACCTGCGCCAGGCGGATCCACAAATGATGGTCCAGCAGGTAGTGATAGGAAGGATCAAGTCGGCCGGCCTGTTCCAGCGCATCCCGACGCATAAAAACAGCCGGCTGCCCGATGATGTGGAAGCACAACAGGTCCTGAAGCGTCAGCGGCCGATAGCGTTGATGATGGAAAGGCCTCCCCTGGGCATCCACGGAAAGCACATCCCCATAGACGAAAGCAGCCTGCGGATGCGCCTCCAGCGCCTGCACCGCTGCCCTCACCGCTCCAGGGAGATACAGATCGTCCGAATTCAGCCAGGCAACGATCTCCCCGCGGGCGCGGGCCAGCCCCTTGTTGATGGCCTCCGCCTGCCCCCGATCCCTTTCCGAGACCCACCAGCTCAGGCGCGCGGCATAGCGCTGCAAAATTTCGACCGACCCATCCGTCGAACCGCCATCCACCACCAGATATTCTATCGGCGCGTAGTCCTGCTCCAGCACCGAGCGCAACGTCTGCTCCAGATAGGCGGCTTGATTGTAAGAAGGAGTGATAATGCTGACCAGTGTCATGGCTCCAGGCTTTGAATTGTACCCGAATTGCAGGCATACGCAGCGCACAGGGTATAATTGACCCCATGATCGCCACCCTGCGCGGCGAAGTCACCCAGATCGAAGAGAATGCCCTGATCCTGGAAACAGGGGGAGTCGGGATACGCGTGTTCGTGCCCCGTCCGCTCCTTGGAAAAGCGCGCCTCGGTGACGTGCTCTTCCTCCATACGCATCTCATCGTCCGCGCCGATGCCCTCAACCTGTATGGCTTTGAGACGGCCGCCGAACGGGAGACCTTCGCCCTGCTACTCAATGTCGAGGGGGTCGGCCCCAAGAGTGCCCTTTCCCTGCTCTCCAGCCTGACCGTAGAAACGTTGCGTCGCGCGGTGAGCGAAAAAGAAGCGGATCTGCTGGCGCGCGTGCCCGGCGTAGGGGCCAAAACCGCCCAACGCATCGTCCTGGCGCTTCAGGATCGCTTCAAGGTCAGCGATGTTCTGAGTCAGGTGGCCTCGCTCTCGGAGGTAGATAGCGAAGTGCTCGCTGCGCTGGTCGCCCTGGGCTATAGCGTGGTCGAAGCCCAGACTGCTCTCCAGTCCATCCCGCCGGATGCGCCGCGCGAGCTGGAAACTCGCCTGCGCCTGGCGCTGCAATATTTCCAGAAATAGGAGGCCTGGTGTCTCCCCGTGCCGCTTCGATTTTCTACACCCTGGCCGGCGATTCCCGCGCCGCCCCGCCCCTCATCCTGCTCCATGGCGCCGCTGGCAGCCGCCTTTCCTGGCCGCCGAACCTGAGGCGGTTGCCGGGCTTCCCTGTCTATACCCTCGATCTGCCCGGTCATGGGCGCTCCCCTGGCCCTGCGCCTCAGAACATCCCCGATTTCGCCCAGGCAGTGGCCGACTTCCTCCAGGCCCGCGCTTTACCCCCGGCGGTGCTCGTCGGGCACTCGATGGGCAGCGCCATCGCCCTGACCCTCGCCCTGACCCATCCGCAACGGGTGCGCGCCCTGATCCTGATCGGCGGCGGCGCGCGTTTGCGGGTTCATCCCTCCCTCCTGGAATGGACGGCGCAGCCTGAGCGCCTGGAACAGGCCATTCAAACGCTTCTGGAATGGGGATTCGGCCCGCAATGCCCTGCCCCGATCAAAACCCTGGCCGCCCAATCCATGCGCCAGGCCCCTGCCGCCACCTTTCATGCCGATTTCCTGGCCTGCGATCGCTTTGACCTGCGCCAGGAATTGCCCCACATTTCCCAGCCAACGCTTCTCCTCTGCGGCACGGAGGATCGCATGACCCCCGTGCGCTTTTCCGAGTATCTGGCCGCCAGCCTGCCCCATGCCCGCCTGATCCTGCTGGAAGGCGCCGGCCACATGCTCATGCTGGAACGGCCGCAAGAGGTCGAGCAGGCGATCCTCGAATTCCTGCGCACCCTGTGAGCGCATGATCCTTTTGCTTTTGGAGGCCCCTCGTGAAGCGCAAAATCAAAATCATCTTTAACCCGATGGCCGATATGGGGAATGCCTGGCGTGCCGCCTCCGATTTGCGCCCCATCATCGAAGAATATGGCGGCGCCGATTGGAGCGGAACCGTTTACCCGACCCACGCTACCGAGCTGGCCCGTCAGGCCGGCGAAGAAGGATATGAACGGGTGATCGCCATCGGCGGCGATGGAACGGTGCACGAAGTCCTCAACGGGTTGATGCAGCTACCCCCTGAGCAACGTCCGATCCTCGGCATTGTTCCCCTGGGATCGGGAAACGACTTCGCCCGTGCCGTGGGCGTGCCCGCTTCGCCGGCGGAGGCCCTGCGTCGTGCATTGATCGCTGACCCGCGCCCGACCGATGTGGGGTGGATTCGCGATGACCTCGGCCGCCAGGAATACTTCGATAACACCCTGGGCATCGGCTTCGATGGCGTGGTCAACCTGCGTTCCCATCGTCTGCCCCTGCTGCGAGGCTTCCTGATGTACTTTGTGGCCGTCGTTCAGACCATCCTGCTCAATTTCGATCCCATGAAACTGCACATCGAGACCGATACCGAAACCCTGGATGCCCATGTCCTGATGCTCACCCTGTGCAACGGCGCGCGCGAGGGGGGTGGTTTCCATGTCGCCCCGGCCGCCCGCCCGGATGATGGCCTGCTCGATTACGTCCTTGTCTCGCGCCTCTCTCGCCTGATGATGTTCCGCCTGATCCCGGAATTTATGAACGGCACGCAGGCGCGCTTCCCCCAGGTACGCCTGGGCACGTTTCGCCGTCTCAAGCTGATCTCCGACCGCCCCCTCTATATCCATGCCGATGGGGAGGTCTTCAGTGGCTTTGGCACCCGCCTGCACCGTCTGGAAGTAGAGGTACTCCCCGGCGCCTTACGCGTGGCCTGCTGAGCATGCCCACCCTGCTGCAATCGCTTTACCGGTTATACAGTCAAGAGAAGGATTACCCCGCCCTTGTGGCCGATCTCTGGGACCTGACTTCGCTGCCCGCTGAGGCGGATCAGGCCCTTGAAACGTTAACGCAATCGCTCCTGGACCCGGAGCGGCTCGCGGCGAAGGTTGCTTCGCTGCCGCCCGAGGCGCAGGAGGCTTTGCGCGCGCTCGTCAAGGCCGGTGGGCGTCTGCCCTGGGCGGCCTTTAGCCGTCGTTATGGAGAAATTCGCAGCATGGGGCCGGCGCGCCGGGAACGGGAACAGCCGCATCGTCATCCCATCTCCGTTTCCGAACACCTTTTCTACCACGCCCTGCTCTTTCGCGCCTTTTTCGATACCTCTGGCGGCCCGCAGGAATTTGTCTACCTCCCCCAGGACCTCCTCCCCCTCCTGCGCTCCCTCTTCCCCGAAGAACCGCCTGCGGTTTCGACCCTGGGGCGACCGGCGCGCCTGGTCGAACGTCGCTACGTTTTTCCCTTGAGTGATGCCCTCCTGGATGAGCTGACGACGCTCCTGGCGGCGTTGCGTCTGGGGCGCGATCTCTCGCAGGAGCGATGGCAATACCCTCTCTCCGTGATGCAGGCGCTGCTGGAGACAGCCGGCCTGATCCAGGGAAAGGAAGTGCAAGGGGAGGCCGTACGTTCCTTCCTGGATCGCTCGCGGACGGAGGCGCTGATCTTTTTACAGGAGGCCTGGCTGCGCAGCCGCACCTTCAATGAACTACGCCTTCTGCCCCATCTGCTCTTTGAAGGCGAATGGGAGAACCCGGCCTGGGAAACGCGCCAGCGGGTGCTGGGCTTTCTGGCCACGCTGCCGCCGGGCGAATGGTGGCATTTGCCCTCCTTCATTCAGGCCATCAAAGAGCACTTCCCCGACTTCCAGCGTCCGGCTGGCGAATATGATTCCTGGTTCATCCGTCGTCGCTCGGATGGGCGCTATCTGCGCGGCTTTATCAGTTGGGATGAAGTCGAAGGCGTCCTGCTTCGCTTTTTCGTGCTGGAGCTACTCCCCATGTTGGGGATCGTCGAGCGTGCTGCGCCCTCCGCCGATGAGGAAATCGTAGCCTTTCGCATCCATCCCTCCTGGCAATTGCAGCCGGGCGAGGAGGGGTATCGCTTCCACCTGGAGCATCCCTTGCCGTTCCCGGCGGAAGATGCGAAGGTGGTGGTCACCTCACAGGGGGGATTGCGCCTTTCGCCGCAGGTGCCGCGCAAAGTTCGCTACCTGCTGGCGCGCATGGCGGAATGGGAAGGAAGGGTGCGCGAGGAATATCGCTATCGTCTCACCGTTGCCTCGTTGCGCAGGGCCCAGGCGCAGGGGCTGAAAGCGGAGCATCTGATCGCCATCCTGCGTCAACATGGAGCAGGGGAAATACCTCCCAACCTGCTCAAGGCCCTGGAACGCTGGGGACGGCAGGGGACGGAAATCTCCCTGGAAGAGCACATCCTGCTGCGCCTGGAAAACGAACAACTGGCTGAAACCCTGCGTCGTTCAGCGGCTGCTCGCTTCCTCGGCGAACCGCTTGGCCCCAAAACCTTCCTTGTCCCGCGTGCCAGCGCCCGTAAACTCCTGGAAGTCCTCCTCACCCTGGGATGGCTGGTAGAAGATAAAAGACGTGAGGAAAAAAGCCCGGAAGAGTGATTTTCTGCCAGGAAAACGAGGGCGATCTCTTCCCCCCTTCGTTGACGGTTCGCCCTCAAGCCCGTCTACAGTCTCCACCGTCCATCGTCCATCCCGCCGTCTGTTGTTCGCGTCCGTCGCCTATCCCGCGGTCTGCCGTCTGCGGCCCGCC
>JAGHYK010000104.1 GCA_017743695.1 Chloroflexota bacterium
ACCCGCGCTTCCCCTGGAACGGCGCCTCAGGCGCAGGCGGTAGCTTCAAGTCCAGGTAGAAGGCGAGCTTCGACGATGAAATGCAAAAAGGCACGGCTTTCGCCGCGAGCGATCCTATGCCTGCCCCTCGCGGTTCGGGGGGCGATATTCGCCTTCTTTGATCAATCTGGGCTGGCCATCCTGATCTTCATAGATTTTGTAATGCAATTCAATGGGCATCACTTTGGCCAGCATTCCCTGGGCCGGGCAGTAACGGGTGGCGGAGAGTTCAATCGCGCGCACGACGGCGGCTTCGTCCACCTGATGGCCTGTGACGTGATACTCGATCACGGCGTGGGTAAAGACTTTGGGGTGTTCGCTGGCGCGATCGGCATGGACGCGTACCTCGAACGCAGTGACCTGCTGCCGCTTTTTGGAGAGGATCGAGATGACATCCATCGCTGTGCATCCGGCCAGGCTCATGGCCATTAATTCCATGGGGCGAATGCCGTTATTGTCGCCGCCCACTTCTTTATCTGTATCCAGGCGCACCGGGAATCCTGAATCGGATACCCCCTCGAAGGTCAGTCTTCCTTTCCAGGTTACTTTCGCATCCATAAAGCTATTCTCCAATTAAGGGAGTCACGTATTTTTCGAGCATTTCGCGGCTGATTGCCCCAACCCAGGCCAGGCGCACCGTCCCCTGCCGATCTATGACGAAGGACGAGGGATAGCTCATCACCTGGAAGGCGCGGGAGGCCTGGTTTTGGGGATCGAGCCAGACGTTCAGGCTCAGTTTACGTTCCTGGACAAATGCTTTCACGGCTTCCGCTGTTTCGCCGGCATTGATGGCGATCAGGGTGAAGCCATTTTTCCGATGGGCCTGGTAATACGCATCCAGGGTCGGCATTTCCGCTTTGCAGGGAGGACACCAGGTAGCCCAGAGGTTGATCAACACCACCTGTCCCCGGTATTCGTTCAGGGAATGTTCCACCTGTTGAAGGTCTTTCAGGGTCAGCGAGGGAGCAGCGAATTCGACCCTGGCCGGCACCGTGGAGGGTTCAAAGGTAGCAGCTGGGGTGGAGGGGCGGTTGAGCAAAAGCAGGCTGACGACCCCGAGCAGGATCAACCCTGCCCCGATGAAAATCATTGCCATCGAGGCGTCTGAAGAGGCACGGGATCGAAGTTTCTTGTTTTGTTTCGAGGATTTTTGCTTTGCGCCCATGTCCTTTCTACCGATGGTGAATCCGTCGTAAATCCGTTTGCAGTTCGCCTTTGAGCCAGGCCTGGAGGGCGTTCTGGATCGTGCCCCCCGTCAGGATGACCTGCAGCCCGGCCGCCAGCGCTTTCTGGTAGGCAGGCTCTCCCATTCCACCCGCCAGCAGCACCTGACAGTCGCGAATCGGCGCGAACATGTCCGCATGATCATGATGGGGGGAGGTATGGTCGTGAGCGTGATGGGTGTGGGAGGGCTTGGAGCGTGTTTCTTCGGCGACGATGGTGTTGTCCTCGATGGTGAAAACGCGATAGAGAGGCGCCATTCCGAAATGGGCGGAAAGGCGCTCTCCATCTTCTGTCACAGCGGCAATACGGATGGTATTCATTGTCAGCGATGGAGTGCCGCTCGAATTTCGGTTAACAGATGGGACTCCGGCACTGCGCCGATGACGGTGCCTTTTCCGTCGTTGATCGTCGTGTGCGGTACGCCGCTCACCCCGTATTTATCTGCCAGCTCCGGGAATTCCATCGCTTCGATCATCTCGGCGCGTACCATCCGGGGGTTTTCCATGGCCATCATGTGGGCGAGCACAACCGCGCGCGGACAGTAGGGGCAGGTGGGAGTGACGAAAACCTGGAGATGTACCGGCTTATCCAGGGATTGCAGGAATTCGCGCGTGGCCTTGCTCAGGCCAGAGTCGCGGCCGGAGACGATCAGGATGTCCTGAATCAGCGAGGTGAACTCATGACCGGCCGGGATGCCGGCATAGCGAATGCCGAGATCGGTGATCTGATCGCCTTCTCGGGCTGCAATGACGATCCCCGGCGCTTTATCTACCTGATAATGGGCGGCCACATCCGCATCGGCATCCAGATCATAGATGCTCAGGCTTAGCTTATCCGAAAGCGCAACCACCTCTTCCAGTAATTGCTGCGTTTCTTCGCAGTATTCGCAGCCATGCTTGCGACCGAAGAACAGGATATGTACCGGATATTTCAGTCCCTGGAAAACTTCCCGAACCTGTTGTGTAATGTTGTCATCTAACAGTCTCATGTTTTTACTCCTTTTGCCCACACGGGGCAAGATGATGGGATTATCAGGTGCACCCTCCCCCTCCGCCCACGATGTAGCCGCAGACAGGGCATTCCAGGTCCAGCGTCCCATTATAGTCCAGTTTCCCCTGGCCACACTGTGGACAGAGATCGCCCACTTTGAGCGCGCTGGCAGGAGCTTCGCTCTCTGTGTGAGCCTGTAGCAGGAGACGCTCAAAGTCGGAGAGGACAGGAGGAGGGGTTGAGTGTTCTGTCACACCGCTTTAGATACAGCAGGAAGCGAAAGGTTGCAATTGCAGTAAAATATACTTATGGCAACGTTGCGCGTTCTTTTCGCGGCTGCGGAAGCGGCTCCTTGGGTCAAGGTAGGGGGATTGGGGGATGTCGCCGGCGCGTTACCCAAAGCACTGAACGCGTTGGAGCACGTAGAAGTGCGTTTGATTCTGCCGCGTCATGCGGCGCTGGAGAAGCTGGACGCCCTCCCTTTGTTTTCTTTTTATCTTCCTTACCAGGAAGACGCTTATGAGGTGCAGATTTTTGAAACCCGCCAGGCCGGCCTGACCCTGTATCTGGTGGATGGCGTACCGGTGCGGGCTTCTGGCCCGGTCTATTCCAGCGATGCCCGCCTGGATGCCGGGAAGTACGTCTTTTTCTCCCTGGCGGTGCTGGAATTTGCGCTGCGCTGGGAAGAATGGACGCCGGATGTGCTGCACCTGAACGACTGGCATACGGCACTGGCGGCGCTGGCTGCGCGCCTTCGCAGGGAGAGGGGAGAGGCTCGCTTGCGCACCGTGCTCACCATTCATAATTTGCCGTTTATCGGGCCGGCGATTGGCGAACTGCTTGCGGCGTATCATGTCTCCGTCCCTGCCACTCGTTTGCCCTCCTGGGCCGAGCAACACCCGTTGCCCCTGGGGCTTTGGGCGGCCGATGTGCTGGTGGCTGTTTCGCCGAGCTATGCCCGCGAAATCCTGACGCCGGAATATGGGGGTGGGCTGGAGGATTTCCTGCGTTCGCGGATGGGCGATTTACACGGCATTTTGAACGGGCTGGATACAGAGGCCTTCAACCCGGCCACAGACGCAGCGCTGGCGGCTCCCTTTTCGCTGGAAACCCTTTCCCATCGCCTGGAAAATAAACGGGCTTTGCTGGCGGAGCTTGGGTTAAAGTTCGATCCCGAAGTGCCTTTGCTCGGAATGGTGTCACGCATGGATTATCAAAAAGGGGTGGACCTGGCGGTGGAGGCCTTGCGATGGAGCCGCGAGCTCCCCTGGCAGGCGGTGTTCCTGGGCGTAGGCGATGGAAGACTGGAGGCAGAATTGCGGAAGATGGAGCAGGAGTTCCCCGACCGTGTGCGCGCCCTGTTGCGCTTTGATGGCGCGCTGGCGCGCCGCGTCTACGCAGCCAGCGATCTCTTCCTGATGCCCTCCCGCTATGAGCCTTGTGGCCTGGCGCAGATGATCGCCATGCGCTATGGCGCCCTGCCCCTGGCGCGGGCGACCGGTGGCCTGAAAGACACCATCGAAGATGGACGCAGCGGCTTCCTCTTCCAGGAGGCTGAGCCGCTGGCTTTGAAGCAGGCTCTCGAACGGGCCTTTGCCCTGTACGGCCGCCCGGAATGGGAGACGATGCAACGGTATGCCATGAGCCGGGATTTCTCCTGGTCGCGTTCTGCGCAGGAATATCTGAACCTCTATACCCGACTGGTTCGTCAGCACGTCTCGTAATCGTTGTGTACGCATGGAAAGGAGACCCTATGAAAACCCGAGTCGTCATTCTCGCTGGTGGGGAAGGCACGCGTTTGTCTGTTCTGACGGCCAAGCGCGCCAAGCCGGCTGTTCCTTTTGCCGGCAAGTATCGCATCATTGATTTCGCGCTCTCGAATTGCGTCAACTCCGGTCTGGTGGATGTGATGGTGCTGGCCCAGTATCGCCCGCATTCCCTGGTCGAACACATCGGTGCCGGCGGCCCCTGGGACCTGAACCGTGACTTTACCGGCGGCGTGCGCATTTATACCCCGTATACCACCCGTAATGAGACGGCCTGGTATAGCGGCACAGCCGATGCGGTGCAGCGCAATTTTAGCTTCATCAAGCAATCGCGCCCGGAGCTGGTGCTGATCCTTTCCGGCGATCACATTTACGCCATGAACTATGCTTCCATGATTGCGTTTCATAACGAGCACGATGCGGATCTCACCATCGCCGCGATTCGCGTCCCGATGGAAGAGGCTTCGCGCTTTGGCATTCTTCAGGTAGATGAGAGCTCGCACGTGGTGGATTTCGTTGAAAAGCCGGCCAATCCCCCTTCCAACCTGGCCAATATGGGGGTGTATCTTTTCCGCCTGGAGGTGCTCAATCAGGCGTTGCTGGAGGATCACTTTCGCTCGGATTCCAGCCATGATTTCGGCAAAGATATTTTGCCCCGTCTGGTCAGGGAGGGTAAAACGCGCGTCTATGCCTTCCCTTACAGCGGTTACTGGGTGGATGTGGGAACGCTTTATTCTTACTGGCAGGCGCACATGGATTTGTTACAACCGGAGCCGCCGATCAATTTGCGCGATCGCGCCTGGATTATTCACACCCGTACCGAGGAGCGCCCACCGGCGCGCATTCTGCGGGGTGCTCAGGTTTGGGATAGCCTGATTTCCGATGGGTGCGTGATTGAGCCAGGGGCGATTGTGGAGCGCAGCGTGCTCTCGCCGGGCGTGGTGGTACGCAGCGGAGCGCAGGTGCGCGAATCTATCTTGCTTACGGATACCGAAGTCGCTCCAGGGGCGCGAGTGGAGCGTTCCATCGTTGACAAGCGCGTCTGGATCGCCGAAAACGCCTGGCTGGGAGATATACAGGCCGATCCGCTCCGCGATGGTTTTGCCCTGGTGGGGAAAAACACTCGATTGCCAGCGGGCATTCGGCTGGAGCCGGGAACGGTGGTCGGTACGGATGTGATCCCTTCGGACTTTGAGAGTCTGGTTGTTTCGCGTGGACAAACTATCCTGACAAAGCGGAAACCCTATGAAATTTGAACGCAGCAGCGGCATTTTGCTCCATCCCACCAGTCTCCCCGGCCGCTTTGGCATTGGCGATCTCGGCCCGGCTGCCTATCGCTTTCTGGATGCGCTGGCTTCGGCAAACTGTCGCCTGTGGCAGGTGCTGCCTTTGGGGCCTACGGGCTACGGCGATTCACCCTATCAGTGTTTCTCCGCCTTTGCGGGCAATCCGTATCTGATCAGCCCGGAGCTTTTGTACGAGGAGGGCCTCCTGGATCGCGCCGATCTGGAGACCCTCCCCTCCTTCCCTGCCGCCCGCGTCGAGTATGGGCAGGTCATCCCCTGGAAGCTACATCTCCTGGTGCGCGCCTTTGAGCGTCTGCCACGTTTCCCCCATCTGCAGGAAGCCTTTGACCTCTTTCGTCAGGCGGAGAAAGAATGGGTGGACGATTTTGCCCTCTTCATGGCGCTGAAGGAAGCCCATCATGGGCGACCCTGGTATGAGTGGGAGAGCGGACTGCGCCTGCGCCATCCGGCGACCCTGAGCGCGGCGCGCCGGGACCTGGAGCAAATCCTTAACCGACACGTTTTCTACCAGTTCCTGTTTTTCCGGCAGTGGAATGCACTACGAGCCTACGCACATGCGCGCAATATTCGTGTGATTGGCGATCTGCCCCTGTTTGTCGCTTACGATAGCGCAGATGTCTGGGCCCATGCGGAGCTTTTCCGCCTGGATGCAGAAGGCCGCCCGGTGGTGGTGGCCGGCGTGCCCCCGGACGTATTCTCGGCGACCGGCCAGCGTTGGGGCAATCCGATCTACCGCTGGGAGGCGCACCAGGCGCAGGGGTTTGCCTGGTGGGTGGAGCGAATGCGCATGGCGCTGCGCCTGGCGGATTTTGTGCGCATTGATCACTTTCGGGGGCTGGCCGCTTGCTGGGAAATCCCCGCCGATTCCCCGACCGCGGAGCGTGGGGCATGGGTGCCGGCGCCCGGCGCGGAACTGTTGGAGAGCCTGCAGCGCGCCCTGGGGAATGATCTGCCGCTCATTGCCGAAGATTTGGGGGTGATCACGGAGGATGTGGTGGCGCTGCGCGAGCGCTTTCATCTGCCGGGCATGAAAATCCTCCAGTTCGCTTTCTCCGGCCCCGAAAATCCGTTCCTGCCCCATCACTATCCGACGCATTGCGTGGTTTACAGTGGCACTCACGATAACGATACGGCGCAGGGATGGTGGGAAAGCGCCCCGCCGGCTGAAAAAGAGTTTGCCCGTCGCTATCTGCCCACGGATGGCCGCTTTTTTGCCCGCGATCTGCTGCGCGCGGCCTGGGCCTCGGTAGCCGTCTTCGCCCTCGCGCCGATGCAGGACGTACTGGAACTGGGGAGCTGGGCGCGCATGAATTACCCCAGCCGCCCGGAGGGAAACTGGGCCTGGCGCATGGAAGAGGGCGCCTTCAGTGAACCTGTGATGGAACGCCTGCGGGAGTGGAACTACCTTTACAGCCGTTGAGGAGGCGCCGATGAGCCGCAACATGTTTGAAACCCAGCCTGTTGCCCGAACTACGCGTGAGCGGGAAGACGAGCCAACCACGTTCGCGCCGCCTGTCTTATTAAACGATTCGGCCCTTTTGTTTAATAAGCAGAGACGCTATTTAACGAGCGCTAAATAAGGGTGCTGGCATGAAGCGAGGCCTGACCGGAAGGTATGAAATCGCCGAGATCGGAGGAGAAACGATACGTGCTTTTGTGCCCAGGCCGTTGCCTCCCGATCCTCCCCTTGAATTGAATGAGCAACGACAGCGGCTTCTGGAACGCGCTACCCTGGCGCTGGGGCGATTGGATAGCGTGACCCTGCTTTTGCCTGACCCCCACCTGTTTCTCTACGCCTATGTGCGGCGCGAGGCCGTGCTTTCGTCCCAGATCGAGGGCACCCAGTCCTCGTTAGCTCAACTATTGCTGTTCGAACTGGAAGAAGCGCCGGGCGTTCCTCTGGATGATGTGCTCGAAGTCTCGAATTACGTTGCGGCGCTCGAACATGGCCTGAAACGTTTACGGGAAGGCTTTCCTCTTTCCAATCGCCTGATCCGCGAAATGCACGCCATTCTGCTTTCGCGAGGCCGAGGCAGCGAGAAATCCCCTGGCGAGTTCAGACGTTCACAAAACTGGATTGGCGGCACGCGGCCAGGGAATGCCCATTTTGTGCCTCCGCCGCCTCAGTACGTGCAGGATTGCATGAGCGACCTGGAACGTTTTCTCCACAATGAGGGCAATCCTTACCCAGCGCTCATCAAAGCGGCGCTGGCGCATGTACAGTTTGAGACCATTCACCCCTTCCTCGACGGCAACGGCCGCATAGGGCGATTGCTGATTGCGTTTATCCTTCACCATGACGGATTGCTTTCGCAGCCGTTGCTGTATCTCAGCCTGTATTTCAAGCAGCATCGTTCTGAATACTATCGTCTTCTGGACATAGTACGCATGGAAGGCGATTGGGAAGCGTGGCTCGATTTCTTTTTGGAAGGGGTTGAACAGACGGCCTCGAACGCCGTGGAGACGGCCAGGCGGCTGCTTTCCCTGTTTCAAAGGGATGAGCAGGTTATCCAAAAAGCAGGACGGAGCGCTTCTACGCTTTTGCGTGTCTTTCGCGTTCTTTGCGAACGACCTCTGGTCACGTTGAACCAGGTTCGCGAACGTAGCGGGCTTTCGTTTCCGGCCGTCTCTCACGCCATGGCAGCCCTGGCGCAATTGGGAATTGTGCGCGAGGTGACCGGACAGCGTCGTAATCGCATCTTCGCTTACAACGAATACCTCAATATCCTGAACGAGGGAACGGAAATCGCATGAAGGCGGCCGGGACAATCCGCAAGAGTGCCGCTTTCCAGCAAAGTCATTCCTGCAACCGTTGAGAAACTGTCTTTTCGCAAGGTGCAAATGAGTGAAAACCGGAATATGTTTGAAACCCAGCCCGTTGCCCGATCTACGCGTGACCAGGAAGACGAGCTAACCGAGCGATCGGCTGAGCTACTTGAAGAAGTGGCGCTACAGATGGTAGTGCTCGGTACGGCGTTAATCGGTGCTTTTCTGGGGTTGCTGATATTCTCGGAGATTCCGCTCCGGCTGCCTGTTGGGGTTCGACTCATGGTTACGGCGGCGTTGAGCTTTCTTTTTGTCGCCATGCTTTTCTCCTTGCCGGTTCTCTTACCGGGCAAAGAGATCGATCCTCGCTCTGGGTCGGATTCAAAACTTCGCCTTTGGCACGCGGCTTTGCGCCGCAAATCTCGCTTTGGTCGTCTGGCAGCCTGGATGTTCGTTAGCGGCGCTTTCTTCATGTTGCTCGCCATTTTGATTCTGCTGGTAAGATGGTGAGAAGATTGCCCCAGCATTTTGACCAACACACGCCAAAAGGAGTCCTCTGTGTCTGTTTCCCGTTCGCT
>JAGHYK010000005.1 GCA_017743695.1 Chloroflexota bacterium
CTCGGAGATGTGTATAAGAGACAGCTCTATGCCCCCCTCGGAGCCAGAAGAAGCACCTTCTGCCGCCGAAGCCCGCGGGCCAATCACCGGCAAATCCCCCATTCCTGTCCCCCTGGCAGAGGAAGAAAAGCCCTTCCAGCCGCCGAAGCGTCGCAAGCGTCGAGGCGCAGGCTGTCTGGTGGGGCTGATCCTGCTGCTTCTGATGCTGGCTGGCAGCGCCTGGGGCGCATATACCTACCCCGATGTTGCCCAACAACTGCTTGCATCTATCCCTCTCCCTGTGCCTGTTGTTCCTTCTGCAACCTATCCGCCCCTTGAAAACACGCCTCCCGCCGGCACAGAGACCCCTGTGCTCCCGGTAGCTACAGGAACACCCTCTGTCTCACCGATCCTCCCCACGTCCACCCCCACAGCGACAGCGACTTTGATGCCAACCAGCACTCCCAGCCCAACGGCTACCTCCACGCCAACCCCCACGCAAACGCCGCTGGGTGGTGGTTATGGTGAGATCGCCTTCGCCTCGGTTCGGGAAGGAGGCATTCCGCAAATCTTTCTGATGAGTTTTGATGGTAGCAATGTACGCCAGTTGACCAACCTGCCAGATGGCGCCTGTCAGCCCAGTTTTGCCCCCGATGGAACGCGTCTGGTCTTCATCTCGCCATGCAGAGGCGTCCAGGAAAAATATCCGGGCGCTGCACTGCACATGATCAACGCCGATGGCTCAGGGTTGATCGTATTGACGAACGTCCCCGGCGGCGATTTCGATCCAGCCTGGTCACCGAATGGGAGAAAAATCGCCTTCGCCTCCCTGCGCGATGGGAAACTCGATCTCTATCTTCTCGATCTGGGGGATAATTCCGTCACACCCCTGAACATCCTGGAGCGAGGCGATACCGAGGCCTATCAGCCGGCCTGGTCTCCAGATGGGAAATGGCTGGCATTCACCCGAAAGCGCTATGGGAACTATCAGATTTGGGCGATCAACCTGGAAAACGGCGAAAAAGTTCAGCTCACGCAAAGCGCCGCAGAGAACATGGATTCCAGGCCTGCCTGGTCTCCTGATGGCGCATATTTGCTCTACAGTCAACGGGTGATCGGCCAACCGCTCATTCGCGCCCGACGCGTGGTCAGGGATGGAAGCAGCAGTACATTTGTAAACTTTGGCATCCTCTCGCCGGTTGAATCGCTGAGCTTCTCCGCCGATGGATACTGGGTGCTGTTTGAAAGCGTGGATGAAAAAGGGAATCGGGATATTTACCGCGCCCTGGCATCCGGTGGTGGTCTGGTGCGCCTGACGGACACCCCAGGCAACGATTTTGATCCTGTCTGGCGCCCCCTTCGCCTGCCCTGAGAGCATACAGCAGGTATCGCATAAACAAAGCAGGGAGAGAATCCCTGCTTTATTGTTGATTCGTGCAGCCTCATCTCCTTTGATCACGCCTCTTCTCTTGTCCAACCTTTGTTTTCCATAGACATCTGAAGCATTCTCGGTTAAAATACGTGCCGCCAGGCCCCTTTCTCCTGGCAATCTTGCTCTTTCGCTCTTGAAAGGCTCACCCTTCAACACTGTGATTCTGGTTTCGGAGGTTTACTCGTGGCAAACATCAAGTCTCAGATTAAGCGCAATCGGCAAAACGAAAAGCGGCGACTGCGCAATCGCATGATTCGCGGCCAGGCACGTGCCGCCCTGAAGCGTGCGCTGCAGGCCATTGAAAGCGGTCAGGTAAGCAGCCCGACCGATGAGGTCATTCGTCAGGCAGTCAAGGCGCTGGATAAGGCCGCTGAAAAGGGCGTGTTGCACAAAAACAACGTCGCCCGGCGCAAGAGCCGCCTGATGAAGCGTCTCTTCTCTGCGCTCAAGGCCACCCCAGGCGCCTCAAACTGATCCACTTCCCCCTCCGCAGGCGGGAGACTCTGGCGGCCTCCCGCTTTTTTCACGCCAGGAAAGAACAGGCATGTTTGAAAAAGAATTGAAGCAGATTGAATCCCAAATCGCCGCTTTTCTGGCTGCTCAGGGAATCGAAGCGCCGGAATTCAAGTGGCAGCCCGTTCCCTTTCATGGCGAATGGGGCATGGGGATTTCACTCTTCGCCGCCGCAGCCGCGGAGGTTCGGCGCAAGGGGCTTTCCACACCGATTCCGCAGCGCGCTCAGGAACTGGCGCTCGCCTTGAAGGACTTGTTGGGACATCCCGCAGGGTTTCAACGCGTGGAAGCGCTGAACGGCTATCTGAACCTGTACTTTTCCACCGCTGAATATGCCCGACGGGTGATCGAAAGTGTGCTGGAGCAGGGAGAGCATTTCGGCCGCGGCGCGCCGAAAGGAGAGCGCGTGATGGTCGAATATGCCCAGCCCAACACACATCACTCTTTTCATATCGGCCACTATCGCAACGCCATCCTGGGCGAGGTGCTGGCGCGCCTGCTGGAATTCGCCGGCTTCGAGACGCTGCGCGCCTCCTACCCTGGCGACATCGGCCTGGGCGTGATCACCGTCCTCTGGATTTATGACAAGTTCTATCGCGGCCAGGAGCCAGAAGGCATCCACGAGCGTGGTCAGTGGTTGCTGAAGCTCTACGTCGAAGCAACTGCCCTGCTGGAACCGAAGGAAAACGAAACACCCGAAGAACGCGCACGGCGCGAGGCCTATGAAGCAGAACGCCGTGAGATGTACCGTCGCTGGGATGCCGGCGACCCCTACGTGCGCGAACTCTGGCTCAAAACGCGTCAGTGGAGCCTGGAGGAGCTACGCGATATCCTGCGCATTCTGGATATCCACATAGATGTCTGGTTCTACGAATCCGAAGTAGATGAACCAGCCAAGCAGATCGTCCAGGAGCTGATCGCCTTAGGGATCGCTGAAGACGAGCGTCCTCAGGGAGGGCCGGTGATCGTGCGCATTGACGAAAAGCTCGGCCTGAAGAAAGAAAAATATCGCACAGCCGTCATCTTGCGCAGCGATGGCACCACGCTTTACCTGACCAAAGACCTGGCCCTGGCCAAAGAAAAATTTGAAAAATACGGCGTGGATCGTTCGATCTACGTCGTAGATGTGCGCCAGAGCCTGCACTTCCAGCAGGTTTTCAAAATCCTGGAACTATGGGGATTCAAACAGGCTGAAAAGTGCTATCACCTGGGCTATGGCTTCGTAAGCCTGCCTGAGGGAGCGATGTCCGCCCGCCGCGGGCGGGTGGTGCTCTTCAAGGATGTCTACGACGAGGCGGTGAGCCGCGTCCTGGACACCATCGCCGAGAAAAATCCACAGCTTCCCATCGAGCGCCGGCAAGAAGTCGCCGAAGCGATTGGTCTGGGTGCTTTGGCCTATGCCATGCTTTCGGTGGATAATAACAAGGACATCGTGTTCAACATGGAAGAGGCCCTAAGCTTTGAGGGACATACCGGTCCCTATCTGCAAAACGCACATGTGCGCGCGACCAGCATCTTGCGCAAGGCGTTTAACCTGGAGACGCTCCAGGGGCATTCTCTCGTCTCGCTTCTTCCCGCGGCCACCTTCGACTATTCGCTCACCGCTCACGAGATAGAACTGGTAAACCTGCTTTCGCGCTTCCCGAACGTCGTGCAGCAGGCGGCGCAGGAATATCGCCCGCTGGTGATGGCAAATTACGCCTGGGAGCTGGCGAACGCTTTTCACTCTTTCTACCATGCGGTGCCGGTGCTGCAGGCAGAGGAAGAGAGCCTGCGTCGGGCGCGTCTGCGCCTGGTGGCAGCGACGCGACAGGTCCTGGCCAACGCGCTGCGATTGCTGGATATTCGCGCCCCAGAAGTGATGTAATCCCATCCCAAAAAGGAGCCATACGATGCCTGTCAAAGTGATCATCATGGGCGCGGCAGGCCGCGATTTCCATAACTTCAACGTCTTCTTCCGCAACAATCCCGACTATGAGGTGGTGGCCTTCACCGCCACCCAGATTCCAGATATTGAAGGCCGTCTCTATCCGCCGGAGCTGGCCGGCTCGCTTTATCCGAAAGGCATTCCTATCTATGCGGAAGAGGAACTCCCGGACCTGATCCGCAAATTCGGGGTACAGCAGGTCGTGTTCGCGTATTCGGATGTATCTCACGAATACGTCATGCATAAAGCCTCGCTGGTGATGGCAGCCGGAGCCGATTTTCGTCTGATGGGGCCACAGAGCACCCAGTTGAAATCCAGCAAGCCGGTCGTTTCCGTGTGCGCTGTGCGTACCGGCAGCGGCAAAAGTCAGACTTCGCGGCGTGTGGCCTCCATCCTGCGCGAGATGGGCTATCGGGTGGCTGCGATCCGCCATCCCATGCCCTATGGCAACCTGGTGCGCCAGGAAGTCCAGCGCTTTGCTGACTTCGACGATCTGGACGAATACGAGTGCACGATTGAGGAGCGCGAAGAATACGAACCGCATCTGGCGAATGGGGTCATCGTCTACGCGGGCGTGGATTATGAGAAAATTCTCCGCCAGGCAGAGCAGGAAGTGGACATCATCCTGTGGGATGGGGGAAACAACGACTTCCCCTTCTACGTCTCGGATTTCCACATCGTGGTCGCCGACCCACACCGCCCCGGCCATGAAAGCACCTATCATCCCGGCGAGATGAACGCACGCATGGCGGACGTGTTCGTGATCAACAAGGTGGATACAGCGCAGCCCGATGCGGTGATCGCCGTGCGCGAGGCGCTCTACCGGTTAAACCCGAAAGCGATCCAGATCGAAGCCGCTTCGCCGCTCTTCGTCGAAAACCCGCAGGCAATCCGCGGCAAGCGTGTGCTGGTCATCGAAGACGGCCCCACGCTCACCCACGGGGAAATGGCCTATGGCGCCGGATACGTGGCGGCGCGTCGGTTTGGAGCCGCCGAGATCGTAGACCCGCGCCCCTATGCGGTGCGATCCATCGCGGCGACCTACCAGAAATATCCCACCACCGGCCCCGTCCTGCCGGCCATGGGATATGGAGCGCAGCAAATCAAAGACCTGGAAGAGACCATTAACCGCGCCCAGGCCGATCTGGTGATTATCGGCACGCCGATCAACCTGACACGATTGATCCAGATCAACAAGCCTGCGCAACGCGTCCGCTACGAACTCCAGGAGATCGGGCAGCCGACGCTTGCCGATTTACTACGCGAAAAATTCGGCCCGCGCCGTTAGAGAACCGGCTCCTGCAGGCCGGGTTGCCAGCCTGGCAGGAAGGACGGCAGGTGGACGGCAGACTGCCTGCGAGATGGGCTTCCCGGCCTGTCATGGGAAAGGGTTCGGCATATGGAGAAAGGCTCAAAAACAAGCAATTTCGGTACGACGGCTCGCATCAGCCACGACGCCTCCCCGTATTACAACTCCAGGCTCTATTCGGAGCTTGGGGAAGAACCGGATGCTCCCCCCGTTCCTGATAACGCTTTCCCACCCGAGTACGAAAACACCATCCTTTGGGGAACTTCAGAGGACATGAAGGAAATCCCCGATCATTCTGTCCACTTGATGGTTACTTCACCCCCATACAACGTAACCAAAGAGTATGACAACGATCTGACGCTCAAAGAATACCTGGAATTGCTACGGAAAGTCTTCACGGAGACCTATCGCGTCCTTGTGCATGGTGGAAGAGCCTGCGTCAACGTGGCCAATCTGGGGCGAAAGCCTTACATCCCTCTCTCCGCCTACATCTCGCAGATGATGATAGAGATCGGGTATCTGATGCGCGGTGAAATCATCTGGCACAAGGGCGCAGGCGCCGGGGTTTCGATGGCATGGGGAAGCTGGCAATCTGCGACAAACCCCGTATTGCGTGACACCCATGAATACATCCTCGTCTTTTCAAAGGGGTCATTCTCGCGCAAAAAACCAGAGGGGAAAAAGGATACTATCTCTCGCGAGGAATTCATGGAATGGACAAAATCTGTCTGGATTTTGAATCCAGAATCGGCCAAAAGAGTGGGTCACCCGGCCCCCTTCCCCATTGAGCTCCCTTACCGGCTGATTCAGCTATACACCTTCACGGACGACATCGTGTTGGACCCATTCATGGGCAGCGGCTCGACTGCAATTGCGGCTTTAAAATCTGGCAGAAAATATGTGGGCTATGAAATTAATCCGCAGTATATTAAACTTGCAGAAGAAAGGATAGCGAGATACAGACGGCAGATGGAAGCTGACGGATAGCCCTCGTCCCAACCGTCCTTTCGCAACAAATGTTGGGCCAGCCCACTACGGTTCCGGTGCCGATCGCTTCCTGGAATGGGCCTGTTGGGGCAGCCACAACACACAAAACGCGCCGCTTCCCATGACAGGAAGCGGCGTTTTCATCCCCAGGCATATCCTGGAAGAGGCTCAAGAGGCGATCAACTCCTGAAGCACCTTCTGCGATTGTTCCTCGATCAGCGCGTGCAGGCTCTGCCCGTGCGCATCCATGGTGACGGTGACCGGGAAATCTTCCACTTCAATCACCCACAGGGCTTCTGGAACTCCAAACTCTAGCTTGTAAACGCCATGCACGCGCTTGACGGTTTGGGCAATGTAGCTGGCTGCGCCACCCACGGCATGGAAATAGACAAAAGGCACCTCCTGACACCCGGCCAGCGTTTTGGCGCCCATGCCTCCCTTGCCGATCACCCCTTTGGCATTGAAATGGCGCATCACGTCGGCCTGGTAAGGCTCCTCACGGATGGAAGTGGTTGGCCCGGCAGCCACAAAGCGGTATTCCTTCGTCTCCAAACCAGCCACCACCGGACCACAATGATAGATCACACCGCCGTTCAGCAGCTTCTTCAGCGCCTCATAAACATCCAGGTCATCCCCCTGGGGTGGGCGCGTTTTCTTGATGAACGTTTCCACCATCCATTTATGCGCAGCATCGCGAGCCGTGACCATGATGCCGTTCAACAGCACCGGCTCCCCCACATGCAGGGAGCGGATGACTTCATCTGAAATGGGGATGTTGATCCTTCTCATGTTGCCTCCTATTCGTAAATCACCTCGTCACCCTTCACGATCATGCGGCGACGACGATAGGCCCAACACATGTACGAGACGGTGACAAAATACGAAGCCGGCAGGCGATGCAAGCCGGTGATCTTCGTGCCCAATACGGTGGTTTTGCCGCCAAAGCCCATCGGGCCAATACCGAGTTGATTGGCCTCCTCCGTCAAACGTTGCTCCAGTTCCGCCAGTTTTGGATCGGGGTTGGATTCATCCATGGACTGGAACAACACTTCTTTGGAGGCCAGATAGGAAGAGCCGCGATCACCCCCAATCGCCACGCCCAGGATACCCGGCGCGCACCCCTGTCCCTGGGCTTTGTGCACCGCGTCCAGCACCACTTTGCGCACGCCGGCCAGGTCACGTCCTGCGCCGAGGCGAGCATCGGGCAGCGAATATTGTGCACCCACATTCTCGCACCCGCCGCCCTTGAGCATCAGCTCAATCACCAGCGGCTCATCTGCCCCCACCTCTTCAAAATGAATGAAGGGAAAATCATCGTCGCCCAGGTTATTCCCTGTGTTCTTTCCGGTCAGGGCATCCACGGCATTCGGACGCATGTAGGAGCGTCGGGTGGCCTCTGCCAGCGCATTGCGGATTTGTTCACGTAGCCTGCGCGTGCTCCACCCTTCCGGATAACGCACGTAGAAGATCGGCGTTCCTGTATCCTGACAGATCGGCGTCGAGTTTTGACGTGAAAGCTCGACATTTTTCAAAATCGTTTCCAGCGCGTTGCGCGCAGCGGAGCCGGGATCCTCCCGCTCCACCGCTTCACGCAGGCGCTTCTCAACATCCGCCGGCAGGTCGGTGGACGCGCGGCGGATCAGCTCCAGGATTTCGTTCGTCAGATCACGCATGGGATACCTCCAAAAAAGAAAGGGCAATCGTCGCCCGAGATGTCAGGGCTGCAAGGTAAGGCGCATCACATAGCGATCCTGGGCGCCAAAGCGGTACTTGTATTCCTCGTTGCCGCGCATGAAATCGAATTCGCTTCGCCGCTGGGTGCAAGCCCATTGAAGCACATGCGCCAGGCAAACCCAGCCCGGAGATAGCTCTCGAAACTCCAGGCTCACCCCTGAATTATACCCCCACAAACGATTCTGATAGTCGAAGTTAAGCGAAGCAGCTGCCGCCTTTCCGCCCACCTCTAACAGAGAGAGGTGCAACCAGCCTTCCCTCTGCGCCGCGCGGATGATCGTTTCCAGTTGTTGTTCCATGGCTGGGGTGAGAAAGCGAGCCTTCGCCTCATCCTGGCGCATCAGATCAAACAAATCCTGGATGGCAGCCTCCAGATCATCCTGTGGACCGATCAGGCGCCAGCGTACTGGCAGGGGATATTCGGCAGCGCGGCGCAATTTGCGTCGAATCTCATGACGCTGTTTTTTATCAATGGTGGCCAGATAGGCCTCAAAATCCGCAGTCAGGGGGATATAGGGCGTCGGTTGATAGATGGCCTCCTGCCATTCCCAACCACGTCGTTGGGCCTCTGCAATCAGCCAGGAGCGGGTGGGAGAATGCTCCGGCAGATTATACAGGCTCAGCATCTCCCATCCCCCCGCCTGCTCCAGGAAATCCAGCAATCCCCTGACAAAGGCCGGCCCCTGCGAGGGGGGCAGGATGAAATCCAGATAGTCGGCGATCTCAATGCTACCCAGCAACAAAAGGGCCTGTTTCCCCTGGTGAGGGGCGCGGAAAAGCGGCGCGATACCGACGGGTTCCTGCCCCTCCCAGGCGGCGATCAGCGCCTGTTCAGCCTGCGGCCATTCTCCGCCGCCGCGTCCTTCCCACCAGGCTTGTTGAAACTCGTAGCGCAAAAACGGCACGTTCGTCTGACTGCGTTCGACGAGTGCATTCCAGGTATCCTTTCCGATCTCTTCAAAGGTGCTCCAACGAAATTCCATTCTGTACCTCGTTTGCCAGTTTCATGATTCCAGGGCGATTTTACCGTATTTACCCGCCGCGAAGGAACGACGGTTTCGGGCAGACTGGAAAGCCGATCCTGCTGCGATCCGCCGTCTGCGCCCCACGAAAATCGGGTAGAATCAGGGGGATGTCTCCTGCTCCGATTCGTCTGCTGATCGCCACAAACAACCCCGGCAAACGGCGCGAACTCCAGGCGTTGCTGGCCGATCTCCCGCTGGAGCTTCTCCTGCCTTCTGAGATCGGGATAGAGCTACACCCGGCGGAAGAGGGAGAGAGCTATGCCGAGAACGCGCGTCACAAGGCGATCACCTTCGCTCGCGCTTCCGGCCTGCCAAGCCTGGCCGATGATTCCGGCCTGGAAGTGGACGCATTGGGAGGCGCGCCGGGCCTGCACTCGGCGCGCTATCATCCTCGCCCTGGCGCCACAGATGCCGAACGTCGCGCCCTGCTCCTGGAGCACCTGCGTCCCTTCCCTCGCCCCTGGTCAGCGCGGTTCCGCGCCGTGGTGGCGCTGGCCCATCCCAATGGCGAAATCCATCTGGCAGAGGGAATTTGCGAAGGCGAAATCATCCCCGAAGAGCGCGGTCAAAACGGGTTTGGCTACGATCCCATCTTCCTGTTGAACGAGCTGGGACGCACAATGGCCGAACTCAGCCTGGAAGAGAAAAACCGTCTCAGCCATCGGGCGCGGGCGGTGCAGGGGCTGCGCCCATTCATCCTGCGCTATCTTGAGCCGTGATATGAAAATCCTCACCGTCCTGACCTACTATCGTCCCCACACTTCCGGTCTTACCATCTATGCCGAACGTCTGGCGCGTGCACTGGCCCAACGCGGGCATGAGGTGACCGTGATGACCACCCGTTATGAACGCACGTTGCCGCTGGAAGAATGGCGGGATGGCGTGCATGTGATCCGTGTGCCGGTGGCGGTGCGCATCAGCAAAGGGGTGCTGGCGCCCACCTTCGGCCTGGTGGCCACCCGCCTGGTCCGGGCCCATGACGTCGTCCAGTTACACCTGCCGCAATTCGATGCCCCAGGGGTGGCGCTGCGCGCCCGCCTTTTCGGCAAGCCTGCGGTGCTCACCTATCATTGCGACCTGAAGCTTCCCCCCGGATTGTTCAATCGCCTGGTCAACCTGGTCGTGAAATTCCAGAACAATCTGGCCGCCATTCTGGCGGATCAAATCGTCACCTATACCCGTGATTACGCCGAGCATTCCTCTTACCTGCGTCGCTATCGTCACAAGCTCACGACCATCCTGCCGCCGGTGGAGCTTCCCCATGCGCCTGCAGACGCGGTGGAAGCCTTTGCCCATCGCTACCAGACGCAGGAGCGTCGCCCGGTGATCGGCATGGCGGCCCGATTCGCAGCCGAAAAAGGCGTGGAGGTGCTCCTGGATGCGCTGCCGAAAGTGCTGGAGAAATATCCGCAGGCGCAGGTGCTCTTCGCCGGGCAATACGAGAACGTGCTCGGCGAACGCGCCTACTACGAACGCTTGATGCCGCGCATTCGACGCTACCAGGAAAGCGGTCACTGGACGTTTGTGGGCGTGTTGACGCCTCAGGAAATGTCGGCTTTCTATCCCAACCTGGACGTGCTGGTCGTGCCCTCCCTGAACTCGACCGAAGCCTTCGGGTTGGTGCAGGTAGAGGCGATGATGTATAATGTGCCGTGCGTCGCTTCGGCGCTGCCCGGCGTGCGCCAGCCGGTGCTTATGCATCAGATGGGCGAGATCATCCCGGTCGGCGATAGTCAGGCACTGGCGGAGGCGTTGATCAAGATCATCGAAGCACGTCAGCGCTATCGCTGCGATACCCGCGAAATCGCCCGCACCTATGACCCCCAGACGGTCGCCGAAGCCTACGAAGCGCTTTTCCTCGACCTGTTACGGAAAAAGCACCCTCTGCAAAAGTGGTAAAAGATACCCTCATGATGTCTTCGACCTTCCTCCTCATCCAGCTTTTGAACCTGATTCTCCTTCTCGGCTACCCCGTGCTCACCCTGATCGCGCTGTTTGAGCTACGCAGGCGGAACCTTTCAGGCATCCTGCAGGCGCTCTGGGTGCTGATCCTCTTTTTCCCCTATCTTGGCCCGCTGGCTTTCTGGCTCCTCTCACCGAGGCAGGAGGAATAAATTCCTCTCGCCGGCTCCTGGAGTTTACCCATCTGGTACTTTTGGAGGTCCTATGAGCACGCCCCGTGTCGTTCGAGCCCCTCGTGGCACTCAATTGACCTGCAAAAACTGGCTGATCGAGGCCGCTTACCGCATGATCCAGAATAACCTGGACCCGGAAGTGGCCGAACGGCCGCAAGACCTGGTTGTCTACGGCGGACGCGGACAGGCAGCCCGCAACTGGGAATGTTTTGACGCCATCCTCGAATCCCTGCGAAATTTAGAAGAGGACGAGACGCTGCTGGTTCAATCCGGCAAGCCGGTCGCTATCTTTCGCACCCATCCCGACGCCCCGCGCGTCCTGATTGCAAACTCCAACCTCGTTCCCCACTGGGCCACCCAGGAGCATTTCGACCGTCTGGTGGCACAAGGCCTGATGATGTTTGGCCAGATGACCGCCGGCTCCTGGATTTACATCGGCACACAGGGCATTTTGCAGGGGACCTTCGAGACCTTCGCCGGCGCTGCCCGCGCCCGCGGCTGGGATTCGCTCAAGGGGAAATTCGTGCTCACCGCCGGCCTGGGTGGCATGGGCGGCGCGCAACCGCTGGCAATCACCATGAACGAGGGGGTTGGCCTGATCGTGGAAGTGGACCCGGCCCGCGCTCACCGTCGGTTGGAAACCGGCTATCTGGACATGGTGGTGGACAATCTGGAAGAGGCGATGACCCTGGTGGAGGAATTTCGGGCGCGCGGCGAACCGAAATCCATTGGCCTGATCGGCAACGCCGCCGAGATCTACCCAGAGCTTGCGATGCGCGGCGTGATCCCGGACGTGGTCACCGATCAAACGCCGGCGCATGACGTGCTGATGTATGTACCGGCGCGCATGAGTCTGGCCGCGGCAGAAGAACTGCGCCGCACCAACCCCAAGGAATACGAAAAACGGGCGATGGAATCCATGGCGCGACACGTCCAGGCAATGCTGGAATTCAAACGTCAGGGGGCGGAGGTCTTTGATTACGGCAACAACATTCGCCAGCGCGCCTACGACTGGGGCGTGAGCGATGCGTTTGAATTCCCTGGCTTTGTGCCGGCCTATATCCGTCCGCTGTTTTGCGAAGGCAAAGGGCCATTCCGCTGGGTGGCGCTCTCTGGCGATGCGGAAGATATTTACCGCACCGACGAGGCGGTGATGGAACTTTTCCCGGAGAACGCGCACCTGCATCGCTGGCTGAAAATGGCGCGCCAGAAGGTACGTTTCCAGGGGCTGCCGGCTCGCATTTGCTGGCTGGGATATGGAGAACGGGCCAGGGCCGGCCTGAAGTTCAACGAGATGGTAGCAAAAGGTATCCTGAAAGCGCCCATCGTGATCGGGCGCGATCACCTGGATGCGGGCTCGGTAGCCAGCCCGAACCGCGAAACCGAGGGCATGAAAGATGGTTCCGATGCCATCTCCGACTGGCCCATCCTGAACGCCCTGCTGAACGCCGTGGGCGGCGCCACCTGGGTCTCCTTCCATCACGGCGGCGGCGTGGGGATCGGATACAGTCAACATGCCGGACAGGTGATCGTTGCGGATGGTACTCCGGAAGCGGCGCGTCGCCTGGAGCGCGTGCTCACCACCGATCCGGGGCTGGGCGTGGTGCGTCACGCTGACGCCGGCTACGAGATCGCCATCGAATTTGCAAAGAAACACGGGATCAAGATGCCCATGCTGAAGTGAGTGAAAAATGCCCCGCTTCACCCCTCCGACTCCTCTTACCCCCTATCAGCGTGCGCTGATCATCGGCGCCTCCAGCGGCATCGGTGAGGCGCTGGCGCGACGTCTGGCGGCAGAAAACTATCGGCTGGCGCTCCTCGCAAGACGCGCGGAACGATTGCAAGCGCTCTGCGAGGAACTGAATCAGCCGGAGCCGCGCGCCATCTTCTACGTGCATGATGTCACCCACTACCAGGAAGTGCCGACCCTGCTGGAGCGCATCCTCGCCGATCTGGGCGGCCTGGATGCCGTCTTCTATGTGGCCGGTTTGAACGAGCCGCCCGGAGGCCTGGACCGTTACGACTTTGAGAAAGATCGGCGGATGATCGAGACCAATCTGTTAGGCGCCATGGCCTGGCTGGATGCGATTGCGCCCCTTTTCCAGCAGGCCGGGCGCGGCCAGATTGTCGGCATCTCCTCGGTGGCCGGCGAACGCGGCCGCGTCGGCAACCCCGGCTACGGCGCTTCCAAGGCGGCGCTGACCTCCTACCTGGAGTCGCTGCGCAACCGTCTGACGCGGCACGGCGTGCACGTGCTCACGGTCAAGCCCGGCTTCGTGCAAACGGAGATGCTCAAAGCCGCGCAAAAGGTGTTTTTCCCAATCTCCGCCGAGCGCGCCGCCGGGGACATTGTACGGGCGTTGAAGCAGCGCAGACAGGAAATTTACACCCCCTGGTTCTGGCGCTACATCATGTTCATCCTTCGCAATCTCCCTTCGCCGATCTTTCGGCGGTTGACGATTTAAGGATCCCATGCTCTCCTTTGCCTATCTGGAAAACTTTGGCCATTCGCTGGGAGCTACTTGCTTCCTGGCCCGGCCCGAAAACACCGAACAGATTGCCGAACTCTTCCGCCTGGCGCGCAAGAAGGGGTTGAAGATCGCCCTGCGCGGCGCCGGTCGCAGTTACAACGATGCAGCGTTGAACGGGGGCGGGATCGTGCTCGATCTCTCCCGCATGAATCGCATTCTCGAATGGGACCCGGAGCGCGGGCTGCTGCGCGCAGAGCCGGGGGTGACATTGCAGCAGGTCTGGCAACATATTTTGCCCCAGGGCTGGTGGCCGCCTGTGGTCTCTGGCACGATGTTCACCACGCTGGGGGGATGCCTTGCGGCGAACATTCATGGAAAGAACAACTACCACGCCGGCACGATTGGGGAGCATGTCACGGAATTCAAGGCGCTTCTCGCCTCGGGTGCTGAGGTCACCTGCACCCCAAAGAAAAACGCTGACTTATTTTATGCCCTGATCAGCGGGCTGGGGTTGTTTGGCGTGTTCACTTCGATTACGCTGCAAATGAAACGCGTCCATTCTGGCCTGCTGGAAGTGCACGCCTGGCCGGTGCCCAACCTGGAAAAGCATCTGGCTTCGTTGCTGGAGAATGCGCCGCAATATGATTACATCGTGGGCTGGCTGGATGGAACCGCCAGCGGAAAGGGGCTTGGACGCGGTCAGATTCACGCCGCCCGTCACCTGCCGCCCGGCGCCGATCCGCACCCGGAGCGCACGCTGCGCCTTGACTACCAGCAGCTCCCTGCGACCATCCTGGGCATTTTCCCGAAATCCCTGATGCCCTGGCTGATGCGTCCGTTTATGCACAACTGGAGCGTCGCGCTGATCAATACCGGGAAATACATCCTGGGGCTGCGCCGTCAGCGCTATCTGCAATCTCATGCCGCCTTCCACTTCCTGCTGGATTACATCCCCTCCTGGGAACGCGCCTATGGTCAGAAGGGGTTGATCCAGTATCAATCTTTCCTGCCGAAGGAGACGGCAGCCGAGGTCTGGCGGGAGATGCTTCGGCTCAGCCAGAAACACGGTTTCCCCTCCTATCTGGGGGTGACCAAGCGCCATCGTCCCGATGGGTTTCTCTTCTCGCACGGGGTGGATGGATTTTCGCTGGCTTTGGACTTCAAAGTTCCTGCCCGTCGCCGATCCGAACTGCACGCGTTGCTCCAGGTGTTTGATCGAATGGTGGTAGAAGCCGGCGGACGTTTTTACTTTGCCAAAAACAGCGAAACCAGCGCCGAAATCGCCCGCGCCTTTTGGGGCGAAGAGACGCTCCAGCGTTTCCGCGCCCTCAAACAACGTTGTGATCCCTATTCCATCCTGGAATCGGACCTGGCGCGGCGAATTCTGGGGCAGTAGTCTGCCCGCTGAACATCAAACCAAAGACGAGACCACCAAACCCCCACCGACCCGCTCCTGCGGTTCACACACCCGCCAGACAAGACGATTTCCGAGGCGTCCACGGCATCTTTGTCGTGAATCTTCAGGGTGTTTGCAGGGGCAAACGGCATTCCCACCGCCCCCTCTGGTGGGCGCTGGCCTTTGGGGCAGGCTTCGGCGGCAATGGCACGATGATCGGCTCGACTGCCAGCATCGTAGTGGCTACGCTCTCTGAAAAGGCACACACCCCCATCACGTCCAAATTGTGGGATAAGCGCGGCCCGCCGGTGATGCTGGCGACCTGTGCAGTGACCTCGCTCCTTTACATGCTGGCCTATCCGTTGTACACACACTAACCGGGAGGAAGTTATGCAAAAAACAGTTGTTGCTGCTGCGCTGGGCGAATGCGTCCACGTGGCGGGAATCTCTAACTTCCTGCGGCTGGCCGAACAGGCCGGCTGGCGCACGGTCTTCCTCGGCCCGGCAGTGCCCATCGAGCAAGTCATCGCCGCTGCCGAACGGGAAGGCGCCGATCTGGTGGGCGTCTCGTACCGGCTGACGCCCGAAACCGGCGAGCGGCTGCTCGGTCAGTTTGCTGAAGCGGCCTCCGAACTGCACGCCCGCGGCGTGCGCTTCGTCTTCGGCGGGACGCCGCCTGTGGCCGAGCGCGCTGCGGCCCTGGGCTTCTTCGAGCGCGTCTTCGATGGCAGTGAAACACCGGAGGACGTGCTGACCTTCCTGAAGGGCGAAGCCGGCAGCGGGTCCGGGCCCGAAGCCTACCCCCAGACAACCGTCGAACGCATCCGCTGGAAGTCACCCTACCCCATCCTGCGCCATCACTTCGGCCTGCCAACGATGGAGGCGACCATCGCCGGCATCGAGCAAATCGCCGAGGCGCGGGCGCTGGATGTGATCTCGCTCGGCACCGACCAGGACGCCCAGGAGAACTTCTTCCACCCCGAACGGCAGGACCCACGCCGACGGGGAGCAGGCGGCGTGCCGGTGCGCACTCCCGACGACTTCCGCGCCCTCTACGCCGCCAGCCGGCGCGGCAATTTCCCCCTGATGCGCGCCTACTCCGGCACCGACGATTTCATCCGCTACGCCGAATTGCTGACCGAGACCATCCACAACGCCTGGTGCGCCATCCCGCTCTTCTGGTTCAACCAGATGGATGGGCGCGGCCCCTGGGACCTGGAAGGCTCGATCCGCGAACATCAGCGCGTCATGGCCTGGTATGGGGAGCGCGACATCCCGGTCGAACTCAACGAGCCACACCACTGGGGGATGCGCGACGCCCCCGATGTGATTTTCGTGGTCAGCGCCTTCCTTTCAGCCTACAACGCCTACCGCTACGGCGTGCGCGACTACATCGCCCAGATGATGTTCAACAGCCCACCAGGGCTTTCGGACGCCATGGACCTGGCCAAGATGCTGGCAATTCTTGAAATGATTGCCCCGCTGGAAGGAGAGAACTTCCGCATCTGGCGTCAGACCCGCATCGGCCTCCTGTCGCACCCGCTCGACCCCGACGCGGCGCGCGGCCACCTGGCAGCCAGCACCTACCTGCAAATGGCGCTGCGCCCGCACATCTACCACATCGTCGGTCACACCGAGGCGCATCACGCCGCTACTGCAGAGGATGTCATCGAGGCGAGCAAGATCGCCCGCCGCGCCATCGAAAACGCCCTGCGCGGCGCCCCCGATATGACGCGCGACCCCGCCGTGCAGACCCGCAAGGAGGAACTCATCGCCGAAGCGCAGGTCACGCTGGAGGCGATCCGCTCCCTGGCTGCGCCGGGCGTGACGGACCCCTGGGCGGACGCGGCCACCCTGGCGCGGGCAGTCACAACGGGCATCCTGGACGCGCCGCAGTTGAAGAACAATCCCTTCGGGCGTGGTGAAGTGCGCACGCAAATCGTCAACGGCATGTGCCTGGCGGTGGACGCCGAAGGCCGGCCACTGAGTGAAAAGGAAAGGCTGAAACGGATTTTGTCCGCCTCCGTCACGAAGAATTCTTCGCGTTGAATGCAGGACAGCCTTTCCAGGCTATCCAAAAAACCTGATAGCCACAGATTTCACAGAGGACACGGATTTTCTCCGCATCTGTCACAAAGAATTCTTCGCGTTCCTTCGTGCCCTTTGTGGTGAAAAATCAAAGCAAAAGGAGTGAAAGATGACCACCCCCGAACGTTACACCGTCATTGGCGCCGGTCATGGCGGCAAAGCCATGGCTGCACATCTGGCCCTGATGGGTTTCAAAGTGACCCTGTTCAACCGCACGCCCGATCACATTGCCGTTCTCAAGAAACGCGGCGGCATCGAACTGGAAGCGCCCGAAGGCGTGCCGCACGGCTTCGGCAAACTGGCCAAAGTGACCTCCGACTACGGCGAAGCGGCGAAGAACGCCCAGGTCATCATGGTCGTTGTCCCCTCCTCAGCCCACGCCGACGTGGCCAAAGGGCTGGCCCCGCACCTGAAGCGCGGTCAAATTGTCATTCTGCACCCGGGACGCACCTGCGGGGCGATTGAATTTGCCAAAGTGCTGCGCGATAGCGGCTGTCAGGCCGATGTAACCATCGCCGAGGCGGAGACATTCATCTACGCCAGCCGCTCCGACGGCCCGGCCGAGGCGCGCATCTTCCGCGTCAAAGAGGCCGTCCCGCTGGCGGCCCTGCCGGCTACGCGCACCGAGCAAGTCTTGAAGGCCATTCAGCCAGCCTACCCGCAATACATTGACGGTGGCAACGTCCTGCAAACCGGCCTGAACAACATGGGCGCCATCTTTCACCCGGCGCTGACCATCCTCAACAGCGGCTGGATCGAGGCCACGCATGGCGATTTCCAGTTCTACATTGACGGGGTGACGCCCTCGGTGGCGCGCGTCCTGGAGGTGCTCGACCGCGAGCGGGTGACGGTAGCCTCTGCGCTGGGCATCCGCGCTCGCACTGCGCTGGAGTGGCTCAAACTGGCCTACAACACCACCGGCGAGGACCTGCACGAGGCCATCCACAATCAGCCTGGCTACTACGGCATCAAGGCCCCGCCAACCCTTAATCACCGCTACATCTTCGAGGACGTGCCGATGAGCCTGGTGCCAATTGCCGCCCTGGGGCAGCGTTACGGCGTCTCGGTACGCGGCATGGACAGCATCATCCGCCTGGCGTCTATCATCCACCGCACCGACTACTGGCGGCGCGGTCGCACGCTGGAAAAACTGGGCATTGATAACCTGAGCGTTGGCGAGTTGACCCGCTACGTAAACGAAGGCGTGCTGGAGACCTAGTGCCGTGTTAACCCAACTTTTGTGCAACCAGAAGTGATTCGTTGAAAAACGGCATTGAATCACAAGATTTTGACTTCGATTCAGGAGACGGTGCCTGGTCACAAGGCCAATATTTGACCCCAAAAGGCATTACATGATGCAAAATCTTGCGATCCGAAGTCATTCTTCACGCTTTGGTCACCCGTTGCACAAACGTCGGGTGACACATTCGCATTCCTTCATGGGAGATAGTAAACGATCAGCACAGGGCGATAGGCTGCAGCAGCGTTGCCACTGAAGAAACGAATGACATCCGCACGCATGTCATCATCGTCATCCCGGAAAAACCTCAACCGAAACTGTGTCACTCCCGTCTTGTTTACAAAACCAAAAGCCTCTTCCTGCAACACCGTCGAATACCAGCCTCCAGCTTCCATCACACCCGAAATCTGCCCCACGTTGTTCTGACTCGCCGGCGCATTGAAATCGCTCAACACTAAAGTGGCCCTGGGCAATATCAGGAATCCCAACATCACACCTTTTCCTGAAACACTCGCCCGACATGTACCTGCCTGGCCGAGATTGTAAACGATTCAGCGCACCCCTACCATTGCAAGTGCATAATTCCACCCCAGGCGGCGCCCCTATGATCACAGGACAGGCTGGAAAGCCTATCCAGCGGAGACAGCCCGGAAAGCCTGTCCTGCGGAGAACGAACAAAAAGTTCTCCAGGAGCGCAAATTTTAGCCTGACGCGGCACTACTCAGCCATCTCATTGCAAGCCATCTTCTGACGAAGCAATCCCATCTACAGGCCAGATTGATCGCCTGGGGATTGCTTCGTCGCAAAGAACGCTCCTCGCAATGACATCAACAATTTTGATGCCGGGATGAAGATTACGACAGGGCGCAGAGGGCACTCAGCGGCGTTCTTCGGCAAGACGCTTTTCCCAGGCCTTGAGCAGCGCAGGTAGCTCCTTCAGCATCCGATCACGTACCTGACGGAAGGCTTGAAGGCGCTCCTCTTCGCTCCCCTCCGCAGCAGCCGGATCGGGGTAGCCATGATGAGTGCGAAAACCAGGACCAGGCCAGAAGGGACATTCCTCCGCCGCAGCATCACAAACGGTAATGACCAGATCGAAATCCATATGCGGCAGTTCGGAAATCGGTTTGGAGCGTCCATGGTGCTCAATGCCGATCTCTTTCAAAGCCTGGAGCGCCAGGGGATGCACGTAACCCGTCGGGCGAGTTCCTGCGCTGAAGGCCTGCCAGCGATCCCCCCAAAAGTGATTGACAAGCGCTTCCGCCATTTGCGAGCGCGCCGAATTCCCCGTGCACAAAAAGAGCACCCGAAACATGGACATTTCCCCCTCAAGTGCAAACCGGAATCGCTTCACCGTGTTTCAAATTCATCGTATGTACCATCAAACTCGATGAACTGACCGGTGACCAGGAAAATCGTGCGTTCGCAGATGTTCGTCACCCGGTCGGCGAAGCGCTCCAGGTTATGCGCCGCCCAGAGTAACCAGTTTGCCCGTTCGATATTCTTCGGGTCCTCGATGATGAAGGTGATCAGCTCACGATACACCTGATTGTACAGAGCATCCACTTCGTCATCTTCTTTTGGAATGGCGCGAGCGGCCTCTGCATCTTCCTGGATGAAGGCAGTCAGGGCGCGATGAAGCATATCCACTGCTTTCTCCGCCATCCGCGGAATATCAATCAGGGGCTTCAGGAGCGGCTGATCCCCCATCCGCAGGTTGATCACGGCGATCCCTTTGGCATAATCCCCCATGCGCTCCAGCTCGCTGACGATCTCCAGGGCCGAGGCCAGGAAGCGCAGATCGTGCGCCATCGGCTGTTGGGTGGCGATGATCACGATAATGTTTTCCTCAAGCGCATAACGACGAGCGTTGATCTGGCGGTCGGTTTCGATAATCTGGCGGGCAGCTTGCAGATCGCGCTTCTTGAGCGCCTCCACAGACTTCAGGGTGGCCTCTTCCACCATGCTGCCCAGAACGATGATCTCTTCTTTCACGTGTTGCAATTCCTGATCGAAAGTTTTACGAAGCATTTCTCCCTCACAAATCTTGAATATCTGGAAGATTCCAGGTCATTAAATCGGTCAGGGCATGATAGGCCGTCAGGTCGAGGTGCAGGGGAGTGATGGACACATAGCCCTCCGCAAGCGCGCCGACATCCGTCCCCCGCTCAGGAACGCCGCCGGGCGCATCCCCTCCGATCCAGTAATAGGGGCGGCCGCGGGGATCAATCCGCTCATCCAGCCGACTATGGTACACGCGCAGCCCCAGGCGCGTGATACGAAAACCGCGTATCTTCTCCAGAGGTAGAAAAGGAACGTTCACGTTGAGCAAGACCTCTGGCGGCAGGCCGTTGTCTATCACCTGTTTCACCACCCAGGACGCAACGCGCGCGGCAGGGGTAAAATCCACTTCGCCTGTATGTCCCTCCGGAAGTTCCAACGAAACGGCCACCGCCGGCAGACCGGCGATCACCGCCTCCATCGCCGCAGTCACCGTACCGGAATAGGTCACATCGTGCCCCAGGTTGGCGCCATAATTGATGCCGGAAACCACCAGGTCTATCTTTTGTTTGATATAGCCGAGTGTGGCCAGGGCGACGCAATCGGAAGGGGCGCCATCACTGGCATAGGCCACCGTCCCATCGGCCAGTCGTACCTCGCGCACACGCAGCGCGCGGTCTAAGGTCTTCACATGCCCGCTGCCGGACCAGTTACGATCCGGGGCCAGGACGGAGACCTCTCCGAGACGGCGCATTTCCTGCACCAGAGCCAGCAGCCCAGGGGAGGTGATGCTGTCATCATTTGTTACCAGGATGTGCATGGTATCTCCTTCAAGCATGTACCGTGTTGCTGTCTTCCATGAGCGCCAAAGACAGGCAGGCAAGAATTGCCTTGTGCTAATATTATACACCAGAGATTAACAAGGTGAAAAAGCTCGTTTAACGTTTGTAAATCCTCTCCCGAAGGGAACAGCATCGCCAGGATGTGATGAAAAAACCCCCAGGGATTGCCTGGGGTTACAGGTTGTTCTTCGCAGACGATCTGGCATCAATCATAACGGTAGAAACCGCGGCCTGTTTTTCGACCCAGCCAGCCGGCATCCACCATTTTGCGCAGCAGCGGCGCCGGACGATACTTGTCCTCGCCCAGATCGCGATGCAGGATTTCCATCACGGAAAGCACCACATCCAGGCCAATAAAATCGGCCAGCGTGAGCGGCCCCATTGGGTGATTCATGCCCAGTTTCATCACGGTATCAATGGCCTCCGGAGTGCCGATTCCTTCCTGCAGCGCAAAAATCGCCTCGTTGATCATCGGGCACAGGATGCGATTGGAAATGAACCCCGGCGAATCTTTGGCCTCGACCGGCTCCTTCCCCATCTGACGGCAAACGGCCAGGATGGTCTGCGTCGTCTCATCATCGGTAGCCAGCCCGCGGATCACTTCTACCAGGCGCATGATCGGCACCGGGTTCATGAAATGCATCCCGATCACTTTCTCCGGGCGCCGGGTGTGGGCCGCGATCTTGGTGATCGAGATAGAAGAGGTGTTTGAGGCAAGAATGACGCCGGGCCGTGCTCGTTGATCCAGCTCAGCGAAGAGGGTGAACTTGGCCTGTGGATCCTCGATGATGGCCTCAATCACCAGGTCTGCCTCTTCCACACCATCCAGGGTATTGGTGAAGCGAATGGCCTCTGCAGCGGCCTTTTGTTCCGCCGTGATGGCGCCCTTTTCCAACAATTTAGCCGTAGAACGGGCAATTGTCGCTCTGGCTTTCTCCAGGGCCTGGGGAAACGCATCCATGCAGGTCACCTGATACCCGGAAGTCGCCGCCACTTGAGCAATCCCATTGCCCATCGTGCCGGCGCCGACGACAAAGATATGGCGAATTTCCATCGTTACCTCCTGGTTACTCTTCGAGTTCAATGGCCATGGCAACCGCCTCTGCGCCTCCCAGGCACAGGCTGGCGAGGCCGCGCTTTTTGCCGTGGCGCTTGAGGGCGTAGATGAGCGTGGTCAGAATGCGCGCGCCGCTGGCGCCGATCGGATGCCCCAGCGCAATGGCGCCGCCATGAACATTGACCTTGCTCCAATCCCATCCCTGGTCGGCGAGGATATAGCCATCGGCCAGCACCTGAGCGGCAAACGCCTCATTCAGCTCGATCAGGTCCACATCGGCCAGCGTCCAGCCAATCTGACGCAGTAGCCTGGGGATCGCCAGCGCCGGGGCACGGAACAGATATTTCGGCTCATCGGCGGCCTGAGCATATCCCACCACCCGCGCCAGCGGCTTCAGGCCGTGACGTTGGGCATAGTCACGACTGGCCAGAACCACGGCAGCAGCCCCATCGTTCAACCCCGGTGAGTTTCCCGCCGTGACCCGTCCCCCTTCTTTGAAGGCCGGCTTGAGCCTGGCCAGCGCCTCCAGCGAGGTATCGCGCCGCGGCCCTTCATCCGTATCCACCCGCACCGTTTCCCCCTTTTTTCCGGGGATTTCGACCGGCACGATTTCCTCACGGAAGGCGCCGCTATCCATGGCCGCAATCGCCTTCTGGTGGCTCTGAAGGGCGAATTCGTCCATCGCCTGACGGGTGACTTCATAGGCATCGGCGATGAATTCGGCAGCCATCCCCATACTCCAGTTTTCAAACGGGTCCCATAGCCCATCCAGGAGCAGGGCATCGGTGAGCTGGGCATGGCCAAAGCGCAGGGCGCCGGTACGCCCATCCACCAGGAAGGGGGCGCGACTCATGGATTCGAAGCCGCCTGCCACAAACAACGAGCCATCCCCGGCACGAATGGCAGAGGCGGCCATCATCACCGCTTTCAGACCGGAGCCACACACCTTGTTGATGGTGGTGGCGCCCACAGAGGTCGGCAAACCGGCAAAAATGGCCGCCTGTCGCGCCGGCGCCTGCCCCACGCCGGCAGAGACCACATTCCCCATGATCACCTCGTCAATCTCTGCGGGGTCAATGCCGGCCCGTTCCACGGCGGCGCGAATTGCCAGCGCTCCAAGCCGGGGCGCTGGAATGCTGCTCAAAGCGCCCTGAAAGCGCCCAATCGGCAGGCGTGCTGCACTCAAGATGACCGCTTCACGTTCTGGGAACATCGCAAACTCCTTGAGAGAAGGTTTTGAAAAAATCTCCCGTACCACCACGATTTGCCCTGGCGAAGCATTGGGGGCAGAGCATGAGACGGAACTGATAAAAGTGTATCACGATTCCGGCCTGCGGCTATTGCTCAAAGAAGACATCCGCCGGCATACCCGGCTTCAGGCGCGCCGTGGAATCTTCCACCCGGAGTTTGACAGCGTAAACCGTCGTGCTGCGCCCCTCCACCGTTTGCACATTGCGCGGCGTAAATTCAGCCTGATCCGAGATATAAACAATCGAGGCCTGCAAGGTTTCGCCGGGGAAGGAATCCACCCGGATGGTTGCCGCCTGTCCCAGGTGTAACTGACCATAGCGATCTTCCGGGATGTATACCGTCACCGTGAGCTGACTCAAATCCGCCAGCGTCAACGCGGTGGCGCCGGGTTGCAAAAACTCTCCCGGTTCGACGGCCCGACTCAGGATCACGCCATCCCTGGGGGCGTAGATGGTCAATTTTTGCATCTGGGTCTCAAGGAGGGCCAGATTCGCCTGCGCCTGCCTGACCCCCGCCTGAGCCTGAAGGAGGGCGGCCTTCGCCTGCTCTAAAGCGACAGCCGCAATGCGCACCTGCGGCGCATGTTCACCGGTCTGCAGGGATTGCAGCCAGTCACGCGCCGTATTGTAGCGTTCCTGAGCGACGGACAGCGCCGCGCGCGCCCGCAGAACATCCTGTGCCTCCTGTGTCGTCAGCAGAGCATCGTAGGCCTTTTGCGCATCCTTCAACTCTTGTTTGACCGCATCCAGCAAATCGCTGGCCTCTTGAATCACCTCACTATCGCCGCTGAGTCGCTTTGCCAGTTGCACTTTGGTCAAATAAGTGTTCGGCAGGGAGGGAGGCAGCGCCACCTGCACATCCTCCGGACGCACCTTACCACCCGTTGCCTGTGCTCGTTGATAGACCAGGTTGACCACCTGATAGGCAATGCGCGCCTGATTCAAGCGCTCCTCTGCGGCCACGAAAGCCGCGGATTTATCCGAACTCACGATTTGCTGCAGTTTTGCTTCTGCATCCGCCACGGCTCTGGCTGCGGTTTCCACTTCACGCTGAGCGGCTTTCAGTTGCTCCTCGCGCGTGAAATACCACAAGGGCTGATCGAAAAGACCAGGAGCGCGCTGCACCCAATCCTGCAAGCGGGCTGCTCCCTCCTGAGCACGGGCAGCAGCCAGGGCTGCATCGTATTGCGCCTGCGCCATCTCCTGCTGCACAGTTGCCATTTGCACCGCCTGTTGCGCCGCTTCGAGTGCGGCCTGAGCCTGTGCGCGTTGCGCTTCAAGCAAGGCCCCATCCAGACGCAGGAGCACATCCCCTTTGTGAACACTCTGCCCCTCGCTGACCAACACCTCGCTCACCCGCCCGGCGATTTCTGGAGCTACATTAACGGTCGTAGCCTCAATCGTTCCGGAGGCCTTTAAAACCCCGCTCGTGCGCGCATCCGAACGCAGCGCATAGAAAATCCCCGCGCTCAGCGCAAGGACAAACAGCACAACGATCAGCAATTTCTTCGGCATAGGAACCTCCTTGAAGAAATCAGTCCAGTCGCTTGCGGAAGCGCAGCGCGGCCGCCCCCATCAGGGAGAAGCCCAACAGCGCCAGCGCCAGCGATTCATCCTGAAGCACACTCCAGCCCGCGCCTTTAATCAGAATTGCACGGATAATCACCAGATAGTACCGCAAAGGTATCAGGTAGGAAATCCATTGCAGGACTTTGGGCATGGCCTCGATAGGGAAGAAAAAGCCGGAGAGGAAAATTCCCGGCAAGAGAGTCATCCAGACCGAAAGCATGGCCTCCTGTTGCGTGTTGGCGATCGTGGATGCGAACAGCCCGATCCCCAATCCGGAAAGGAGTAGCAGGCCCGAAAGAGCCAGCAGCAGGCTCACGCTTCCACGCAGCGGCACGCCAAACCACCAGTGACCAATGACCAACACCTCGAGGGTGTCGAAGAAAGCCAGCAGAACGTAAGGCAAAATTTTGCCAACCACTAATTCCCACGGACGGATCGGAGTGACAATCAGTTGCTCGATGGTGCCGCGCTCACGCTCGCGAACAATGGCGGTCGCCGTCAGAACGGAAGTGATGGCATACAGGATCATCCCGATCACCCCCGGAATCATGAAATATGCCGAGACCAGATCGGGATTGTACCAGACGCGGGGTCTCACTTCGAGAGGTGGGCGCAGCATCTCAGACCGCCCGATGGCAGACAACTTCTCTTCCAGGATTCTGGTCGCCTGACGTTGCCCGATCAACTGAGCCGCTGAGAGGGCGGTGGAACCAACCGTTGGATCGGAACCATCCAGGATCACCGCAACCTGGGCCTTGCCTTCGATCAATTGCCGGGCGTAGTCCGGGGGAATGATCAGCGCGGCACGGGCATCTCCCCCTTCGATGAGCTTCTGCAGCGCACCCTCCGAATCCACCACATAAGCCACGCGAAAGTAATTGGATGCCTGGAAGGCATCTATCAAAGCGCGCGATTGCGGGGAACGGCTACGGTCGAGCACGGCCAGCGGCACATTCTTCACATCGTTAGTAGCCGCATAGCCCAGCAGAAAGAGCTGTAGAACAGGGATGATCAGCACAATCGTCACCGTTCGCGCATCCCGAAAAATTTGCACGAACTCCTTACGGATAATCGAAAGCAACCTGAGCCACATGGCATCTCCACACGGATCGTAACAACAGGGATGAGGGAATCTTCTCTGAAAGGCGAACAAGTTGATTATACCCCTCCTGCAATCAGTGATTTCTGGCACAAAGACTCCCTTCTGGGAATGGAGGATACAAGAGGGGAATCGTCAACGAAGCCAGACCGCGGACGGCAGACCGCGGTTTGCAGAACAGGCTTTCCAGCCCGTAAGACGATAGACGGTTACGGGCTGTAGGACGAGCCTTCCAGCCCGTCAGACGACGGACGGCAAACCGTGTAGCGACTTTCCGCCTGCCGGAGGAGGCGGACATACGTCAACGAATGGGGGTCGCTCATTCGTTTATTCGTTCATAAATTCGTTGACGGTATGCCTCACTAAAAACGTTGGCAGTATGCTCTGAAAAGTTTGTGCCATATCTTAAACCGTGACGCTCTCCCCAATTTCTGCGATGAAGACAATCAAACTCAGTTATAATAGCCCGATGGAGAACTGAACCTATGGCTGTGATTTTCCCATTCACTGCAATCGTCAACCAGGAACGGATGAAGCGTGCCCTGATTCTGAACGCCGTGGATACCCGCATTGGGGGTGTGCTGATCCGCGGCGAACGCGGCACGGCCAAATCTACCGCCGCTCGCGCCCTGGCCGCCCTGCTCCCTAAGGTCAGGGTGGTAGAGGGTTGTCGCTTCGGCTGCGATCCCGATCAACCTACGACATGGTGCACGGAGTGCCGCGAACGGGCGGCGCGGGGAGAAAAACTCCCGGTCGTCGAACGCCCCATCCCCTTCGTGAACCTCCCCGTTTCGGCCACCGAAGATCGCGTGGTCGGCACGCTCGACATCGAACTCGCCATCCAGAAAGGGGAGCGTCATTTCGAGCCCGGTGTGCTGGCCGCCGCCAACCGTGGCCTGCTCTACATTGACGAGGTCAACCTCCTCGACGATCACGTCGTGGATGTCCTTCTGGACTCCGCCGCAATGGGCATGAACATCGTCGAGCGAGAGGGCATCTCCTTCGCCCATCCGGCGCGCTTTATCCTGGTTGGAACGATGAACCCGGAAGAGGGGGAACTGCGCCCGCAACTCCTGGATCGCTTCGCCCTTTCAGTGGACATCGTGGGCGTACGCGATGCACGCGCCCGGGCGCTGATTATGGAACGCAACCTGGCCTTTGAGCGCGATCCGGAGGCCTTCCGTCGTCAGTGGCAACCCAAAGAAGAGGAACTTTCACAGCAGATCGCGCGGGCGCGCGATCTGGTGGATCAGGTCACCTATACCACGCGCGACTTGCTTACCATCGCCGCCCTGACCTCCTCGCTGAATGTGGATGGGCATCGCGCCGATCTGGTGATCCTCAAGACCGCGCGCGCCCATGCCGCTTTTGAGGGACGCACCCGCATCACCGAGCGCGATATTGCCCTGGCTGCCGAACTGGCCCTGCCCCATCGCATCAAACGCACGCCGTTCCAGCAGGCAGAGATCACCAGTGAGCAGCTTCAGGAACGGATTGAACAGCTCACCGGGCAGGCACTTTCGGATCAAGATGAGTCAACGCCGCCCTCGGAGGCGGGGAATCAGCAAAAAAAAACTTAATTGAGCCGCAGGCCGAAGAGCAAGGCGCACAACAAGGTCAGCCCCAGGCGGCCCCTCAGGATGTTTTTGCGCGTACCGATGCAAACTGGTGGGAAGGGGGCAAAAAGGTCAACATGGGCGAGACCTTCCAGCCGCGGCGTTTGAACACACCCCTGGATCGGCTGGTGCGCAAACAGGCCGGGCGGCGCTCCCTCACCCGCACCGAACGCAAACATGGGCGCTATATCAAAGCCCGTCCCGCGCTGGGGCGCACCGATGACATCGCCTTCGACGCCACCCTGCGCGCCGCGGCCCCCTATCAACGCCGCCGCAGCGAAAAACGCCAGCGCCTGGCCTTCGCCATCGAAAAGAGCGACCTGCAGCGCAAAGTGCGCGTCAAGAAGGTGGCCAACCTGGTCCTGTTTTTGGTAGATGCTTCCTGGTCCATGGCAGTTGCCGAACGCATGAATGCCACCAAAGGCGCCATCCTCTCCCTTTTGACCGATGCCTACCAGCGACGGGATCGCGTCGGCCTGATCGTCTTCCAGAAAGATCGCGCCACCCTCGTCCTCCCCCCGACGAATTCAGTTTCCCTGGCCCAGCGCGCCCTGGCAGACATCCCGGTCGGTGGAAAGACGCCCCTTTCTGCCGGCCTGCTCCTGGCCTATGAAGTGCTGCGTCAGGAAAAATTCACCCATCCCGATGTCGAACCGCTCCTGATCATCCTCACGGACGGCGCCGGCAACGTTTCGATAGGCACCTTACCGCCCCTGGAGGAAGCCCATCGCTTTGCAGAGATGCTTGCGGCCGAGAACATTCGCAGCGTCGTTATCAACATGGAACATGCGGCATTTGATCAGGGTCTGGCGCAGGCGTTAGCCGAACATCTGAAGGCGCCCTGCTATACGCTTTCGGAGCTAAAAGCGGAAAACCTGTATCAGGCCGTGCGCCAGGAAATGAACGCCTCGCGGAGCACTTCATGAAACAAATCCTCCCTGCCCTGGAAGCTACCTTTGCCTCCGTGGTGTGGGGCGTTTCGTTTGTTGCCACCAAAATCGCCCTCACCCATGCCTCGCCGGTAACCGTAGTCTGGATCCGTTTTGCCCTGGGTGTCCTTGTGCTTGGGATCGCCGTGCTCTGGCGCGGCGAATTCCTGTTGCCCCGTCGTTCGGAATGGGGATACTTCGCCCTGCTGGGCTTCATCGGCATCACCTTTCATCAGTGGCTACAGGCCAACGGATTGCGCACCTCTCAGGCCTCCACAACCGCCTGGATTCTGACCAGCATACCGGTCTTCCTTGCATTGCTGGGCTGGCTCTTCCTTGGGGAGCGCATAGATCGCAACACGATACTGGGCATCGCGCTGGCCGCGCTGGGAGTGATCCTGGTCGTCACCCGTGGGGACTGGCAGGCCATCCTCCGCGGACATCTGGGCGCGCCCGGCGATCTTCTCATCCTGCTCAGCGCGCCAAACTGGGCCGTCTTTTCTATCCTCTCCCGTCAGGGGCTGAAGGAACACCCTGCGGCGCGCATGATGTTCTACGTCATGCTCCTCGGCTGGCTCTTCACCACCTTCTGGTGGCTGGGCACGGGGAGCTGGCGCGAATGGGCAGGCCTGACCTCAACCACCTGGCTCAGCCTGCTCTTTTTAGGGATTTTCTCCTCCGGACTCGCCTACATCGCCTGGTACGATGCCCTTCAAGCGCTCACAGCCGCTCGCACAGGCGTCTTTCTATACCTGGAACCCCTCGCCGCGATGGTGGTTGGCGCATGGTTGCTGAACGAGCGCATCACCCCCCTCTCCCTCCTGGGTGGGCTGGGAATCCTGACCGGCGTTTATCTGGTCAATCACCGTCAACGTGCATGAACGAGATATATATCGAACAAGTACGGGAAGTCACCGCCGAACTGGTGGAAGCGATGGCCCGCCTGCTTCCGCAACTGACGACGCATCACCCTGCGCCTTCCCCGCGCGACCTGGAGCAACTGCTCCGCTCTGAAGCTTCGCTGCTTTTTGTAGCGCGATGGCCGGCCGCCCAAAACCGCATCGTTGGCACCCTGACGCTGATCCTCTATCGCCTCCCAAGTGGGCTACGCGCCCGCATCGAGGATGTGGTGGTGGATGAGGCCTATCGCGGACAGGGGATCGGGGAGGCGCTTCTGCGCCATGCCCTGGAGATCGCCGCTCGTCGCGGTGCGGATGGCGTTGCGCTCACCTCCAATCCCCGCCGTCTGGCCGCCAATCGGCTCTACCAGCGTCTGGGTTTCGCGCGTTGGGAGACCAACACCTACTTTTACCGCTTCACTCCAGCGGCGGAATCCGCCGATAGGCCGCAGGATGATCGCTGAACATGCGGCTCAGCAGGTCAATGAGCTCATCCAGGCTATAGGTGCTCTCATGCTGTAAAACCTGCTGCAGGCGCGAAAGTTCGGCATGTAGCTCCTGCACCTGACGCCGAAACTCATCCAGGTTCTCACGGTTGGTATGATTTCGTAACTGCTCCCCCGCTTCCTGCGCCTGCTCAACCAGGCGCATGGCATTCCGAATCATCTCACCAATTTCTTCCAGCTCACTCATAAGCCCTCCCGTGTTTCTCAAAAAGCGGTGCGCCTTACGGCCTGGGAGTTGCAGAAGGCGTTTGCGTTGGCACCGGTGTCATCGTCGGGGGCAACGTTCCGGGGGTTACCGGTGTACTGGTCGGTCGAGGGGTGGCCGTCGGCGTTACCAGGTTAACCGGGATGGTCAGACACACACCGGCCTGAATCTTATTGGGATCCTTGATGTTGTTTTCCTTTTGGATTGCATCCATCGTGCTGTTAAACAGCGCCGCAATCGCCGCCAGGGTATCGCCGGGCTGCACAAGATACTTGAGTTTGGTATTCCGAGGCAGGTTGGGGGGTAATGGCGTTACGGTCGGCATCGGCATTCCGGGATTGGGCACAGTAATCTCCTGACCAATGCGCAAAATTGGATTGCAGGGATCGATCTGTGGGTTCAAGATCAACAAAAAGAGAATTCCCTTATCCCCTAACTGGAACTTTTCCGCGATTGCGAACAGGGAATCGTTTTCCTGAACGACATACGTGAAGGGCGCGGAAGGAGTGGGCGTCAGCGTCTCGGTAGGAGTCGGTGTAATGGTGGGCGTTTCGGTGGGCGTAGGGGTAGAAGTAGGCGTAAAGGTGGCGGTAGGGGTGGGTGTATCGGTCGCCAGCAAGCGGTTGATCAATCTTCCAGGCTGGTTAAGCCAGGAAATCAACAAACCCAGGCCGCTGAGAATCAGCGCTGCTGTGATCACCCACAATCCCCAGGCCGGGAATTCTCTGCGTTTATGGGATTTGAGAGGACGGAAAGATTTTGGATTTTCAACGCCAGGTTTATCGCTCATGATATTCTCTCCAAAGTAGGCTCAATGAGTGCCCTGCAAAAACGCACCGCCGCAGCGTGCCAAAAGGTGCGGGCGAAAGGATAATTTTTTATCATATGGCGCATATCAGCCAGAGTCTCAAAACTTCTTTTCGGGAAAAAGTGAAATTATTTTAAGTTTCCTGGCCTTTGCGCTCACTGCCTTGTTTTGCAGAGAACTCGAAAATATTTTACTTCAAAGCTGGAGATTCTGCAAATGAAAGGGCATCTCGGTTAGGGCTTATCAATTCTCCGACGTTGTGGTAGAAATAGTGGCATGTCAAGTGTGTATTTGTGGCGTAAGATTGCCAAAATGATGAGCGCAGAGACTTATAGAGAACAGTTGACAAACCAATGAACCTGTCCTGGTGGGGCACCTGTTATAGAATTGATAAGCCCTGCAGGCGCGACAAGCCGCCCTTGACACCCTCCCACCTTCGGATTAAAATTTGTGCCACCCCTTGCCCGGAGGAAAGACCATGCCACGCCTCAATCAATCAATCAATCAATCAATCAATCAATCAATCAATCAATCAATCAATCAATCAATCAATCAATCA
>JAGHYK010000105.1 GCA_017743695.1 Chloroflexota bacterium
GCCCTCGCTCTCGCCAGTCGGCGATGAACGGAGCAATGAGCAGAAAGAACGGTAGAAATTTTTTACCGCTCCTAATCGCTCAAATGTGCCAGGATACGCTGGTGCACCGTCTGCACGTCCATATTCAGGATGGAGACCAGCTTATCCCGTCCACTATGGCCAGCCACGATCTCCAGGTTCGATTTTGGCACTCCCAGGACTTCCGAAAGGAACTCCAGTAATGCCTGATTGGCCTGCCCTTCCACCGGCGGGGCTGTCAGGTGAATTTTGATCGTGCCATCATCCAGGACTCCGACGATCGCGTTGCGACTGGCTTTGGGCGTCACGCGAATAGCCAGAGCAGCGCCGTGCTGTCCATCGTGGAGACGAAAGGAGCGTTTTGACATAACAACCTCACAAGAACAGGGAAATGAGCAGGTTCGCGACGATCTGGATCAGGATGATCAGGATCAAGGGGCTGAAATCGAACATGCCCACAGGAGGCACCACGCGGCGGATCGGATCGAGCAAGGGGTTCAAAATCCGCCCCAGCGCTGCCCGTGTGGGATGATAGGGGGGCATGAAAAAGGAGAGGATCGCATCTATGACGAGGAGCAGGATGAGCAGGTTGGCAATAGATCGGATGAGTTGAACGATGAAGAAGGTCATTTTGGCTCCTGTTTGGGAGGGCGTGGCCCCAGGATCGCCTGGCCCACCCGTACCATCGTGGCGCCTTCTTCGATGGCAATCTCATAATCGGCGCTGGTGCCCATGGAGAGGTGGCGCCATTCGGCCTGGGGAAAACGTTGGGAGAGGGTTTCAAAGAGCCGTCGCAAGCGTCGAAAATATGGGCGCACTTCTTCCGGGTTTTCAAACAAGGGGGGCATGGCCATTACGCCCTGGATGGCCAATCCGGGTAGGGTGAGCACCGCCTCGATCTCCGGCCAGAGGTTGGGCCAGGCGGCTTCCTCCCAGGCTGGCCAGCCGAATTTACTTGCCTCACCACTCACATTAAACTCCAGCAACGTGGGCAGGATGCGCCCGGCTTCCTGAGCCAGGCGGCTCAGGCGTTGCGCCAGCCGCAAACTGTCTAACGCGTGGAAGAAGTCAAAGTGCTGGATGACCAGCTCCGCCTTGCGACGCTGCAGGTGGCCGATCATATGCCATTGTACCCGTTTTGCTTCCGGGAGAGATTGAATTTTCATAACACCTTCTTCCGGATAGTTCTCTCCCAGCGCCTGGGCGCCGGCCTGGATGGCCGCCTGCACGACTTCCAGCGGTTGGGCTTTCGTCACCACGATCAACTGCACCTGACGCGGATCGCGTCCGGTGCGTTGCGCCGCCTTTTCCATTCGTTCCAGGGTTTCCAGATAACGTTGACGAATCTGCTCGACGAGCATTGGGCACTTCCACGTGTGAGGTTACCACCCTCATTTTATCGCAAACACAGCGCCAAAGCGTCCGGTTCGTCCGCGTTCGGCGCGATGAGAATACCAGTTTTCCAGATCGCAGGCGGTACACAAGCCGGCGATTTCAATCTGCCCCACGCCGGCAAATTCCAGGAGCAAGCGGTTGGCCTGCCAGAGGTCAAAATGGGTGTGCCCGTTCCTGGCGATGAGCACGCGCTCCGCCTGCGCCCCAAAGGTCGCGCGCACCTGCTCCACGACCTCCGGCCCCACCTCGTAGTGATCGGGGCCAATCGAGGGGCCGATTGCGGCGAGGAGGTCCTGCGGCGCGCTCCCGTAGTGCTGGCGCATGGCCTGCACCGCAAGTCGCGCGGCGCCGGCCACGGTTCCTTTCCAACCGGCATGGATCAGGGCAATGGCGCCCCGTCGTGGGTCGAGCAGGAAGATCGGCACACAATCGGCAAAACGCATCAAAAGCGTGACCTGTGGACGGTCGGTGATCAGAATATCAGCCTGGGGATGTGGCATCTGTGGGGGGCGGGGAGCATCGGCCCGAAACACGTTGACGCCGTGCACCTGCCAGGCGTCGAACACCGAGTCCCCTGAGCGTCCGATGGCGGCTAACATTCGTCGCCGGTTCTCGCGCACCCGTTCCGCCTCATCCCCCACCGTCCCACCGACATTCAAAGATGCCCAGGGGGCCGGGCTGACTCCCCCGCGCCGGGTGAAAACGGCGTGGATCACCGAATCCGGGAAGCGTTCAAAGACAAAATAGCGCAGACCATCCTGTTCGAGAAAGGGCATCGTTATTTACCACTCAGCGCGAATTTTCGCAGGAAGAGGCGTTCTGTCTCCCGCATGGAGGGTTCAAGCGCAGGAAAGATCACCCAGGCGGTCAAGAAGCCGAAGAGAAACCCCGTCAGGGTGCGCAGGAAGGGCGTGCTTTCGCGATAGGGGAGAAAGGAGGAGAGCCAGGCAAACGAATACTGGCTGAAAAGCTGCGAAAAACCATCCAGACCAATCGGCAGCAGACCCAATACCACCCACCACAGCAGCGGGAGCGGTCGCAGGCGATTGCGGAAGCGCGCAAAGAGCAGACCAAACAGCAACATCGAGCCATAAATGGCCACATCGCGCTCGCATAACGCCACTTTGTAGCCCACCTGTTCGTTCCCCACAAACGCGCGAGCCTGAAGACGCTCCGGGCTCCAGGGATCAGAGACCTGGCGCAATCCGCTGATCGCTTCAAAGGTTTTTACCCCTGGAATTCGAGCCGCTTCCAGTGGATAGTAGGCCTGTTCTCCGAAGAGGAACCAGGAGCGGAAAGCCAGTTGATGGCAAAAAGGGGCATAGAACGCGTAGATCATTCGGGCTGGCAGTGTGAGGCCGGCCTTCATCAACAGAGGGGCCAGAAAGGGCACCCCTACATACAGGGTGAGGATCAGATTGAGCACAAGCACATAGTGACGGCTGAAGCTGAAAAGGATGCGGTCTGCCCTGCTGACTTCATGGGGCGAAAAAGGTTTACTTCCCGCTTTCTGTGCCTGCTCCCAGGCCGCGCGCAGGGTGATCTGAAGAGCCTCCAGGCTGAACGGCGCTTCGAGGTGGTAGTGGCCGATCTCGATCATCGGCAGGCGCGCCCGGTGATTGTGGAACGCGTCCTGATGTGTGACATCTACCTCGTACAACCGATGCGGATACTCAGCCTGCAATCTCTGCAATTCATGGCGCACTTCGTCACAGGCCTCGCAGCCCTCATACGTGTAAAGGATAACATTAAGCATCCAGCTCTCCAATGCTCCTCGTAACTACCTCGACAATGTTATATTTCGGCATCGTTGCCATTGCGAGGGCGTTCTCTGCCTGAAGCAATCCCCTGGTAATTGGGGGATTGCTTACGTCAGACTCGCGAGGGGAGTGTTTCGGCGGCTATTGCCGCCTCGCAATGACAAGAATGGGCATTGGGTGGGTATACCTTACATCTGGAAACTGCTGCCGATAATGTAGTTTTCCAGACCCACGATTTCGCTCTCCCGCTCCTTCAGCACCGCTTCCATGACATCGCGTATGGAGAGAATGCCGATCACCCGCTCTCCATCCACCACGGGCAGGTGACGAATATGATAGGTTTGCATCAACTTCAAGCACTCTTCCAGCGAGGTTTTGGAAGTCACGCTGATCAGTTCAGAGGTCATCATCTCTTTCACAAGGGTATGCGCAGCCGTGCGCCCAGCTACCTCTCCCTTGCGAGCATAATCGCGTTCGGTAAAAATGCCCAACACTTTGTGGCCTTCTACGACCAGCACAGCGCCGATGTTTTCCTGCGCCATCACCTGAAGCGCGTGTAAAACGGTATCATTCGGCGAGACACATACCGGGTGGGTGTTACGATATGCGAGTAAATCTTTTACCAGAGCCATGCGAACCTCCTGAGATGAGATTGGAGAAGGGTGCAGTGCGAAAACCTGTCAAAGAAACTGTTCAAGGGCAAACCGACCGCAAGGTCCTCGAAGTCCTGGCAAGGGGCAATTCAAAGCGACAGGCTAAAGCCCAAAATCAACGAAGAAGCCAAACCGCGCCAGAGTTTCAAAGACGCCGGCGAAGAGCATGGCGCCGACGATGATCAGCACGACACCCATGCCGATCTCGATAAAATGCATCAGCCGTCCGTAGCGGCGCAAGAGGGTGGTCACCCAACCGATCCCCAGGGCAGCGATCAGGAAGGGAATGGCCAGGCCGGCGGAATATGCGGAGAGCAGGATCGTCCCCAGGCGCAAATCGCCCCCGTTCAGCACCAGCGTCAGGATCGCTCCCAACACCGGGCCGACGCAGGGAGACCAGCCGGCGGAGAAGAAGATGCCCATCAGGAAAGAGGAGAGATACCCCAGGCCCTGCCTGGGTTGATCGTGAACGCGCAGGTCATATTCCAGGAAAGGGATGCGAAAGAGGCCGGTCATGTGAATGCCGAACAGGATCACGATGATCCCTCCCAGGCGAGCGAGATAGTAGCGCAGGTCATAAAGCAATTGGCCGGCCAGAGAAGCCGTGACGCCCAGCGTTACGAAAACGAAGCTGAAGCCGAGGATGAATGCCAGGCCATGGGTAAAAGTGCTCCAGCGTTGCGCGGCCTGCGTTTCCCCAGCCGCTCGCCCCCCCAGGTAGCCGATATACACCGGGACCAGGGAAAAAACGCAAGGGGAAAGGAAGGAGGCCAGGCCGGCCAGAAAAGCAAGGGTCACTGTCACTTCAAGCATGTTTTCTCCTTAGAATTGGCGTTCCACCACACTGACCAGCGTACCGTGATCTGGCCAGGTTAACTGAACATCGCTCTGGTCGAGGGTGAGATAAGGGGTGCTCCAGCGGAAGATCCACCTGGCATCTTCCGGCCGGGCGTTGACGCAGCCATGCGAGCGCGGGGTGCCAAAATCATTGTGCCAGAAGGCGGCATGAATGGCGATCCCACTGCCGTTAAACAGCATGGTCCATGAAACCGCCGGGGTATCATAGCCGGCGCCTGTGGTTCCACCGCTCATGTGCAGGGAGATCGTTTTGCGCCAGGTTGCCTGATTTTCACCCACCGGCGTAGACCATTTGTCCACCGGATTGCCATAGGCATCCCATTTTGCACCGCTGGAGATGCGACAGAAGTACACCTCCTGATTCCCTTCCAGGCAGGAGAGCGTTTGGTAGGTCAGGTTGACGACGATCTTTTTCTCCTCGGGGGGAACTTCCGGATGGATCGGCGCCAGGTCTTCTGCGGTCAGCGGGCGGAACGCTGTGGCATCTGCCCAGAAAATATCCCCATATCCCCAGCCGTGCTTATCATCCTCATTGAAGCGATACAGCACCTGCCCGGCCTCGTTGACGCGAATCTGGTCTATCCACACCACCTGACTGTAATACAGCCTGGGGTGTTGCTGATAGACCTCAATGATGTCTTTCGCCCAGGGAGAACGCGGAGGAGGATTGTCCAGATACAGGTCCACGTAGGGGACTGTGACTTCCGCCCAAAAGCCGGGCTTGCCTTCTGGAATGGCGGTCAGGGGTTGATTGGGTAAATTGCGCACCGGCTGCAGGTAGGGGGCATAAATATAGCCTGCAGGGGTTTCTACCCAACGCTGGTTGATGCGGTAGGGCTTGGGGCCGACCGTCTCACGCAGCCAGGGCACGACGGCGTCTTCGTAAAGCACGTTCACGGTCGGCGCGTCTTCGCGTGGCGCCGCTTTCACATCCACTTTGTACAAGACTCGACCGAGTAAATCGCCTTCCGGGAACTGCGGTGCAGGTAAAATGCGCTCCAGGGGGTGGAGGGTCAGGTATCCTGCACCTGCCAGAGCCAGTTTCAGCACATCACGACGAGAAATTTTTGCCATCGCTATTCCCAACGCCAGGTGGTACCTTCACGAGTATCTTCCAGGAGGATGCCCAACGCCTTCAAACGGTCACGGATGAGATCGGAGAGCGCCCAGAGCTTCTGTTTGCGCAATTCGTTGCGTACTTCGATCAGCAATTCGACGAAGGGGACGACATCCGGGGCCTCTTTCTTCTTTTCGAGGCGCAGACCAAGCACTCCCGCCAGGCGCAGCAACATCTCCTGAGCCGGTTGAAGTTGTTCCTGGGTGGCGCCCTGGTCGCGGGCGGTGTTGATGGCGCGCACCAGTTCAAACAGGGCTGCCAGAGCAGCGGCGGTATTGAAGTCGTCATCCATCGCCTGCTCAAACGCCTGACGGGTGGCCTCCGCCTGGTTTTTCAGCGCTTCGGCGACCTCCGCAGCGACCCCAGCGGCGGCCGGCGCCGCAGGTCGCAGGGCGGAGCGCAGGCGCTCCAATCCTTTCTCCGCGGCCTCAATGGCTTCTGGCGTGAAGGAGAGTGGGGCGCGGTAATTGCTGTTCAAGACGAGCATCCGCATCACATCGCCTTCGTGCTCTTTGAGGAATTCCTCAATGGTCACCAGGTTGCCCAGCGATTTTGACATTTTTTCGCCGCCGAGTTGCAACATGCCATTGTGCATCCAGTAGCGCACGAAGGGCTTGCCGGTATAGGCTTCGGATTGAGCGATCTCATTCTCGTGATGGGGGAAGATCAGATCGTTGCCGCCGCCATGAATGTCTATCTGTTCTCCGAGGTAGGCGAGATTCATGGCCGAGCATTCGATATGCCAGCCGGGGCGCCCCTTGCCCCAGGGGCTATCCCAGGCAGGTTCACCGGGCCTGGCCGCTTTCCAGAGGGCGAAATCCATGGGGTGTTCTTTTTGCTCCCCCACCTCAATGCGTGCGCCTGCCTGCATCTCCTCGAGCTTGCGCCCGGAAAGTTTGCCGTAATCGGGTTTGCGGGTCACGCGATAGTACACATCGCCATTGCCGGGCGCGTAGGCATATCCTTTTTCGATCAACCCCTGGATCATCTGCTGAATTTGAGGGATGGTCTGGGTGGCGCGAGGGTGAACGGTGGCCGGCAAGACGTTTAAGGCGCGCAGTTGTTCCTGGAACTGCTGGATGTAATGTTCCGCCAGCGCAAAGGGGTCTATCCCGGATTGTCGGGCGCGCTGGATGATCTTGTCATCTACATCGGTGAAGTTCATCACGAAACGCACATCATAGCCCTTGTAGATCAGGTAACGCCGAACGATGTCGAAGACCAGCGCCGACATGGCGTGACCAACATGCGCATCGGCATACACGGTAGGCCCGCAGACGTACATCTTGACGACGCCTGGCTCCAGGGGCTGGAATTCTTCCTTCTGGCGGGTGAGCGTGTTGTAAATGCGTAACATGGGTTGCCTGCCTTCAAGTGGATGAAGTCAAAAATTCTGCAGTCTCCCCTTGCCTCAAGGGGAGGGGTGAGGATAAGGGCAACAGGATCATAGCATAACTCGGCCAGGGACGCAATCAACGGCGCGCTTTCTTCTCTTCCTCGACACGGGCGAAGATCATGCGCCCGGCGGCGGTCTGAAGCACTTTGGTCACCGTCACCTGAACGTATTCGCCGATGTAATCCCTGCCGTTTTCGACGACGATCATCGTCCCATCGTCCATGTATCCGACGCCCTGACCGGGTTCTTTGCCCTCCTGAATGATGTTGACCGTCAGGGTTTCGCCGGGCAGGACGACGGCACGCACGGCGTTGGCCAGCTCATTGATGTTAAGGACGGTCACTCCCTGAAGTTCAGCAATGCGGTTGAGGTTGTAATCATTGGTGAGAATGGGAGCTTTGAGCTGGCGGGCGAGGATGACCAGTTTGCTATCCACCTCGCGCGCCCCTTCGACGTCCATATCGCTGATGCGTACCAGGACATTGGGCATTTTCTGGAGCTCGGCGAGCACCTCCATACCCCGCCGCCCGCGCTGTCGCCGCAGAATATCGGGGGAATCGGCGATGTACTGTAGCTCGTTGAGCACAAAGCGAGGGATCAACAGGGTGCCGGGCAGGAAGCCGGTGCGCACAATATCGGCAATGCGACCGTCAATGATGGTACTGGTATCCACCAGGATCGTGCGATTGAGATTATTCCAGGAAGAGGAAACGCCGGCTTCGCTTTCTCGCCCGGACATGGCGCTCAGCAGGCTGAGGATGTCTCCCTGCCTCATAACGAAGAGGATCACCCCCAGGTAGCCGAAAAGCACCGCGGCCAGAAAGGGGAAAATGCGCCCCAACGGGGAGGGGAGCAGGGAGAGGGGAAAAGCCAGCAGCGCAGCGATGAGCAATCCAATGACCAGGCCGAGCAGGCCGGCAAGGAGCGTTTCGGCTGCCACGCGCATCACCAGATTGCGCAGCGCACGGACAGGACGCGTGGTAAAGTAAGGGGTCATGATCAGGCCGAAGAGCGCGCCCAGCAGGGCAAAGAGGGTAATCGAACGCCCCATTTCAGCCGGTTGCAACATGCCCACATACCATCCCAGGTATCCCCCGCCGACGCCGAAGAGGAACATGCCGGCAATACGAAAGATAAATTCGGTACTCATAAGTGCACCTCGTGTTTCCTTGTCTCTTATACATCATAGCATGAGCCATGATGCAAGTCAATGTTTCCTGCTCGTGAAAACAGGTAACGAAAAAGAAGGGAGGGGGTTAAAACAAGTTTTCCATCGCACCTTTTGCGGAGAGAGCAGATCAAATCACTGGCGATGATCCTGGTAAAGAGGCCCTGGCGCAAGGAAAACTCAATCTCCTGTGCCATGATAGCTATTTGCCCTTCGGTAGTGATGCCCCCTTTCATCCCTGGCAGGCC
>JAGHYK010000106.1 GCA_017743695.1 Chloroflexota bacterium
CCCGTTTACGGGGCAGGAACCCCTAACCCCGTTTACGGGGCAGGCGCTCGCGGGGAATGAGGTAGTGACGCTTGAGCCTTTCACCTTTCGTCAACGCTTCCTGTTGTTCTCCCTGGTTTTTGCCCTGCTGGCCTTCCTGAGTTTCCAGGGCAATCGCTTTACCTGGCTCAACCTGACTCTCTGGGGGCTGGCCATCCTTTTCTATCTGATGGCGCTCTGGTCCTTTACAGGTGACGGGTGGCTGCAACGCCTAAGGAGCCGGGTACGCGCCCCGGAGTGGACGTTTCGACTGCGTCGGGAGCATTTGTTCCTGATCCTGGGGCTGGGCGTGGCCATCTTCTACCGCCTGCATCATTTGAGCGTCACGCCGGCTGAACCCTTCAGCGATCATGCTGAGAAAATCCTCGATATTTACGACATTACCCAGGGACAATGGTCTATCTTCTTCCCGCGCAACACCGGACGCGAGGGCTTTCAGATGTACTGGACCTTGCTGGTGGCGAAGCTCTTTGGCACCGGCCTCTCCTTCCAGAGCCTGAAGCTCGGCACCGCCTTGCTTGGTATTCTCACGCTGCCTTACCTCTACCTGCTGGGGTGTGAACTGGGCAACCGTCGCACAGGGTGGTTGACGCTTTTCCTCGGCGGCATTGCCTTCTGGCCCAACATCATCAGCCGCATCGGGTTGCGTTTTCCGCTCTACCCGCTGTTCACGACCATCACGCTTTACTATCTGGTGCGCGGCCTGCGCCGCGGCGAGCGTAACGATTTTCTGCTGAGCGGCCTGTTCCTGGGACTGGGATTGCATGGCTACACCCCTTTCCGCATCGTGCCGTTTCTGGTCGTGGTCGCCTTCGCGCTGTACGTGTGGCATGTGCGCACCCCTTCCCCGCAAGCGGCGCGGCGACAGGCCATGCTGGGGCTGCTGTTGATCGCCTCTACCGCCTTGCTGATCTTCCTGCCCCTGCTGCGCTATGCGCTGGAAAATCCCCAGATATTCGCCTATCGTGCCTTTTCCCGCCTGACCCCGATGGAGAATAACCTCCCCGCTCCCTGGCCCTGGGTTTTTCTACGGAATGTGCTCCATGCACTGCTGATGTTCCACTGGGACGACGGGAATATCTGGGTGGTCTCCATTCCCCACCGGCCGGCACTCGATCTGGTGGGGGGCGTTTTCCTGCTCTTCGGGATTGTCTTCCTGCTCTGGCGCTATGCACATCAGCGGCACTGGGAAGACCTCTTCCTGCTGATAGCCATTCCCATCCTGCAACTGCCCTCCACGCTCTCCCTGGCATTCCCGGACGAGAACCCGGCCCCCAACCGCGCCGCTGGAGCCTATGGGGTGGTGTTCCTGATCGTGGCCCTGGGGATGGACGCCTTCCTGCGGCGACTGGAAGAACAGGGACGCCCGCGCCTGGCCCAGGCGATCCTGACTGTGCTCCTGTTGCTTTCTCTGGTGCAAAATTACTCGCTGACCTTTGAAACCTTCGACCGCCAGTATCGCGCCGGCACCTGGAACTCTTCCGAGATGGGTGCGGTTCTGAAGCAATTTTTGCTGTTGCGGGGCAATGAAGAGGGCTTCTGGATTGTGCCTTATCCCTACTGGGTGGATACGCGCCTGCCCGGCGTTTGGGCCGGCATTCCCAATCGCGATTTCGCACTCTGGCCTGAACAATTGGAGTCCAGCCTTTCCGTGCCGCCGCCAAAAATGTTCCTTTACCACCCTGACGACCTGAGAAGCGCTGAAACCTTGCGCCGTCTGTATCCGCAAGGGATCGTGCGTCGTTTCCCCTCCGCTACAGAAAATCACGACTTTTACATCTTTTTCGTGCCCTGAGTGAAACTCTATGACAAAACGCTCCTGGTTGTACGATTTTTTGTTCCTGCTCGTCCTGCTGATGGCCGCTGCGCTCCGCTCTGTGGGCCTGAACTGGGATGAGAATCAGCATCTGCATCCGGACGAGCGCTTTCTGACCATGGTAGAGAGCGCATTGCAGGTGAAGACCTGCCAGCAGCGCGAGTTACCCGTGGAAATCTGCCCACCGCAATCTCAACGCTGGTTGAGCCTGCGCGAATACTTCGATACCAAAACCTCGCCCCTCAATCCGCATAACCGCGGCTACGGCTTCTTCGTCTATGGCACCCTGCCGATCTTCATCGTGCGCTATCTGGCTGAAGTGCTGGGGCAGACCGGCTACGATCAGGTTCACCTGGTCGGGCGGCAGGTCTCAGCACTGGCCGATCTCGGCACGATCCTGATCCTTTACCTGGTGGCGAAGCGCCTGTTCAGCCCCAAAGTGGCATTGCTCTCAGCGACCTTCTCGGCGCTGGCGGTGATGCAAATCCAGCAATCGCACTTCTTCACTACCGATACCACCCTGGTCTTTTTCATGAGCCTGGCGCTCTATCTGGGGATCGAGATCGCCCTGGATGATCTGCCGAAGACTGCCCCCGCCACATTTCCCCCGCAGGCGGGGTTGGGGGTTCCTTCCCCGCAAGCGGGGTTGAGAGTATGGTATCGGGATCGCGTGCTGTGGCTGAGTTTGGGCTTTGGGCTGGCGCTCGGTATGGCGATGGCTTCCAAGATCAACGCGGCGGCCATGGCCATCCTGCTCCCTCTTTCGTTCTGGACGCGGGCCGTACGCGCTACCAACACGGTAGAAGGTTCTCTATCGCTACTGAAGCACTGGGGCAAGGGGTTGCTGGCTATCTTCGAGGATGGACGTGTGCTCCTCTACCTCTTCCTCGGCGCCCTGAGCACGCTGCTGGCTTTTCGTGTTTTCCAGCCTTATGCCTTCGATGGCTGGGGCCTGAACCCGCTTTGGGTGAGCAATTTGCGGGAACTGGCCGCCCAATCCAGCGGCGACGCGGATGTCCCGTTTGCGCTCCAATGGGCGCGCCGTTCGCATCTTTTCTCGGCCCAAAATCTGACGCTATGGGGGTTGGGATTGCCCCTGGGATTGGCCGCCTGGGCCGGCTTCCTGCTCCTGTTGCGTCACATCCTGCGCGGACGCTGGGAATGGTTCGTACTCTGGAGCTGGACAGCCATCTACTTCACCTGGCAGTCTCTGGCATTCAATCCCACCATGCGCTATCAGTTGCCGATCTATCCCTGGCTGGAGCTGATGGCGGCCTGGTTCTTGTTAGAGGGCCTGCCGCAAGCGTTACAACGCTTTCGCCGTTGGGGTGCAGTATGGAGTGCGTTGCTCCTGATCGGGGTCATCCTGGGCACGTTCGCCTGGGCGCTGGCCTTCGTCAGCATCTACACCCGGCCTCACACGCGCGTGGCCGCCACGCGCTGGATTTATGCGAATATCCCCGGCCCGATCAACCTGCGCATCCGCACGGCGCGAGGCCTCTATCAGCAACCCCTGGCCTTCGGTGGGATGGTGACGAACACGGAACAGGTCCTGCCTTTCATCGCTGAGGCCAGTGGCCAGCTTGAGGAAATGTATTTCCCGCATATCGCTGCGCCATCGGCGCCGCAGACCCTGAACCTGATCCTGAGCCTGGAGCCGGGCGCCCCCCCGGAGCAAAGCCTGGGCGCCTTCACCCTCAGCGGGGATTGGATACCGCGCAGCGATGTGCGCGGCGCAGAAGCGCATTTGCGGCTCCCCCAGCCGCTCCAGATCGAGCAGGGACGGACGTACTATCTGCGCATTTCGGCGTCGGGCAATTTGCAACTGAGCGGCGCAACGCTGATCAACGAATCTTCCTGGGATGACGGGCTGCCGCTCCGCCTGGGACGCTATGATGGCTTCGGGGGCATTTATCGCGGCCTGAACCTGGAAATCTACTGGGATGATAATCTCGAAAAGCTCAATCGCTTTGCCGAGACGCTGGATCAGGGGGATTACATTCTCATCACCTCGAACCGTCAATGGGCCTCGCTCCCGCGCCTGCCGGAGCGCTATCCGCTGACCAGCTTTTACTACCGCGCCCTGATCGGTTGCCCGCCGGCGCGCAACGTGATCGAGTGCTACAACGTCGCCCAACCGGGCATGTTCCAGGGGCAGTTAGGGTTTGATCTGGTAGCGGTGTTCGAGTCCTTTCCACAGATCGGCCCCTGGCGCATCAACGATCAGTTTGCGGAGGAGGCTTTCACCGTTTACGATCATCCAAAAGTGCTGATCTTCCAGAAACGCCCGGATTACGATGCGGCGCGCGTGCGCCAGATACTGGGCAGTGTGGATTTGAGCAACGTCGTGCACCTGACCCCCAAACAGGCCAGCCGCTACAAAAGCCTGCTCCTGCCGCCGGATTTGCTGGAAATCCAGCGCGCGGGCGGCACCTGGTCGGAGCTTTTCCGCTACGAGTGGTGGCAAAATCGCTATCCCTGGCTGGGGTTGCTCCTCTGGTATGCCTTTTTGTTCCTGCTGGGGATATTGAACTATCCCTGGGTGCGCCATATCCTGCCTGGCCTGGAGGATCGGGGATATGCGCTTGCGCGCACCTTCGGGCTGGTGCTCTTCGCCTGGCTGGCCTGGATGGCCGGTTCGCTGGGGATGCCCGTCACGCGAACGAGCCTCGGGCTGATCCTGGGGCTGCTCGTCGCCGCCTCCCTCGCCGCGGTCTGGTTCGAGTGGGCGCAGTTACGCGCCGAGATCAAAGCGCACTGGCGCTCCTTCCTGCGCCTCGAGGGCGTGTTTCTGCTTTTCTTCCTGATCGATCTGCTGATCCGCCTGGGCAACCCGGACCTCTGGCACCCGGCCAAGGGCGGCGAGCGTCCAATGGATTTCTCGTATTTCAACGCAGTGTTGAAGAGCACAGTCTTCCCACCCTATGACCCCTGGTTCGCCGGCGGATACATCAACTACTACTACTATGGCTTTGTGCTGGTGGGGATGCCCATCAAGCTCCTGGGAATCGTGCCCTCGATTGCGTATAACTTCATCCTGCCCAGCCTTTTTGCCCTGGTGGCGGTGAGCGCATTTGCCATCCTATGGAACATGCTGGAGAAGCAGGAAAACAGCCTGCGCTGGGTGGCCGGGCTGAGTGGAAGCGCCTTCATGGTGCTTTTGGGCAACCTGGGCACGATCCGCATGGTGTATCAGGGATTACAGCGTCTGGCCGCACCGAATGGGGTGATCGAGGGCGCGAACCTGCTGCAGCGCCTGGGCTGGGCGCTCAGCGGCTTCTTCAAGACCCTGAGCGGCGTGCCCCTTCCCTTCGTTCGCGGCGACTGGTACTGGCTGCCCAGCCGCGTGATCCCGGCGCCTGGCGATGTCGAGCCGATCACCGAATTCCCCTTCTTCACCTTCCTGTACAGCGATCTGCACGCCCACATGATCGTGCTCATCCTGACGACTTTCCTCCTGGCCTGGGTGGTATCGCTGATGCGCCACGGGAAAGCAGACTGGAGGCTATGGCTGGGAGGGGTGCTGGTTGCCGGCGCCCTTCGTCCAACGAACACCTGGGATGTCTACACGTTTATTCCCCTGGCCATGCTGGCCCTGATCTACGTCGAGGCGCGGCGCGGGCGCTGGCAGGGGATCGCCTGGGCCATCGGGTTCTACCTGGTTGCCAGGTTGCTGTATGCGCCTTACGATCACTGGTTCGGGCAGGCATATGGCCAGGTGCAGCTCTGGAAGGGGACACGGACGCCGCTCAGTTCGTATCTCACCCATTGGGGCGTGTTCCTGTTCTTCCTGATCCTCTGGATGGGAGATGAAACGCGCGACTGGCTGGCCACAACACCGCTTTCGGCGTTGCAACGGCTGCGCCCTTATCAGGCCTGGCTGGAGCTTGGGCTGGCGCTGGCTGCCGCCCTCTGGCTTTACCTGCTCTTGAGCGGGGTTTCGGTAGCCTGGATCGCCTGGCCGATGGCGCTCTGGGTGTTGGTGCTGCTCTTCAAGCCGCGCCTTTCGGAGCTGCAGCGATTGACGCTCTTTATGGTCGGCACGGCGTTGATACTCACCCTTCTGGTGGAAGGGATGGTGCTGGTCGGTGACATCGGACGCATGAATACGGTCTTCAAGCTGTATTTGCAGGCCTGGACGCTGTTTTCTCTGAGCGCCGCGGCCGCCTTTGCCTGGTTGCTGCCACGAGTGCCTTCCTGGTCGGAATTCTGGCGCAATCTCTTTCAGGGAGGCGCAGTGCTGCTTCTGAGCGGCGCCCTGCTCTATCCCCTGACCGCGACGGTTGACAAGATCAGCGATCGCATGGCCCCCCAGGCGCCGCACAGTCTGGACAGTATGAATTACATGCGGTATGCGCAGTATGCGGACTTCGGCGTGACGATGAACCTGGAGGAAGATTATCAGGCGATCCGCTGGCTTCAAGATCACGTGCAGGGATCGCCGGTGATCGTGGAGGCAAACTGTCCGGAGTACCGCTGGTGTACGCGGATGACCATCTACACCGGCCTGCCAGGGGTGATCGGCTGGAACTGGCATCAACGCCAGCAGCGCGCCTTATGGACGGATGCTCGTGTTCCTCAACGGGTGGAAGAGGTGCATCTGTTTTACAATACCACCGACGCGCAAGCCGCGCATGGCTTCCTGAAAGCCTATCAGGTGCGCTACATCATCCTGGGGCAACTGGAACGCGCCGCCTATCCAGGCGAAGGCTTGAACAAATTTGAACAGTATAATGGGATTTACTGGCGCTCGGTCTATCGCCAGGGGAATACCGTAATTTACGAGGTGTTACCATGAACCGTTTGCTTTTTCACATCACTTCGCCGCAGGAATGGCAAAAGGCACAGGCAGAGGGCATGTACCGCCCGGAGAGCCTGGAGCGCGAAGGCTTTATCCACTTTTCCACTGCATTTCAAATCCAGGGGGTGCATCAGAAGTTGTATAATGCCCGGCGCGATGTGTTGGTCCTGGTGGTGGACGAAACGCGCCTGACCTCGCCGCTGCGCTGGGAATCCGTGCCGGGGACGGAGATGCGCTTTCCCCATCTCTACGGCCCCCTGAACCTCGAGGCGGTGGTCAGGGTAATCGATCTCTCCGCCAGCGACCTGGAAAAGGAATTGCGCAACCTGATCAGGCCCTCCTCCCGTTTCTGGCAAGATGCTTTCGGCAAGTTTTCGTTCGCACTGGGCGTGCTGGCCATGCTCCCTGGGGGGATTATCATGACCCATACCCTGATCAGCAGCATTCATCACCCGGAAGCAAATCCCCTGATGCCGGTTGCCTATTCGATTCTGACCATGTTCAGCGCTTTGCTCTCCCTGGTGGGAGGCGCATTGGGGCTGGCGGCATTGCTCCAGGACGAACGCAAAGGGTTTGCTTCCGCCGGCTGCCTGTTGAATGCCATTCTCTTTTTATTGCTTTGCCTGCTCGCTGCTATGGCGTTGATGGCAGGCAGTGCACAGTGAGGTGAATCATGTTCGCTCTTGAAACGGCAAATCCAACTATCAAGCGCTGGCTGCTCATTTTTGCCGGCCTGGTCGGCTTCATGGTGGTCTTTGGCGGCTATGTGCGCCTGACCCGTTCCGGGCTTTCCATTGTGGAGTGGAACCCGATCTCCGGTGTCATTCCTCCGCTCACGCAGCAGGCCTGGGAGGAGGAGTTCGCGAAATATCAGCAAACGCCGGAGTTTCAGAAGGTGAACTACAACATGACCCTGGAGGAGTACCGCTTCATCTTCTGGATCGAGTGGATTCACCGCCTGATTGCCCGTCTGGTGGGATTGTTTTACGCACTGCCCTTTTTCTGGTTCGTCTACCGTCGAGTGATCCCGTGGAAGGAGACTGGCATCTACGTCGTCATGGGATTGCTCTTTGTCGGGCAGGCGGTGATGGGTTGGCTGATGGTCGCCAGCGGTCTGGTAGATCGGCCGGCGGTGAGTCACCTGCGGCTGGCTGCGCATCTGCTGCTGGCCCTCTCTCTGTTGAGCCTGGCCGTATGGGTCGCATTCGGGCATCATTACGGCTTTCAGGAACGTCGTCGCTGGACGCGCCCGGCCTGGCTGGCCGCTTTTGGCTTGCTCCTGCTCACCGTGCAGATTGCTTACGGGGGAATGACGGCAGGACTGAAGGCTGGTCACGTTTCGGACACCTGGCCGTTGATGTTCGGTCGCTGGCTGCCGCCGGGCCTGTTTGCTGAATTTGAATCCTTCTGGCTGAACCTGATCGAATCGCCGCTTACGGTCGTTTTCATCCATCGCTGGCTGCCCTTCCTCGGACTGGCGATCATGCTGGCGGCCTACTGGCCTGTAAAGCGCGCCTTCGCCGCCCGTGCCGACATCCAGAACGGCCTGACCGTGCTCCTGCTGCTGATCTGTCTACAGATCACCCTGGGCGTGCTGGTCGTGCTCTTCCATGTTCAGATCACGCTTGCCCTCCTGCATCAGGGAACAGCCATCCTGCTCCTGGTCAGCCTGCTCTACGTGCTCCACCGCATGATTCACGAGCCGGCGTAGAGCCTGCAACTCGCCGGAGGAGGCGGTAAAGAGGCCAGAAGCAGGTAACTATTCAGCCCTGCCTCAAAACCGTTTGGGATGTCATTGCGAGGAGCGTT
>JAGHYK010000006.1 GCA_017743695.1 Chloroflexota bacterium
CGAAGCAATCCCCCTATCGGCCAGGAAATTGCTTCGCTGCGCTCGCAATGACAGGGGACAGAGGTTTTTTCATGGCTTTCGGGCGACTCGCTGCGAATTTCCTGAACGAATGATACAGTATCCCTCCTTTTTTGCTCCAGCAGGTTGCTCCAAAGATAGGGTATAATTTTTGTACATTGTTTCTCTCGAGGTTCTTATGGCGCTGCGCGGAAATTTAAGGGATTTCACAATCACCCAGTTGCTCAATCTGGTGAACCTGGCTCAAAAAAGCGGCACCCTTTTGATTGATGGGCCTGGGAACGAACAGGCCAGTGCCAGTTTCCGCGAGGGGAAACTGGCGTACGCGCGTATTGATCAGGAAGATGATCGCCTGGCTACGATCTTGCATAAGGCAGGGAAGATCAGCGTCAATCAATATCGTGCCATCCTGGAGCGTGCCAGCCAGATGAGCGATAAGGAACTGGGGCTTCTCCTGGTCAACGCTGGCTATTTGAGTCAGGAGGAGATCCTCCTGTTGCTCCAGGCGCACTATACGGAAGTGATCCGTCGCCTGTTTACCTGGGTGGAGGGCGTGTTTCGCTTTGAGAACGATGTGCCTCCGCCCCCTGATCGGATCCATGTGCGCATTGACCTGGAGAACCTGATTATCGAGGGCGCGCGCCAGCTACGCGAGTGGGAACAATTGCAGGAGGAGATACCCAGCCTGGACATAGCGCTCAAATTCACCGAACGCCCCTTGCGCAACGTCAATCTGAGCCTTGAAGAATGGCGCGTCGTCTCGTATATTAATCCTAAAAATACGATTCGTCAGATTGCCGCCGCTGTCAAAATGAATGAATTAGAAATACGGCGCATCGTGTATGGTCTGCTCCAGGCCGGCCTGGTAGAACTGGTGCGACCGGAAGGGGCGCCAATGCCAGTCACTCCACCGCGCATGTTCCCAACAGACAATCGAGAGGAGCAAAAATCTCTGATCAATAAACTCATCGGGCGCATTCGCAGCCTGTAATTCCCTGAGGAGATGGAAGTATGCAAACCGTAAAGATGGTGGTCACAGGTCCTTTCAATGCGGGCAAGACAGAGTTCATCCAGTCGGTGAGCGAAATTGATGTGGTTTCCACGGAGCGCAAGATTTCCAGTGCCTCCGAACGGGCGGTCAAAGAGACAACCACCGTGGCCATGGATTTCGGTCGTATCACTGTGGATGAGGATCTGGTGCTCTATCTGTTTGGCACTCCCGGGCAAAAACGTTTCGACTTCATGTGGGAGATTCTTTCTGAAGGTATGCTTGGCTTCATTGTTTTGGTAGATTCCACACGCCCGGAGACCTTTCGCGAAGCGCGCACCATTCTGGAAACGTTTCGCGCCTATGCTCCCACGCCGTATGTGGTGGCGGCGAACAAACAGGACTTGCCCGATGCCTGGGACCTCGAGGATATGCGCCATGCCTTGCGACTGGATCCGAAGGTGAAACTTTTGCCCTGCGTGGCAAAAGATAAAGAATCCGTAAAGAAAGTGCTTTTGGAACTTCTCTATAGCATCCTCGAAGAAATCGAATAGCCGTGTCCTCGATCACCACCGATCAAGGCATCCTTCATTACGAAGTCTACGGGCGCGGCCGGCCAGTGATCTTGCTCCATGGCTGGTTAGGCTCATGGGGATTATGGCAAGATACCATGACCGTACTGGGGCGCTCTTATCGCACCTATGCCCTGGATTTTTGGGGTTTTGGCGAATCGGGAAAGAAGCGCTCCACGTATGCGGTGCAGGATTTCGTGAGCCTGGTGGATCAGTTTATGGAGCAATTGGGCATTTTGCGAGCGCCGTTGGTCGGGCATAGCATGGGAGGTACGGTGAGCCTGTCAGTAGCCATTCAGTATCCCCATCGCGTGAGCAAAGTGGTGGTGGTCGGTTCTCCGATTATGGGATCCTCGCTGGCCCTCCCCTTGAAGCTGGCCGGCTATCGCTGGATCGCGTATCTGCTTTTCAACAATATGCGTCTGTTCCGCTGGGGATTGCGCCAGGCCTCCCCGCTGATTTGCCGTGACCCACGTTTCCCGGATATGATGGACCGCGATCTTTCCCGCACGACCCTGGAATCTTTCCTGACCAGCATCGCTTCCCTCCGTCGTACCGATTTGCGCCCCTCCCTTCCCTCTGTTCGCGTCCCGGTGATGGGGATGTACGGAGATCGGGATAATATTGTGCATCCGCGTCAGTGGGAGACGCTCAAAAAGGGGGTACCCCATGCAGAGATTCATCGTTTTCCTCGGGCAGGGCATTTTCCCATGCTGGAAGAGCATCAAACATTCGTTGAAGTGCTCAAGGACTTCCTGGACAAACCGGAGGTCATGCTGTGATGGCTACAGGTGCAAAAGAACTGGAGCGAAGTTTCTGGATGGCTCTGGAGGAAATCCTGGGCCTGGAGCAGGTCCAAAGGATCAGCGAACACACCTTTCCACTTTCTGGCCAACCCTTCTGCTCTCTGATGCAGATCATGGAATTGCAGAAAGCGCTGGAGGCCGTGTATGGCATCCATGCGGGACGAGGTCTGGCATTGCGCAGTGGACGGGCCTGGGTGAAATATGGCCTGCGCTTTTTCCGGGATGAGTTAGGATGGAATCGGAGCGAATTTCGCTTGCTGCCTCGTCCTGTGCGTATTCAGCGAGGCCTGGAGGGGCTGGCGAGCTGGATGGATCGGGTTTTTATGGAGAAATTCTTCGTCACGCGCTCCCTGGATGGATGGCTCTGGCAGATCCATGATTGTCCCCTGGTCATTGAGCCGGGGGGCGAGTTTCCCTGTTGCTACTGGATGATCGGAGTGCTTGAGGAAACCTTACAACGCCTTGGAGATGGGAAAATTTACCTTGTCCGTGCGCTTCCCTCTCCGCCGCAGAAGGCGCCGGTTTGTCTGTTTGAGATCCCGGCCCGTTCGCTGGGAGATTAGAATGCTTAAAGTGGTGTTGCGTGCCCCGAATCCCATCTTCCCGTTCCATGAACCGGCGCGGGATTTGCGCCTTCAGAATTATCCTCTCTGGCTCTGGCAGCGCCTGGTGCTTTCGCCTTATGTAGAACGGGAAATTGAACTGCTACCGGGGCAACCTCTCCCGCAGCGGCGCGAGGAGATGTTGGTGTATCGGGATAACCTGTTTTTCGATGCGCCATACATCGAGAAATTTCTCCAGGAAGCCCGTCGTCTTCGGAAGCCGGTGCGCGCCGCCTTTTCCGCCAGCGATCTGGCCTTCCGTGAACATGCATTGCCCCTCTCTGTTTCGTATACACCTGCCGGCAATCTGTACCTGGCCGATTTGTGGTACTATCCGCACGGGCCCGTTCCGGATGCTGAGCCGTTGGTGATCGATCTGGAGTCGCGAGAGATCGGGTATTACCACGTGCCGACGTATATGGCCGATGAGACGGGGGACCTCACGTTCCATGTCCCGTTGCGAGCGCTGATGGCGATTGATTCCTGGGTGCACATTTTTATCGCGGATATTGTGTTTGGGCTGTTTGCCCGTGGCGCACGTTTTGAAAAGCGGCTCGCAGAAGACCTGGGATTCAAACTCCGCATTCTGGCGCGAGCATTGTACGAAGGGAAACAGTTGTTGGAGTGTTCTGAATTGGTTAAAATAGGGAAGAACTGCGTGATTGATCCTACGGCGATCCTCCATGGCCCCACCACCATTGGAGATAACGTCACCATTGGCGCCGGCGCGGTGATCGAAAATTGCATTATTGGGAACAACGTGAATATCTCTCAGGGTTGTCAGTTGATGCTTTCGGTAGTGGGAGATGGCGCCTTTTTACCCTTCCGGGCGGCGCTGTTTATGACTACGCTGATGGAACATAGCATGGTAGCGCAGAATACCTGTTTGCAGTTATGTGTGATCGGGCGCAATACTTTTATCGGCGCAGGGTCAACCTGGACGGATTATAACTTGATCCCTATTCCGATCCGGGCGCGGGATGGCCATGGTGAACTGAAACCTGCCAATCGCCCGGTGATGGGAGGATGTGTGGGGCATAATTGCCGTATCGGGTCCGGCATGGTCGTTTATCCAGCGCGCATTATTGATTCGGATGTTGTCCTGGCTGCCACTCAGGAGCGTCGTGTGATCACCCGTGATGTGCATTTTGAGGAAAGCGATCACCATCGCTGGCCAAAGGGAAATGTGCATCAGGCGCTTTACCACCATCCAAAGCCGGATGCGGAGTCCTGGTAATGGATACCTTTGCGTTTATCATCCATCCCATTGATCCCAAGCGGGATGTGAGCCGCAAATATCCTCTCCTGGGCAGGTTGCTCAGCGAGCGTCAGATTGATTTCTTTTCCACTTTTTTCCCTCCCGTTTACATTTCGGAGATCGAGGGGATCGTTTCAGAAGCCACAGGGAAGGAAATTAAAGGCTGGTTTGTGGCCTGCCCGCTCACGCCGCGCCGTATGATGGAGCTACCTGTCCCCCTTGTGTATCGCAAGATCATTCAGACGGGACGACTGGCGGAGCGGCTTGGAGCGAAAATTCTGGGATTGGGAGCTTTCACCTCGGTGGTGGGAGATGCTGGTATCACCATCGCGCAGGCGCTGAAGGTGCCGGTTACCACCGGTGATGCATATACCGTAGCGGTGGCGGTTCAGGCTGCGGTGCGCGCGGCGGAATATATGGGGATTCCCCTTTCACAGGTTACAGTCGCGGTCGTCGGCGCGACGGGTGCGATTGGACGGGTGTGCGCTCACTTGCTGGCGCCTCAGGCAGGTCGCCTGTTGTTGATCGCGCGCCACCCGGAAAAGCTGGAAATGCTTGCGGCCCAGTTGAAGCCCCTGGCGCGCGGTGAGGTGATCTGGAGCACGGATTTGCATCCGTTGCGCCAGGCCATGGTCATTTTGACAGTAACCAGCGCCATTCACAGTATCATTGAGCCGCAGCACCTTGCTCCGGGAAGCGTGGTATGTGATGTGGCTCGCCCTCGCGATGTTTCTGCAATGGTAGCAGCAAGCAGAGATGATATATTGGTGATTGATGGCGGCATGGTAGATGTGCCCGGCACAGTGGATTTTCACTTTGATTTTGGTTTTCCCCCTGGAAAAGCCTACGCCTGCATGGCCGAGACGATGGCGCTGGCCCTGGAAGGACGCTTTGAAGATTACACCTTAGGCAAAGAAATCTCTCTTGAACGTGTTCAGGAAATTACCCGGATAGCTGAAAAACATGGCTTTCGCCTGAGCGGTTTTCGTGCTTTTGAGAGAACGGTGACGGAAGCGGAAATAGAGAAGATCAAACAGAAAGCACGGCAGAGACGCCTTACATTTGCGCCTTCGCCGGTTTGAATTTTCTGAGAGGAGGCTCTGCATGGGAAAAGCTCGCTTGCTGATTGTAGAAGACGATCCCGACATCGCGAATATGCTTAAGATCTATTTCTCCAGCCTGGACTATGAGGTCGAGATCGCCCCGCGCGGAAAAGATGCGCTGGAAAAAACGCGCCAGGGAATGCCTCACTTGATTATCCTTGACATCATGCTCCCTGACATTGATGGCTATGAAGTCTGCCGCACCTTGCGGATGAATACCCGTACCAGTCATATTCCGGTCATCTTTCTTACCCAAAAGGATGAGCGGAGCGATAAATTGCAGGGTCTGGAACTGGGAGCTGACGACTATATCACCAAACCTTTCGACATCGAAGAGTTGAAATTGCGCGTCCAGGGAGCGATCCGCCGCGCCGAGCGCGAAAGTTTAACCGATCCGCGGTCCGGTTTACCCGCAGGACGATTGATCGAAGATCAGCTTCGCCAGATCATCCGCGAAAAGGGGTGGGCATTACTGGACATTCGCATTAATCACTTCGAGGCGTTTCGAGATGTCTATGGCTTCGTAGCCGGTGATGATGTCTTGCGTTTTACGGCCATGTTGCTCAGCGAAGTGGTGGATGAGTTGGGGACTCCTGATGATTTCATTGGCCATGCTGGAGGGGATAACTTTATTATCATCACTTCTGAAACAGCGGCGCCTTCCATCAAGCAACGCTTGAAAACGCGTTTTGCGGAGGAAGTGCTTTCACACTATAACTTCATTGATCGCCAGCAAGGCTACATGGTGGCCCCTAACAAAGAGGGTGTGTTGGAAAAAGTGCCGTTTATGAGCCTGGCCATAGGGATTCTCCCTTCCAGTGAGCATAATTTTACAGATATTCGGGAAATTACTGAGCTGGCAGCAGAAATGCGTCGCCAGGATACGCTGGCAGCCGAAGCGTGAGTTTCCGAAGAGACGAATGATATGTACGAGAATTTAATAAGCGGACTCTATTTGCTGGTGCTTGGCTTGAGCCTGTTCTTTGGCATCTGGGGGATCGCGAAAATCCTGCAGCATCGCCGCCCAGCTCCTGTTCCGCTGTATATGGGTGCACCTGCGTTTTTCCAACCCCCTGTGGAAAACGAACAGGAAGCCATTTTGCTCGTGATGGGTGGGCGAGTGGAATATATCAATGCCCGTGGACGCGCGCTTTTTGGCCTGAAAGAGGAGGATGTCCCGGACCTGGAAGTATTGATGCGTCGTTCTCAGCCGGCGGGGGATTTTCTGGATCTCTGTGCCTGGCCTGGAGAAAAACATCTCGTGGTCAACGGGCAACGGGTCGAGGGGCGTTCCTACGTCTTGCCCGTTTTCCTGGGAGCAACCCTTGTGCGCCTGATGCCCCTCGATGTGGCAAAAGAGGACGAACATCGCCTTGTGGATATTACTGCGGATTTCATCCGGGCCGTTGGATCGAGTCTTGACCTCTCCGAATGCTTGCGAGCAATTGCCTGCAATCTGGCGCGTTTGTTTCCTTTTGAATTTATCGAGATCAAACTGAGACACCCAGAAACAGGGTGGACTCTGTATACATTCAGCGAGAAAGATGGATATGCTCCTCATCCGGCGATCCTCTCGGCTTCTCGCTTTGGGGAAAAATATCTGCAATTATCTGTAGAGCGCCCATTTTTCCTTTTGAATGCCTCTGAGGGCGATGAAACAGGCGTTGGCTCCTATCTGGGCTTGCTTTTGGATGTGGAGGGGGAGATAGCAGGTGTCCTGGAGATAGGGGCGCGGGCGGCCGGAACGTTGAGCGAAGAAGATGCCTTTCTGCTTGAAAAGTTAAGAGCACCGCTCAGCATTCTCTTGCGGAATGCCCTGCGCTATCAGCAACTTGAACGTTCCTTGAAAGAGTTGAGCGGCCCGGTGCGCCTGACTCAAGTGATGGAGCTTACCGGCGATCCCCAGGAGCTGTTTTCACACCTGGTGGAGTATTTGCGCGGTGTTTTTTCTGCGGAAGTGTTGGGATTTCTCATCTACGACCCGGAACGGCGCCTGCTATATGCGCAGAAACCTTTCTACGGGTTGCCGGACTATGTGGTGGAGATGTATCAATCTTCTATCCCGGCGGGGCGTACAGACGAGATCATGCCAGGGATGGAGACGATTGAATACACAAGCGATCCAGGCAGCGATCCTCTATGGGTGCGATTAGGATTGCATACAGTAGCGCTGGCAGCGGGTTTGCACCATGCGGTTCTGGTGCCGCTGACAGTCGGGGATGAACTGGTTGGATATTTGCAGATCGCCAGCTATCGCACGGATGCCTCTTTTACAGAAGAACAGAAGCGCCTTTTAGAGACCTTGCGGCCGCAACTTTCCAGCATTGTCAAAAATGCGCTTTTGGTACAGCAGGCCCGTCAACGGCTCCAGCGGGCAGAATCGCTCCGTCGGATCGCTCATCTGGTTGTTTCAGACGCGCAACTGGATGACATCCTCAAATTCTCGATGCAGGAACTGGCGCGCCTGTTCCAGGCCGATTTCGGAGCGATTTATCTCCTGAATGAAGAGCACGGACGCCTGGAAGTGCATAAGCCCTCTCTATGGAACGTGCCTCTTGAGCAGGTTGGCGATCTGGAGGCATTATATGTGGGACAGGATTATTACCAGACCATTTCCGGTGCTCAGCGCCCCTTTTTATCGAACCGTCTGAGTCGCGATGAGCGTGTCCTCCCGCTGTATCGGGGGATCGTGGAACGCTTCGGCGTGGAATCTTCGATGGTGGTGCCGCTTGTGGTGCATGGCCGAAGCCTGGGCGAATTGATGATCGGGCGTCGAGCGCCCAATGCTTTTCATCGGGAAGACTTACAAACTGTTTCGGCAGCCGCAGCCCAGATCACGATTGCTATCGAAAGCCATCGCCTGGGCAAGCTGACCGATGAGGCGCTTCGTAAACGCCTGGATTTGCTTTCGGCCATTACCCGAATCAGCCGCGAACTGCATATCACCCTTGACCTGACGCGAGTCATGAGAGTGATTCATGAAGAGGGCCTGCGCTTATTGAGGGCAGATTGTGGTTCGATCTATCTTTTGAGGCAGGATGGTGATACTCCGTCTTTTGAAAGGCTGGTTGGATGTGAGACTTCCTCTCTGTTACCTTACGAAATGGAGGCCATCCAAAAAAGGCAGACTCTGATTCTTGAGTTCTCTGCTTCTGAGAATCTTCCTGTTCCTCATGAGGATGTGCGTTCCGTGCTGGTCTCGCCGATTCGTTTCGGGGAGAAGGTGATCGGTTTAATGGATTTCCATTCCCGTCGCCGCAATGGGTTCGATGACGCAGAGGCAATTCAGGCGATTGAAATGTTAGCCACTCAGGCAGGAATTGCCCTGAACAATGCCCGTCTGTATGCTCAGGAACTGGAACAAGCGGCGCTTTTCCGCCTGCGCGCCCAGGCGCTTCGTGAGTTAGCCGATCTAAACCGCCGTCTTGATCCGACTTCATCCTCCCTGGAAGAAGCCTTACATGAAATTGCCCTCTCGATTTCTCGCGTCTCTCCTTTCGACGTGGTGTTGATCAGCGTCTATCAGCCTGAAACCGGATTGCTCCAGCGGATCACGGGAGTCGGATTGGCGCCGGAGACGATGCGCGAATTGCTGGTCAAACGGCAACCCTGGAGTGCTTTGCAGGCATTGTTGCGACCGGAATTCCGCATTGATCAGGCTTACTTTCTTCCCTTTGAGCAAACGCCTGTGCTCCCGCCTGAGGTGCATACAGTGACGCTGGAAAGGGCTTCGGAAATTCACCAGGCGGATCAATGGCATCCAGAAGACTTGTTGCTTTTCCCGCTGCTTGATGCCCGTGGTGAACCAGCGGGTCTGATCAGCGTGGATCTGCCACGGGATAAGCGCCGTCCGGATCGGGTGACGATAGAGATCATCCAGGCCTTTGCCGCCCAGGCGACCCAATGGATCGCACATTTCCGCCAGTTAGCCCAGGCGAAGCTGGAAATTGAACGCTCTCAGGTTGCCTTGCAGCGTCAACAGATGCTGATCTCTGTCACTCAGGAGCAGTTGCCCCTTTTGCTTCGCAATGATTTGGGGCACATTCTGGCATTGCATACCCTGGAGAGCCGCCAGCGACGCATTCGGGCACTGCTGGGAGTGACCGGGATCATCAGCCAGCAGATAGACATCACCAATGCCTTAGCGCAATTAGGCCGTGAACTGTTAACCCGTCTGGAGATGAGCGCGGTCCTGATCGCAGAGAAGACCGCAGAAGGCCCGATCTTGCGCCATATCTTTGGCAACGTCCCCCCAGAGGCGCAGGTAGAGACGCTCTTCGGTCAGCGGAACCCCCTGCGGAATGCGCTTCAGAATGGGGAGTTGATTCTGGTTTCTGCGCTGGAGGAAAGCGACGACTGGCGTGATACGCCGTTACTGAATGCATTGAGGGCCAAGGGGTTCTTGTGCCTTCCTCTCATTGTCGGGGAACATTCAAGAGCTGCTGTTTTGGCCATCAGTCAGCAGCCTTTACCGCCGTTTACCGAAGAAGATCGTCTGCTTTATGCGCAAGTCAGTCGTCAGATTGCCATTATTCTGCAGAACATCTCGCTGCTGGCGCAGACCCGCCGCCGTCTGCAGGAGGTCAACCTGCTCCTGGAATTCAGCCGTCGCGCTGCGGGGGCTGAACCGTTGGAGGTTCTGGAATTATTCCTCGAAAATGTACGCCGTGTTGTGACCTCAGCCCATGCTGGCGTGGTGCTTTTGTGGAATGAGCGCGAGCAATCCCTGGAGGTCGTGACTGCGCAAGGCTATATGGATAGTCGCGCCATGCTACAGCTTCGCTATCGGGGTGGGAAAACATTGCCGGAACAGGTCTTTGATGCCCGTCGTCCGCGCAGAGTTGCAGAAGTGAACTTTATTCGCGACTATCCGTTGGAACCGGAGCTACTCGAACTCTATCGTCGGGCTGTTGGCCAACGATTGCCGGTTTCCTCCCTGCTTGTGCCTATCCAGAGCGCTACCACGGCCTTTGGATTAATCCTCCTGGATAACTTTAATCAGGCACAGGCCTTTTCTCAAGCAGATGAAGACCTGGTCCTTGCGCTGGCGCAGCAAGTGAGCCTTTTCCTGGAGAACGCACGGCTGATCCAGGCGGCTCAGGAGCGAGCACGACAGATGGAAGTGCTCTCCTCCATTGTTACCGAACTGACCGCTTATCTGCGGCGTGAAGATATTGTCGGAACGTTGCTGGATCGGTTGAAGGCGGTTGTACCTTACGATATGGCCACGTTGTGGCTGCGTGAAGATGAGCGACTGCGGGTGTTCGCCGTGCGCGGTTTTACCGAGCCAGAGGCGGAGTATCGGATGGGGCTTTCATTGGTGATTGCGGAGAGCGCCCTGGTGCAGGAGATGTTACGCACCGCGGCTCCGCTTTCTGTGGGGGATGTGCGGAGAGATGCGCGCTTCCCATCCCTCGAAGTCACGCCTCTTTCCTGGCTGGGACTGCCCCTGATGGTGAAAGGCGAATTGCTGGGCCTGATCGTGCTGGAGAAGTGGGAGGCGCATTTCTATACCCAGGAAAAAGTGCAGGTGGCGATGACGTTTGCCAGCCAGGCTGCGATTGCTCTGGAAAATGCCCGACTCTTCGATGAGAGTCAGCAACGCGCAGCGGAGCTGGATGAACGCTCGCAACGTTTGAGTTTGCTCAATCGTCTTTCCGCTTCGCTGGCCGCTACGCTGGACGCAGAAAAAATCATGCGCTTCACCGCCGAAGAGCTTTTCTCCGCTTTAGAAGGAGAATTTGTTTCGACCGTTGTATTCGAGCAAAACCAACCCCGTTTGAGTTTTACCCTTCCTGCTGTGCGCATTCTTTCCCCAGAGCTTCCGCTTTCTCCGCTCTTCCAGCGATTTATGGAAGGAAGCAGCGCCTTCGTGACAGAAAAGGCCGCCGAGGAACCGGACTTACAACCTTTATCGCTGGCCTGGCGCCCGGAAATGCCTTATCTGCTCGCTTTACCTTTGATGAGCGGCGAACAACTACGGGCTGTATATCTGATTCAGCGCACGCGTTCGCCGTTTACCTCTGCTGAAATTGAGCTGGCGCGTACAATGGCCAATCAAACCACGCTGGCGCTCGAAAATGCCCGCCTGTATCAATCCACGCTCCGCACGGCAGAACGTTTTGCGATTTTGAACCAGGTCAGTGCTGAGATCGCCTTCGCGTTGAGCATTGAGGATCTGGCGCATGCTGTCCATCAGGCGGCAACTCGTCTTTTCCCTCTGGATGTTTTCGTGTTCTCCCTGGCCAACGAGCCAGAACAGGCGGTGGATGTGATCTACCTGGTTGACAAGGGAGAGCTTTTGACCCCCATGCGCTTGAAGTGGGGGCAGGGGATCAGCGGTTATGTGATTGCCAGCGGTGAAACCATTCTGACGCACACCCTGGATGAGGTCCGTGCGCTGCGCGCTGCCCCGCGTGGGGAGTTGCCTGCCTCCATTCTGGCAGTTCCGGTTCGTCAGGGCGAAAAGATCGCCGGCGCCATTTCTGTTCAAAGCTATCGCTCTCATGCATACACGGAGGAGGACTTACAGATTTTCAGCACGCTGGCCAGTCAGGTAGGCGTTGCTTTGCAGAATGTCCGTTTGTTCGCCGAAGTTCAGACACTGGCAGAAAGTCTGGAGCAGCGAGTGCAGGAGCGCACGGCTGAGCTGGAACGCGAGAAACATTATACAGAGGTGCTGCTACGTATCTTGAGCGAGGTCTCGGCCACCCTGGATTTGAATCGGGCTTTGAAGCGCACGCTGGGGTTGCTCAACGAAGCGGTCGGCGCAGAACAGGGTACGATCTTGCTCCTCGACCCGGAAGATTCGATGCTTTACTATCGAGCCGGATATGGATATGTATCGGAGCAAGAAGTTGAGATGGAAATGAAAGAAAGGCGAGGCTTCCGCATTGGGGAGGGATTGGCCGGTTGGGTAGCGGCTCATCGCGAGGCTGTGCTGGTCGAAGACTTAACCAAAGATCCACGTTGGGTGCCCACTCAGACCTCCCGTGAGCATCGAAGCGCAGTTGGGGTGCCCTTGATGGTGGGAGAGAATGTGCTTGGGGTGCTGATGGTTTTCCATCGTCAACCGGGATTTTTCAATGAGGAATCTTTGAACCTGATCAAGGCCATTGCCGGTCAGGTTTCTGTAGCTCTCAACAATGCGAATCTCTATGAATTGATCCGTGAGCAATCCGAACGCCTGGGACAGCTCTATCGCCAGCAGGCGGAGGAGGCCAGCCGCTCACAAGCGATCCTGGAATCTGTGGCCGATGGTGTTCTGGTAACCGATGCCGCCAATCGCATCTCTTTCTTGAACCGTTCGGCGGAGCGTATCCTGGGAATTCAGGCCTCCAGAATTCTTGGCCAACCTTTGAGCGAATTTGCCGGCCTGTTTGGAAAGGCGGCTCGTGAATGGATCCGTACCATTCGCTACTGGTCGGAGACCCCCTCGGCCTATCGTTCCGACGAGTCCTATGTTGAGCGTATTGAACTGGAAGATGGCAAAGTGATCCTCGTCCACCTTGCGCCCGTCATCCTCCAGAATGAGTTCCTTGGGACGGTTTCGATTTTCCGTGACATCACCCACGAAGTCGAAGTAGAGCGCTTAAAATCGGAGTTCGTAGCCACGGTGAGCCATGAATTGCGTACCCCCATGACTTCGATTCGCGGGTATGTAGATCTTCTCTTGATGGGCGCGGCCGGCGCACTCAATGAGATGCAGTCGAATTTCCTGAATGTCATCAAGAGCAACACCGATCGGTTGAATGCCCTGGTCGCGGACCTGCTTGACATCTCGCGCATCGAAGCCGGTCGTGTTTCACTCACGCCACAGCCCATCAACCTCGTGCATCTTACCGAGGAATCCTTAAACGAGATGCGCAGGCGCTCGCAGCAGGAGAACAAGCCCATGAACTTTTCCCTGGAAGCAGAGCCAGACCTGCCTATGGCCTTTGGAGATGCAGAACGCATCCGCCAAATCCTGGATAATCTTTTAGAGAACGCCTACTCCTATACTCCTGCAGGAGGGCGAGTTCAGGTGCGTTTACATCGTAGCGATTCCGAGCTACAGGTGGATGTTCAGGATAACGGGATCGGAATTCCACCCCAGGAGCAGGCCCGTGTATTTGAGCGTTTTTATCGTGGAGAAAATCCTCTGGTGATTGAAACGCCGGGCACAGGTCTGGGACTTTCTATCGTCAGACAACTGGTTGAAATGCATGGCGGACGCATTTGGGTGACTTCCACAGGGGTGTATGGAGAAGGGAGCACTTTCTCCTTCACGCTTCCGGTCTATCGTACAGATGTTCAAGACGAGAGAGAGAGGTGAGATGGCAAAGATTCTGGCAGCCGAAGACGAACGCGATATTCGAGAGTTAATCGCTTTTACTCTGCGTTTTGCCGGTCACGAGGTGGTTACGGCAACCAATGGCGAGGAGGCTGTTGCCCTCGCTTCTCAGGTCGAGCCGGATTTGATCTTGCTCGATGTCCGTATGCCTCGGATGAACGGTTATGATGCCTGCCGGGTGATCAAGGCCGATCCAAAGCTCAAAGATATACCGGTGGTCTTCCTTTCGGCCAAAGGACAGGAATCGGAAGTGCAGGCGGGATTACAGGCGGGCGCAGAGGAGTATTTGCTGAAACCCTTTGCTCCCGACCAGTTGATCGAGCGGGTTCGGGCGATCCTGGCAAAGTTCGGAAAATAGTTCAATCCATGAGCGCCATTCTGCTGGACGGCTCCATTGTGCACTATGAGGTGTTGGGACGTGGACGCCCCGTCATCTTCTTGCACGGCTGGCTCGGCTCATGGCGACTCTGGATTTCCCCGATGCAGGTGATTTCTATCCAGTTCCGCTCCTATGCGCTTGATTTATGGGGATTTGGAGATAGTGCCCACCAGAAGGAAGGTTACTCGATTGAGCATCATGCCCAGATGCTCCGTCAGTTTATGGATCAACTGGGGATTGGAAAAATCGCCCTGATCGGGCATTCTCTGGGTGGGCTGGTGGCATTTCGCTTCGCGGCCCGCTGGCCCGAATCCGTGGATCGCTTGATGGCGATCAGCACCCCGCTGGAGGCAACCGCTATTTCCCCCCGCTGGTTGAACGCTTCCCTCCCCGATCTGGTCAACTGGCTGACCACCCGATCCCCTGAAATTCGTGAGGCTCTTTTGGATGCCCTGCGCGCCGATCCGCAAGCGCTTACCGCCTCCTTACAAACTACCAGTTTCCCGCGGCTTTTCAACGAAATGCTCCAGAGGCGCATTCCCTGTCTTCTGGTTTATGGGGAAGAGGATCCGGCGATTTTCGCCCCTTCGCTGGAGCAGGTGGTCTCCCTCCCTTCTTATGTGCATCAGATCGTGCTGGAGGAGGCCGCCCATTTTCCCATGCTGGAGCAGCCAGCCCGTTTCCAGCGCTTGTTGCTCGACTTTCTGGCTCTACCCTCTGGCGATAGTCCACGCGAGCTACAACTGAAGGAAGAGTGGCATCGCCGCGTCCGATAGATGTGATATAATTCAAACAAAGTGTACCGGGGAGCCTGTGGGACAGGCTGAGAGGAGCGTGTGACGCTCGACCCGTTGAACCTGATCCGGGTAATGCCGGCGGAGGGAGTGTATGGTGTCTCTGATCCATCAGCCATCCTCCGCCGCGGAGGATGGCTTTCATGTCTGAACGCGTCGTGATCTTTGCAAATGGCAGCCTCCCGGCTCCAGAGCGCCTGCGTACCCTTTTGCAGGCGGGGGATATTTTGCTTGGCGCCGATGGGGGCACCCTGCATCTCATCGCTTTGGGGCTTACACCCCATGCCGTGATCGGGGATTTCGATTCACTTTCTGACGACCTTGTGCAATCCCTGGCGGCCCAGGGGGTGCTCCTCCACCGCTATCCGGCCGACAAAGATCAAACCGATCTCGAACTTGCGCTGCGCCATGCCCTGGAATACCGGCCGCGCGCCATCCGGGTTGTCGCTGCGTTGGGGGGACGCCTGGATCAAACCCTGGGGAATCTTTCTCTCCTCGCTGCGCCCTGGCTGAATGAGCTGGACGTGCGCCTGGAAGATGGCGTGGAAGAGGTGTTGCTGGCGCGCCGCGCGGCTCTCTTGCAGGGTGAAGTGGGAGAAATTGTCTCCCTGATCCCATGGGGAGGGCCGGCCGAAGGCGTGGTCACGGAAGGATTGCGTTGGGCTTTGCGCGGCGAAACGCTCTACCCGGAACAAACGCGTGGGATCAGCAATGAGCTGATCCACTCACAGGCTCGCATTTCCCTGTCCCGCGGCGCCCTGCTGATCGTGCATCGTCATTTCTCATGAGGAGGTGCCCTATGCGTCGTATCCTGTTCCTGCTTGTGTTCTTCGCTTTGCTGGCGATCTCGGCTTGTGGCCCGCGTCCAGCGACCACGCCGATTGCGCCGCCTGCCGTCTCCCCGACTGCCTCGCCGCTGCCTGCTGAACCCACCGCCACCTCAGAACCACAACCTGTCACCCTGACGGTGATGACCCATGATTCGTTTGCAGCCAGCGAGGATGTGATCAAGGCCTTTGAGAGCGCCAACAACGTCAAACTGGTATTTTTGCCCTCCGGTGATACCGGCGCGGCGTTGAATAAGGCCATCCTCTCGAAAGAAGCGCCGCTGGCAGATGTCTTTTACGGAGTGGATAACACCTTCCTCTCCCGCGCGCTGGAGGCCGATCTTTTCGAGCCATATCGTTCCCCGCTCCTCGATGCGATTCCGCCTGAATTCCAGCTCGATCCACAGCATCGGGTGACGCCGGTGGACTATGGGGATGTGTGCATTAACTACGACAAGGCCTATTTTGCTGAAAAGAATCTCCCTGTGCCGCAGACTCTGGAGGATTTGACGCGCCCCGATTACAAAGGCCTGCTGGTGGTTGAAAATCCGGCCACCTCCTCGCCGGGGCTGGCCTTCCTGCTGGCAACGATTGCCCATTTCGGGGATCCGGGCTATCTGGATTTCTGGCGCGCCCTCAAGGCCAACGATGTGGTGATTGTGCCAGATTGGGAAACCGCCTATTACACGAATTTCAGCGCCTCCTCCGGCAAAGGGCCGCAACCGATGGTTGTCTCCTATGGTTCCAGCCCGCCTGCCGAAGTGATCTTCGCCGAAAAGCCTCTGGAGGAAGCGCCAACCGCCTCCCTGATCGGGCCAGATATGTGTTTCCGTCAGATCGAGTTCGTCGGCATCCTCAAAGGCACAAAACAGCGGGAGCTGGCCCAGAAGTTTGTGGACTTTATGCTCAGCCCGACCTTCCAGGAAGATATGCCCTTGCAGATGTTTGTCTTCCCGGTCAACCCGCAGGCGAAATTGCCGGATGCGTTTGTCCAATATGCCCAGATTCCGCAACAGCCCGCCCGCTTAGACCCGACCCAGATCGCTGCCAATCGTGAGAAGTGGATTCAGGCCTGGACCGATCTCATGCTCAAGTAAGAAGATGCTTTTGAGATTGCGCCGCACTCGCCGCATGGGAGGGAAGGGAGCCTTCTCTTCCCTCCTTCTCCTTCCTGCATGGGTGTTTCTGGGGGTGTTTTTCTTTTTTCCGCTGGCGCGGATTTTTGCCTACGCGTTCGATAGCCAGCTTCTGCGCGATCCGCGAGCCTGGGAATTGCTGCGCAAGGTTTTTGGCTTCACCGTTTACCAGGCTGCTCTTTCGACGCTTTTGACCCTGCTGGTCGCGCTACCCCTGGCTTTTCTCCTGGCGCGCTATGCCTTTTTGGGAAAATCGCTCTGGCGCACCATCGTGAACATCCCCTTTCTGCTGCCTGTGCTGGTGGTCGCGGCGGGGTTCAACGCATTCCTGGGGGAACGTGGCTGGGTCAATCTGGGGTTGATGCGCCTTTTAGGGCTCGCTGCGCCGCCCTTGCGCTTTAGCGGCACGCTCGCGGCGATCCTGCTCGCCCATGTTTTCTATAACACCACCTTACTGGTGCGCATTCTCAGCTACAGCCTGGAGCATCTTGATCCACGCCTGGAGCAAACGGCGCGCCTGCTGGGCGCGGATGGGCCGCGCCTTTTCTGGTATGTGACCCTGCCTTTGCTCTGGCCGGCGCTGCTGGCTGGCTCTTCCCTGGTGTTCCTTTTCGATTTCACCAGCTTCGGCGTCATCCTGCTTTTGGGAGGGGCGAAATTTTCTACCTTAGAGGTGGAAATTTACGTACAGGGTGTCTATATGCTCAACCTGCCCCTGGCTGCCTTTCTTTCGGTTGCACAATTGATCTGTACCGCCGGAATAGGCTATCTCTACGCTTTCCTGCTACGGCGCGCCGCAGTGCCGCTTTCCCCTCGGGCGGCGGTGAGCAATTTGCGCTTCCCCAGGCGATGGTATGAACGCCTTTTCCTGAGTCTGATGCTTTTCCTGCTGATAGTGCTTTTCCTGCTCCCGATGCTCTCCGTGCCCTTGCGTTCTGTTCTGCGACTGGAGGCGGCGCGCGGCGAACGTGGAGAGGTACGCTATGGGTTCACGCTGGATTACTATCAGGAGCTATTTACCAACCGTCGCGCCTCGATTATGTATGTTCCCCCTCTCCAGGCAATGCGCAATTCGCTTGTGTTTGCTTTGCTGACCATTCTCTTCTCCCTGGCGTTGGGGATTCCGGCGGCTGTCGCTTTGCGCCACGCTTCGCTTCCGGCGCGCCTCAGCGACGGGCTGTTTCTCCTGCCGCTCGGAGTCTCTGCTGTGACGCTTGGGCTTGGATTTATTCTGGTGTTTGGCCGCGCGGTGGCTTCTCCGCTCCTGGTGCCTTTTGCCCACACCCTGATCGCTTTGCCCCTGGTGATTCGGACGTTACAGCCGGCGCTCGCCTCTTTGCCGCTGCGTCTGCATCAGGCGGCGCAGGTGTTGGGGGCTTCTCCCTGGCGCGCCTGGTGGGCTGTGGAATGGCCGATCCTCTGGCGCGCGGTCTTGACGGCAGCCATGTTTGCCTTTACGGTTTCGGTGGGAGAGTTTGGTGCCACGCTCCTGATCGCCCGACCGGAATATCCCACCTTGCCGCTGGCTATCTATCGTTTTCTTTCCCAACCCGGCGGCCTGAATTACGGGCAGGCAATGGCAATGACCACGATTTTGATGCTCTTTACAGGCCTGGGCCTGCTTTTGATCGAACGGTTGCAGGGAGGAGAAAGCAGATTTTAGGGTGTTCGGCACATGGTCAGAGGCGCAGCGACGGCTATCTGTGATGCGGCTCCCCATCTTGTCTGCGCTGCGCCTTCTTTGACGGGATTGGGAGCCGCGCCAGCTGTATCTCTGCTGCCCCTTCAAAAATGCCAGCGTGTGAAGTGCCTCAAGATAGAGCCGCCGATGAATTCCCGGACAATCGAATCGCTGGGGATGCGGCTTTCTTCGATGGGTAAAAACCATTCCAGCAGAGCCAGCAGGCGTTTCGCCTCGATGTATTCAGGCGTGCCGCATGGCACCTGGCGCAGCAGCGGTTCGGCGTAGGGCTTGAGCGTTGCCAGTTCGTAAACCAGTGCCGAGTTGAACATCACATCCGCGTTTTCCTGATAGGGGAAGATATACCGTTTTTCCCCTCGCCGCACCTGTTCCCAGCGGGCAAGGGTCTGCATGGCGTTATAGCCCCGCTCCCGCGCATCGCGGACGATGCGTCGCAGCAGGCGCGTGTCGGTGGTAGAGACGCGATGATGGCGATCCAGGTTCAACTGCGTCAGAGCGGAGACATAGATGCGGTAGGCGCGTCGAAGCAGAGGCGGAGGGAGAAGGCGGTCATTCAGGCCATGAATGCCTTCGAGGATCAGGATGTGGCGCGACGTGAGCTGCACCTCTTCTCCGGTTTCCCGTTTTCCGCTTCGGAAGTTATAGCGCGGCAACGTTACACGTTCACCCTGAAGGAGACGCTCGATGTGTTCTGCCAGCAGAGGCAGTTCCAGCGCCTCCAGCATCTCAAAATCCGGTTGGCCGTTTTCGTCGAGGGGTGTTTGTTCCCGATCCACGAAGTAGTTATCTAACTCCAGGGGGAACGGATCCAGCCCCAGCGCCAGGAGCTGGACGGCCAGACGGCGGGAGAAGGTGGTTTTGCCCGAAGAGGTGGGGCCGGCGATCAGCACAATGCGTTGCCCGCTCTCCGCTATCTGACGGGCGATTTCGGCAATGTGTTGGGCATGGAGCGCCTCGGAGATCAGGATGATCTCGTCTATTCGCCCCTGGGCAATGGCCTCATTGAGTGCGCCGACGCTCTCAATTCCCAGGCGGCTGAGCCAGTCGCCATACTGACGGAAAGCGGCCAGCAGGCTGGATGTCTGAGGCAGCGGCAGCAGCTCCGTGGGGCGATGTCGCCGGGGATAGCGCAAAACGAACCCCTCACCCAGCGGCTGCAGATCGAACCAGCGCAAATAGCCGCTGGAGGGCACCATGTAGCCATAATGGTAATCCATATGCCCCCGAAAGCGGTACAGGGTCAACTTCTCTTTCGGGTGGTAGGTCAGCAGGCGCACTTTTTCCTGTTCCCCGCGGGTCTGGAAAAAATGCAGCGCTTCCGATAGCGGAAGCACCTGTTGCTCAAATGGCAGGTCGGCTGCCACCAGTTTCTGCATGTGCGCTTCTAAAGCGGCCAGTTCCTGGGGTGAAAGAGGCGCTCGTCCGCTGACCTGGCAGTAATATCCGCCTGTGGGAACGGAATGATCCACGGTCAGGGAGGCATTGGGAAAAAGTTCATGGAAGGCAACTTCGAGCAGGAAGGTAAGAGAGCGGCGGTAAATGCGCGCCCCATCCGCTTCGGCCATGGTCACCGGACGAACACGGGCCTCCATTTCGATGGGACAGGTCAGCTCGCACAGTTCCTCGTTCACCACCGCTGCCATGATCGGCGCGCCGAAATCGTTTTCCACCGGGCGCAGAAAGTCTTTCAGGCGCGTGCCGCGAGGCGCAGCCAGTGTTCGGCCATCGGGCAAATGGATCGTCACTTCGGAGGGGAGCGGGATGAACCGTATCTCCGTCATCCTTGACCTGCTTCAGCCTCCTTCAAGGTTTGGATGCCTTTCCACACCAGCCAGCCAATGGAAAGCAGGAAGTAAAGTGAAAGGAGCGCCGCCTGCATACGGTAGCCGCCTTGCGGCACCAGCAGGAATGTCAATGCGATCTCCAGCAGGCCGGCCAGTGCAGCGACGATCAGCGGCAGCTCAGGTTTCCCCAAAGCCAGCCAGAGTGGGCGATTCCAGTGAAAAATATTGGCAAAGCCGTAGCCGATCAGCAAGAGCACCAGGGCGGGATAGGCCGGGCGCGCCGCTTGACCATAGAGGAGCGGGATCAGCCATGGCCCGAAGAGCACCAGCCCAAAGGAAACGGGCAGCGTCCAGGCCGCCGCGATCAGGCTGACGCGGCGCAGCAGTCGCCGCGCGATTCCCCACTGACGTTCCGCTACCGTGCGTGTCAGCTCCGTGTAGGTAGGCCAGATGAAGGGGCCGATGGGGAGCATGACCAGGTTGATGATCCCCAATCCCAGGCGCAGGTATCCCACCTCGGTGGGGGAACGCAGCGCGCTCAGGTAAAGCGTCACGTTATCGCGGGTGAAGAGGTTGACCGTCCCGTTTAAGTTCGTGCTGAGCGCGAATCCGAGGATCTCTTTCCACGAGGCGGCCTGGGCCTGCGAAACACGCCACCAGCCTTTGCCCAGGGTGACATTCAGGGCGCGCCAGCCTTCCCATCCAGTAGCCAGGCTCAAATACATCTTTCCCACCCAGTAGGCCAGCAGCACGGCGATCCTGCCCCATTTTTGCCAGTAAGCGAGCGCGATCAAACCAGCGGTGAGCAGGCTCTGGATGGCATTGAGGCGCGCCAGCCGATGGAAACGGTTGACCGTCTGCAAGATGCCTGTGGCGGTCTCATTGGCCGGATTGGCCAGGATGAAAAGCCCATAGAAGATCAACCAGGGGGCGACCGTGGCGTCTTTGGCCAGGGTGCGCGCTGCCCAGGGGGCGAGGATCACCAGCACCAGGAACGAAAGAAGCGAGGTCAGGCTTTCCAGCAGGATCAGGCGTTTCAGCGTCGCCGCGGCGCGCTCGCGCGCCTGTTGGGTGAGCGTTTCGCCAAGATAGCGCACGGTGATCTCGCTCATCCGAAAGGAGAGCAGGCGATTGACATTCGAGGCGAACACCGTGATCGTCCCGGCGATCAGGCCGTAATCGGCCATGCCGAGCAGGCGCGCAGCCAGCATTCCCTGTACAAAACTCAGGAACGCAGAGAGCGTTGTGCTGGTGAACAGGTAGCCGCTGTTGCGCAGCACGCGCTGCAGGAAAACATCCTCGCGCCAGGCCTGCAGACGTTGGAGAAGAGAAGCCTTCATACGGTGAGGATCTCGCGCGCCCAGGATCGTTCCTGGCGATACCATTCCACGAGGCGTTCAACGCCTTCTCGCAAAGAGACCCGCGGCTCCCATCCCAGCAGGCGGCGCGCCTTGCTGACATCGGCCCAGTTTGTGAGCATATCGGCGGGGTTGGGCGGGCCGTATATCACCTGAGCGCGTTGACCGATCACTTCCTCAAAGAGGCGGATCAGGGCGTTGATGGTGATCACCTCATGCCCACCCAGGTTGATGATCTCGTAGCCAAGCGGCTTGAGGGCCAGGATCGTGCCGTGGGCAATATCATCCACATAGGTAAAGCCGCGCGATTGTTCGCCATCTCCGTTGACCCGAACCGGCCGCCCCTCGTGAATCCACTGGCAGAAGCGGAACATTGCCAGGTCTGGCCGGCCGGCCGGGCCATAGACGGTAAAGTAGCGCAGGATGGTGACATCCAGGCCATACAGATAGTGATAGCTATGACACAGGGCCTCAGCGCCTTTCTTGCTGGCCGCATAGGGTTGCAACGGCCGGTCGCTGGAAGCATCTTCGGGCGTCGGCAGCGGGGGATTCGAGCCGTAGATGCTGGAGGTGGAGGCGAAGATGAACTTCGGCACACCGTGTTGACGCGCCCATTCCAGCATGTTGAGGGTGCCGATGAGGTTGGTTTCCAGAAATATCCATGGATTCTCCACGCTGGCGCGTACCCCGGCGCGAGCGGCCAGGTGGATCACAGCCGCAATTTCTTCTTTCTCGATGGGAGAGGTATCGCCCAGGACTTGCGCGCGTTCTGAAATATCGAGACGGTGGAAGCGGAAGGCCGGATGCCTTTGCAATCGCCTCAGGCGGTATTCTTTCATGCGCACGTCATAGGCATCGTTAAGGTTATCCACGCCGATAACCCTGTGACCTTCCTCAAGAAGTAACTCTGCAGTGCGCGCACCAATCGAGCCGGCGACGCCGCTGATCAGGTAAGAGGACATAGTGCCAACGCTCCCTGGTGAAAGTGATGCCGGGTGTTTATTGGCTTTGCGCTCATAGCCGCACGACTTTTGGGTTGCCCTTTCCCAGCTTGCCAAGCGCATTGCGGGTATCGAAAATGAAGCGGGAGGCCTCTAAAATCGCCGCGTAGTCATAGACCTTGTGATTGGTGATAATCACTACCACATCCGCTTCCCGCACCGCCTGCATCAGATCGGGGACGGATTCCATCTGCAGGCCATCGTGGGTTTCCAGGTGGGGCACGTAAGGATCATGATAGACGACCTGCGCACCCTTTTGCTGGAGCAGCCCGATCACATCCAGGGCCGGGGATTCGCGAATATCATCTACATCCGGCTTGTAGGCTGCACCCAAAACCAGGATGCGCGCCCCTTTCAGGGGTTTCCCGCGTTCATTGAGAGCATCCATGAGACGGTACACCACATAGCGGGGCATGTTGGTATTGATCTCGGAGGCCAGCTCGATAAAGCGCGCCGTATAGTTCAGCACCTTCATCTTCCATGAAAGGTAGAGCGGATCAATGGGGATGCAATGGCCGCCCAACCCTGGCCCCGGCGTAAATTTCATGAAGCCAAACGGCTTGGTGGCTGCCGCTTCAATGACTTCCCAGACATCCACTCCCAGGCGTTCACACATGATCGCCATCTCGTTGACCAATCCGATGTTGATCATGCGGAACGTATTTTCCAGCAGCTTGGTCATCTCGGCGGTCTCCGTCGAGGAGACCGGAATGACCGTCTGAATGGCCTGGGCGTACCAGGTGGCGGCGACTTCGGTACAGGCGGGCGTAATGCCTCCGATCACTTTGGGAGTGTTGTAGGTCGTCCATTCCTTTTGTCCGGGGTTGACGCGCTCCGGGGAAAAGCACAGGAAGAAGTCTTCCCCCACGCGCAGGTTCGAGGCCTCGGTCAGGCGCGGAAGCATCAGCTCGCGGGTTGTACCGGGATAGGTGGTAGATTCGAGCACGATCACCATGCCGGGGTGGAGATGCTTTGCCAGTTCCTGCGTGGCGGCCAGAATGTAAGAGAGATCGGGATCGCCGGTTTTGCGCAGGGGCGTGGGAACACAAATGCTGACCGCCTCGACTTCTGAGAGGAGAGAGAAATCGCTTGTCGCCTGGAGGCGGCCGGCCTGTACCAGTCGTGCCACTTCTTCGGAGTCCACATCCCGGATGTAAGAGATTCCCTGCTGCAGCGCCTGCACTTTGCGCTGGTCCACGTCAATCCCGATCACGGGGAAGCCGGCTGCGCCGAAGACCACCGCCAGCGGCAGCCCCACGTATCCCAGCCCGATCACCGCGACCCGCGCTTCCCGCGTTCGCAAACGATGCAGCAACGTTTCCTTAGTGGACATCCTCATCTCCTCGGATGAAAGCCTCTACCATCTCGCGCGCCACGCTATCGCGGAATTGCCTGGGCGGCGTCTTGAAAAAGTATGCGGAAGGGCCGATGATCGGGCCGCTCAGGCCACGATCCAGCGCAATCTTGGCGCAGCGAATGGCGTCAATCATCACGCCGGCCGAATTCGGGCTATCCCAAACCTCCAGCTTGGCCTCCAGATTGAGCGGCACCTCTCCAAAGGTCGTTCCCTCGATGCGAATATAACACCATTTTCGGTCGGTGAGCCAGGGCACGTAATCGCTGGGGCCGACGTGTACGTTCTCAGGGTCCAATGGATAGGGGATCATGCTGGTCACTGCGCCGGTTTTGGAGATTTTCTTGCTTTCCAGGCGTTCGCGTTCCAGCATGTTCAGGAAGTCGGTATTGCCTCCAAAATTCAACTGGTAGGTGCGGTCAATGCGCACGCCCCGGTCCACGAACAGGCTGGTCAGAACGCGATGAAGGATGGTCGCCCCGAGCTGGGATTTAATATCATCCCCCAGCACCGGCAGGCCGGCGGCTTTAAAGCGATTGCCCCAGTATTCCGAGGAGGCGATGAAGACCGGAATCCCATTCACAAAAGCGCAGCCTGCCTCGATGGCCTGTTCCACGTACCATTTGGTTGCCATTTCTGAGCCGACGGGCAGGAAGTTTACCACCACGTCTGTTTTGGTTTCGCGTAGCAGGCGCACAATGTCGGCAGTTGGGCCGGGCGCTTTGCGGATCACCTGGGAAAGATACTTTCCCAGCCCATCATGCGTCATGCCGCGGACAACGGGCGCGTTCAGATGAGGCACATCGCTGAAACGATAGGTGTTGTTCGGCGGGGCAAAAATGGCCTCGGAAAGGTCTTTCCCCACTTTGTTGACATCAATGTCTATGCCCAGGGTGAATTCAATATCCCGCACGTGATACCCACCCAGGTTGACATGCATTAACCCCGGTACATTTGCCCCCTCCGGCGTGTTCTTGTAGAATTCCACGCCCTGAACCAGCGACGAGGCGCAGTTCCCGACGCCAATGATAGCAACGCGCACTTTTTTTGACATAAGCAACCTCCAGAGAAGTGATTGGAATGCATACAACGGCCTGAAGTATAATCTGAATGTGCGTCGGCGAACAGAGAAACGATGAACGAAAAATCTTTGCTTTGGGAGAATCTCCTTTCTTTCCTGCGCAATGCCGCCAGTCTGTCTGAGGAAGCGACCTTCCTTCAGATGGCGATCAGCCTTGCCACAGAGTTGACGGAAAGCGAGACCGCTTCGATCCTGGAATATGATAGCGAGTGGAACGCATTGCGCTTCCGTAGTGCTCCCTGGTTTCACCAGGACATGCTGAGTGAAGTGCGTGTCCCTGTGGAAGGAAGCGCTGCCGGGTGGGCGTTTACCCATCGTCAGCCCCTGGTCATTCAGGATACTTCCCAGGAGACGCGCTTCTTCAAGGGGGTGGATCGTTTAACCGGATTGTCCACGCGCTCGCTGGTGGCGGTGCCGATTGTGGTCAACAATGAAGTGCTTGGTGTGCTTGAAGTCTTGAATCGCCTGCAGGGCGAATATACAGACGAAGATGTGATTGCACTGGAAATCCTGGCGGGCGTAATCGGCCTGCGCCTTTCGAACATGCGCCTGCGTCAGCAGATGTTGCTTGCCCGCGCCGATGCGAAGGAAATGGAGCGTTTAAAAAACGAATTTATCGCCATCACCTCCCATGAACTGCGCACACCCCTGGGTCTGATCCTGGGACATGCGACCTTCTTGCGCGAATTGCTGGAGGACCCCCAACATCGCTCACAACTGGATGTGATTATTCGCAGTGCGGCGCGCTTGAAGGAAATTGTGGAAAATCTCTCGAACCTTGAACACTATCAATCCGGGGCTTCGCGGTTGCGCAAACGTCCGCTGCTGGTGGCGCGCCTGATCGAAGAAGTGACCGCGGCCTTCCAGGCCGCGATGGAGCAGAAAGATCTACACCTGAAGGTGGAGGTCAAAGAGCCAAACCTGAGCGTCGAATGTGATCCCGAAAAGATCGGGATCGCCTTGCGCAACCTGGTGCAGAATGCGGTGACTTTTACGGAACCAGGCGGGCATATTCTGATCAGAGCCGAAGCGGTGCCGGGGCATGTCAAAATTTCCGTCATTGACGATGGGATTGGCATTCCTGCCAAAGACCTGCCGCATATCTTTGAACGTTTTTACCAGGTCGAATCGCACCTGACGCGCCGCCATGGAGGTTTGGGGCTGGGCCTTTCCATCGCGAAAGCGATGATCGAAATGCATGGAGGGCAGATCTGGGTTGAAAGCGTGGAGGGAAAGGGGAGTAACTTCACCTTCCTTTTGCCCGTCTTTTCTGTCGTACAAAGTGCTTAGCGATGAACGTACAAGGCATTTCGAGCGCGATCCCTCGCCTCCTGCTGGTTGGATCGCTGACCCGCGATTTTATCTTTTATCCCGGCGAAGCTCCCCTTCTGGATGTGCCGGGCGGCCGTGCTTTGTATGCTGCTTCTGGCGCTGTGATCTGGGAAAAGCAGCTGGCGCTCGCCTCTCAGGTGGGGAAAGGTTATCCCTCGCACTGGTGCTCTCTGTTTCAGGCGCGCGGCCTCCAGGTGGATGGGATACGCATTCTCGATCAGGAGCTGGAGTCGCGGGCGGTCTATAGTTACGATGAGGCGCTGCGTCCGGGCTTCCCTTTGGTGAAGGCCTGTCTGCGCCATGGGGTCCCATTTCCACCACAATTACTCGGCTATCAACCGCAGAAAGACGCTTCGTTGACTTCCTGTGGCTTTTCCCCCTCTTTGCTTCCTGATTCCTATCATCAGGCAGAGGGCGCCTATCTCTGTCCCATGCCGCTAGAGTATCTGGCGCAATGGATCGCCTATCTGCATACCCACGGCGTGAAGCGCCTGGTTGCCACCTTTCCAGGACTTCTGGATGTCTCCCCTGAATATGCACAGCGTTTATCTTTCCTCGAAGGGCTGGAAGTTTTGATCATCCACGAGAAAGACCTGCAAAGGCTCTTTTGGGGATTGAGCCATGATCTTTGGGAAATGGCCTCCTGGATCGGGCGTTTTGTTCCTAAGGTTGTGATTTCCCTTTCGAGCTGGCGTTACTTGCTTTACCTGGCTTTCAGCAGGGAACGCTGGGAAATTCCGGCCTATTCGCTGGGACGCTTTCCGATTGGGCTGGAAGATGCTTTTGGCGGTGGCTTGCTCGCTGGCCTGATTCAAACGGCTGAACCGCAGCAGGCTGTCCTTTACGGCGCGGTTTCGCTGGCCTTCAAGAGCGAAAGCCTTGACCCCTTTTATCCCTGGGAGGTCATGCCCGATCTGGCTCGTTCTCGCCTGCAATATTTGAACCTGCTGATCGTCCCAGCATGAACGATCTTCTCCCCGCTCTGATAGACCTTGCCCGGCAGATTCAGCAAATCCCGGCGCCGCCTTTCGGTGAGCAGGATCGGGCGCGTTTTGTCCTGGAGCGAATGCTTCAGGAGAACCTGGATGAGTGCTTCATGGATGAGTTACCCAACGTTTATGGGTGCTTGCGCTCCGTAGCAGCCAGCCGCCCACCCCTGATCGTGACGGCGCACCTGGATACCGTCTTTCCGCCTGAAACCGACCTGCGCTGTCGAACGGCCGCGGATCGCCTGGAGGGGCCCGGAATCGGGGATAATTCCCTGGGGGTGGCTGCCCTTTTTGGTTTGCTGTGGATGTTGCGCCAACATGCGGTGCGCCTGCCCTTTGATCTCTGGTTGATCGCCAACAGCGGCGAAGAGGGGTTGGGGAATCTGCGCGGTATGAAAGCGGTGGTGGATCGCTTCGGGGGAGAAGTGAGCGCCTACGTTGTCCTGGAGGGGATGGCGTTGGGCTACGTGTATCACCGGGGCACAGGAGTGCAGCGGTATCATGTTGGCGTACACACCCCCGGCGGACATCCCTGGGGCGATCCCGATGTTCCTTCCGCAATCCACATCTTGGGAAATCTGATCGCGTCTTTGACCGCTCTCCCGCTTTCCGCTCCGCCTCGCACGACGTTGAATATTGGTCGCATGGGCGGCGGCAGTGGGATCAATGTCATTGCCTCGGAAGCATGGATGGAGCTGGACTTGCGCTCTGAGAGTGAAGACGCCCTGCGCAGGCTGCGCGAGCAGGTGCTTGCGACGATCAAGAAGTTTCAGCAGCCCTCGGTGACCATCGAACTGCGCTCGCTGGGAGAGCGTCCGGCGGGAGAACTCCCAGCCACCCATCCGCTGGTCCGATTGGCGAAGGCTTGTTTGCAACATCAGGGTATCGCCCCGATTCTGACCAGCGGCTCCACCGATGCAAACCTGCCACTCAGCCGTGGCTATCCTGCGATTACTTTGGGGATCACGCGCGGCGGCGCAGCCCATACGCTGCAGGAATTTATCGAGATCCCTCCGATTCGGCAGGGGATGGCGCAGCTGTTTGAGCTGATCACTCGTGCGGGCTCTTTGTGAGGCCCGGCTGAGCCTTTGGGGGCGGATGATAATCGCAAACCGCTGTGCAGACTGCAGCCGACGGGTGGTGACCGCGGACTGTGGACCGGAGGTAATGAGCGTAGACCGTGGACGGTAGACGGTAGAATAGAAATGGGTGAGACATCGTGCCGGTTTCCGTGTCAAATTTCACATGGCGTGGTATAGTTGGGGCGCGATCCTTTCACACCAGGAGCGTTCGTGGATCGGGGTTGATCCAGATGAATACAAAGTCACGCAGAAAGGAGAGAAATCGTTTGGAAAATGTACAGGTTGATCTTGATCGGAGCGGGCGGTTTCATCGGTTCTGTGCTCCGGTATCTCGTCAGCGGCTATGTGCAAGAATTATCCAACAGTGTAGATTTTCCTTATGGCACCCTGGCTGTTAACCTTATCGGCTGCCTTTTGATCGGATTTCTTACTCAACTGGCTGAAATGTATGGGGCCTTCAATGTGGAGACGCGAGCTTTCCTGATCATCGGCCTGTTGGGTGGGTTCACAACTTTCTCCACCTTCAGCAATGACACGGTGAATCTCTTGCGCCTTGGCGAAAGCTCACTGGCTTTTCTGAACATCGCTGCGCATATCCTTGCTGCCCTGTTTCTGGTCTGGGCAGGACGCACCCTGGCCTATTTGATCTGGAGGTAATATGACCCTGCCGGAAGAAGGTTATCTATTGCGGATTTTTATTGGCGAGGGGGATAAATACGCCGGCAAACCGCTCTACGAGTGGATTGTCGTTCAGGCGCGAGCGCAAGGCCTGGCTGGAGCGACTGTTTTGCGCGGCATCATGGGGTTCGGCGCTGAAAGTCGCCACATTCATACGTTCAAGCTCACGCGTCTCTCAGAGGACCTGCCTGTCATCATTGAAATCGTGGATACGGCTGAAAAGCTGGAAAAATTTCTCGCTTCCATCGAGGATAAAATTGAGGCCGGCCTGGTTACGCTTGAAAAAGCTCACGTGCGCTTCTATCACAGCAGCGTGAGCAAAAAACGGGCTGGTTCTTCCCAGCCCGTCGAAAACAAGCCACCCACCTCCGGCGAATCGTAAACCCCAGCGGTCAGGTGGTCGGGAGATCGTTGTGTGCTCGGTGGTGAAACGAGCCTGATTTTCAGGCGTTTTTTCGTCGCTCGAGGAAAAGTTGTACCCGCCGTAGATGTTCGGGGTCGCGAGCGGCGATCTCCTGGAGGTGCGCTTCGTAATCGAGGATGGTTTCCAGGTGAGCGAACACGGCCCGGTTGAAGGCGCGTTTGGTCAATGCAAAGGCCTTTTGGGGGCCTTCTATCAACTGTTGAGCGATTTCGCGCGCCGCTGCGCCCAGTTCTTCGGGTGGTACCACTTTCTGCACAATGCCCCATTCCAGGGCCTGTTCTGCGGAGAAAGGCTCGTTCTTCCAGGTCAACCAGGTGGCGCGCCCCAAACCGAGCATCAAGGGGAGGAAAAGCGATACCCCAGAATCTGGCACCAGGCCAATGCCATTGAACCCGACGACGAAACGTGTCCCGGCAGCCGCAATGCGCAGATCGCAGGCCAGCGCAACGCCCAGGGAGGCCCCGGCGCAAGCCCCATGAATCGCTGCCAGGACAGGTTTTTCGAGATGGCGAAGTTGCAAGATCAGCGGATTGTAGGTTTGCTGTAAGTGTTCACGAATGGAGGTGCCCGCAGCGGCCTGAATTTCTTCTAAATCCTGACCGGCTCCAAATGCCCTCCCATTTCCCATCAAAACCACACATCGAACAGTATCCTCAGCGGCGGCGCGTCGCAGTGCCTCTTGCAGCGCTTTGATCAAGGCCAGGTTAAAGGCATTGGCACGTTCTGGCCGATTGAAGGTGAGCGTTAAGATGCCATCTTGAAGATCGGAGAGAAGAACGCTCATCGCATCATCTCACCGGCTCTGAGATACTGCTCGCTTTTTTGTCTAACCTTCGTCAAACGGTTCATCCTCTCCCTCATCACCGAAGTTCGACTCAAACTGGAGTTCTTCGGGTTCAAGGGCGACGACCAGGATGAGCACATCGCCATCAGGCGTGGTAACATAACGGGCTGCAAGGATCGGGGCGCGTTGCTCCAATCCCATCTCGTCGCGGTAATACAGGTGGATCGCCTGTTGATTATGCCAGGCACGATAGCATCGCTCCACCAGGGATGCGCCGTTAAAGGTGCGCAGACGAGTCACCGCCGGAGCGACAGGCCGGACACCTTCCCACAGGCTCATTGCCCAACCATCCTGCACCACTTCAAAAACGGGTGGGGGACCTTCGATAACGGTAATCCGATCATCCATAGTGATATTTCCTTTCCCAGGTTATGGAATCAGTATACCACAACTTTGCTCCTGGATATTTCTGGGTAGGGAGAGCATATCGCATTGGGGACATCCTGGCAGGCAAAGAGAGCCACCGGCTTCGTAGGGGGAACCGTCAACGAATAGGAAAACGAATTAATCCAGACCGCGGACGGCGGACAGCAGACCGCGGAGTGGACAGTGGACGGTGGACGATAGACCGTGGAGTGATTGTATAGCCCAGGCTTTCCGACCTGTGGGGGGATACCGTCAACGAGGGGGAAGGCATATTCGTTTATTCGTTAAAAAAATTCGTTGACGGTATGGCCTGAACAATGGATCAACAATAGACCTCATCTTTTACCGGCAGATGCATGAGGGAGTTCCCAAAACCGTGACGCTCTCCCCATGGGTAGTGTATCTTTCCTTCAGGAAATTCGAGAACGAAAGTAACCACCCCCCACTG